>NZ_JBIAWQ010000009.1:127837-325467 GCF_042895815.1 Streptomyces sp. NPDC001373
TGCCGCCGAGGCCGCCCCGGCCCCGGCGGAGGAGCCCGCCGAGGAGGTCCCGGCCGTGGAGGAGGCCCCCAGGGCCGCCACCCGCGCCGTCACCGTCGCCGACGCCGTTGACGCCCCCAAGCGGGGCCGTCGCCGCGCCACCCGTGCCGCCGCCCCGGCCGCCGCCCCGGCGCAGCCCGAGGCCGCCGCCGAGCCGGAGGCGCCCGCCGCCCCGAACCGTGCCGCCCGCCGCGCCGCACGTCCGGCCGTGGCCGTCTTCCAGGCCCCGGTCTTCGCCGAGCCGATGTTCCAGACCCCGGAGACCGCCGCCCTCGCCGCCGCGGCCGCTGCCGCCGCCGAGGAGGCCGAGGAGGAAGAGGCCGGGGAAGAGGCCGAGGCCGCCGAGGTCCAGGCCCCCGTCGCCGCCCAGCCTGCCGGTCGTCGCCGTCGCCGTCGTGGCGCCGCCGAGCCCGTGACCCTGGCCGACGTCGTGGCCGAGGCGGAGTCCGCCGAGGAGGAGCCGGAGGCCGAGGCCGCCGAGCTCGACGAGGAGGAGGGTGACGAGTCGGGCGACCGCCCCTCGCGCCGCCGTCGCCGTGGTGGCCGTCGCCGCCGTCGCGGTGAGGCCGCCGACCTCGACGAGTCCGCCGAGGAGGAGGCCGAGGCCGCCGACGAGGAGGCCGAGCAGGAAGAGGACGAGGAGGCCGAAGAGGCCCTCGGTTCCTCCTCCAGCCGCCGTCGCCGTCGCCGTCGCCGCCGCAGCGGTGACGCCGCCGAGGTAGAGGCGGGCGAGGAGGACGGTGTCCGCACCGTCGTCAAGGTCCGCGAGCCGCGCCCGGCACGCGAGAAGGCCGAGCCGTCCGACGAGGTCCAGTCCATCAAGGGCTCGACCCGCCTGGAGGCGAAGAAGCAGCGCCGCCGCGAGGGTCGCGAGCAGGGCCGCCGCCGCGTGCCGATCATCACCGAGGCCGAGTTCCTGGCCCGTCGTGAGGCCGTCGAGCGCGTGATGGTCGTCCGCCAGGCCGGCGAGCGCACCCAGATCGGCGTCCTCGAGGACAACGTGCTCGTCGAGCACTACGTCAACAAGGAAGAGGCCACCTCGTACGTCGGCAACGTCTACCTGGGCAAGGTCCAGAACGTGCTGCCGTCGATGGAGGCCGCCTTCATCGACATCGGCAAGGGCCGCAATGCCGTCCTGTACGCCGGCGAGGTCAACTTCGAGGCGCTCGGCATGGCCAACGGGCCGCGCCGCATCGAGTCCGCCCTCAAGTCCGGCCAGTCGGTCCTGGTGCAGGTCACCAAGGACCCGATCGGCCACAAGGGCGCCCGCCTGACCAGCCAGGTCTCGCTGCCCGGCCGCTACCTGGTCTACGTGCCCGAGGGCTCGATGACCGGCATCAGCCGCAAGCTGCCCGACACCGAGCGCGCGCGCCTGAAGACCATCCTCAAGAAGATCGTCCCCGAGGACGCGGGCGTCATCGTGCGCACCGCCGCCGAGGGCGCGAGCGAGGACGAGCTGCGCCGCGACGTCGAGCGTCTGCAGGCGCAGTGGGAGGACATCCAGAAGAAGTCGAAGCAGATCACGACCTCGTCGCCGAGCCTGCTGTACGGCGAGCCGGACATGACCGTCCGCGTCGTGCGCGACATCTTCAACGAGGACTTCTCCAAGGTCATCATCAGCGGTGACCAGGCGTGGGAGACCATCCACGGCTACGTGTCCCACGTGGCCCCGGACCTGGCCGACCGGCTGTCCCGCTGGACCTCCGAGGTGGACGTCTTCGCGACGTACCGGATCGACGAGCAGCTCGCCAAGGCGCTCGACCGCAAGGTGTGGCTGCCCTCGGGCGGCTCCCTGGTGATCGACAAGACCGAGGCGATGGTCGTCATCGACGTCAACACCGGCAAGTTCACCGGTCAGGGCGGCAACCTCGAGGAGACCGTCACCCGGAACAACCTGGAGGCGGCCGAGGAGATCGTGCGCCAGCTGCGGCTGCGCGACCTGGGCGGCATCGTCGTCATCGACTTCATCGACATGGTCCTGGAGTCCAACCGCGACCTGGTCCTGCGGCGGATGCTGGAGTGCCTGGGCCGCGACCGCACGAAGCACCAGGTGGCCGAGGTCACCTCGCTGGGCCTGGTCCAGATGACCCGCAAGCGGGTGGGCCAGGGCCTGCTGGAGTCCTTCTCCGAGACCTGCGTCCACTGCAACGGCCGCGGTGTCATCGTCCACATGGACACCCCGGCCGCGGTCGGCGGCGGCGGCAACGGCAAGCGCGCCAAGCGCCGCGGCGGCCGTGCCCTGGAGCACGAGCACGAGCTGGAGACGGTCGAGACCGTCGAGGCCGAGGTGCTGGAGGCCGAGACCGAGGCGGAGGTGGCCGCCGAGGCCGCCGCGCCGCGGGCGCTGCCGGAGCCGGAGTTCGTCCCGGGTGAGGAGCTGTACAGCAGCCCGGCCGAGGCCGAGGCCGCGGCGGGCATCAGCGGGCGGCGCAACCGTCGCCGCGCCACCCGCAAGGCGACCGCTCCGGCGGGCACCCCGCGCGGCGGTGGTGAGCGGCAGGCCGCCCCGGCGCCGGTGACCCCGGTCGTCGTGGACGAGCCGGTCACCGAGCCCGCCGACACGGTGCTGGAGCCGGCCGTGGAGGCCGCCGCCGAGGCGGTGGAGGCCGTGGAGACGGTCGAGGCCGCTCCGGTGGCCGAGGAGGCCGCGCCGAAGGGCCGTACCCGTCGCCGGGCGACCCGCAAGGCCACCGCCCCGGCCCCCGAGCCGGTCGTGGAGGTCGTGGTCGAGGCGGAGCCCGAGCCGGAGCCGGTCGTGGAGGCCGCCGCCGAGCCCGAGCCGGCCGCCCCGGCCGTGGTCGAGCCGGAGCCGGTCGTCGAGCCGGAGCCGGTCGTGGAGGCCGCCCCGGCGCGTCCGCGCCGCCGTGCCGTCCGCAGGGCCACCGCACCGGCCGGTGCGGCGGAGGCCGCCATCGTGGTCGTCGAGGCCCCCGCGGCCGAGGCCGCCGCTCCGGTCGAGCCCGAGGCCGCGGCCGAGCCCGCAGTCGAGGCGGACGCCGAGGCCGAGGCCCCGGCGCCGGCCAAGAAGGCCACCCGCAAGGCTCCGGCCAAGAAGGCGGCCACGGCGAAGAAGGCCCCCGCCAAGAAGGCGGCGGCCACGAAGAAGACCGCTGCGAAGAAGACGACGACGGTCAAGAAGACCGCCGCGAAGCGGGCGACGAAGAAGACCGCGGCGGCGGAGCAGCAGACCCCGCCGTCCGTCTCGGCTCCGGCCGAGGCCTGATCGACGCCCTGTCCGCGGGGCCCCGCCGAAGGGTGGGGCCCCACGGGCGCGCGGGGCCCGGTTTGACCCTCCGGAACCGGCCCCGTAACCTAGACCGTCGGCGTGTCCTGGACGTTTACCGTGCAGCGCGCGCCGCGCTCCTGAGCACCTTCCTCCCGCACTCTCCGCGCAAGCGGACGGGACACGGGAGAGGCCGCTCGTCCATTCCGGATCACCGTGGGCCCCGGCCCGCGTGAGCGGCTGGCTTCAGGAGTATCCGCCCCGAGTGAGAGAGAGATCCGCGTGTACGCCATCGTGCGCAGCGGTGGTCGCCAGCACAAGGTTGCTGTCGGCGACATCGTTGAGGTTGACAAGATTTCCACTGCCAAGGTTGGCGACACGGTCGAGCTCTCGACCCTGCTCGTTGTCGACGGCGACGCCGTGACCAGCGACCCGTGGGTCCTGGCGGGCATCAAGGTCCAGGCCGAGGTCGTGGACCACCACAAGGGCGCCAAGATCGACATCCTGCGCTACAAGAACAAGACCGGCTACCGCCGTCGCCAGGGTCACCGTCAGCAGTACACGGCGATCAAGGTCACCGGTATCCCCGCGGCTGCGAAGTAAGAGGGACTGAGACATGGCACACAAGAAGGGCGCATCGTCCACCCGGAACGGGCGCGATTCCAATGCTCAGCGGCTCGGCGTGAAGCGCTTCGGCGGTCAGGTCGTTTCCGCCGGCGAGATCCTCGTCCGCCAGCGCGGCACCCACTTCCACCCGGGTGCGGGTGTCGGTCGCGGTGGCGACGACACGCTGTTCGCGCTGCTGCCGGGTGCGGTGCAGTTCGGTACGCACCGTGGCCGCAAGGTCGTCAACATCGTTCCGGCCGCCTGATCCAGCTCCTGCTGAATCACACGCGTTCGTAACACCCCGAGGGCGGATCTCAACTCCTCCTGGCGCATGCCGGGAAGAGAGGTCCGCCCTCGGCGCGTTGTCACACAGACAACGTTTAATGGGCAGCAAGGCCTGTCCGGGACATTCCCGTAAGTATCTGGAGGAACACCCATGACCACCTTCGTGGACCGCGTCGAGCTGCACGTCGCCGCGGGTAACGGAGGCCACGGCTGCGCCTCCGTTCACCGGGAGAAGTTCAAGCCCCTGGGCGGGCCCGACGGCGGCAACGGCGGCCGCGGCGGTGACGTCGTCCTGGTGGTGGAGCAGGCGATCACCACCCTGCTGGACTACCACCACAGCCCGCACCGCAAGGCCACCAACGGCAAGCCCGGCGAGGGCGGCAACCGCTCCGGCAAGGACGGCCAGGACCTGATCCTGCCCGTGCCGGACGGCACCGTCGTCCTCGACAAGGAGGGCAACGTCCTCGCCGACCTCGTCGGCCAGGGCACCACGTACGTGGCCGCCGAGGGCGGCCGCGGCGGCCTCGGCAACGCCGCGCTGTCCTCCGCCCGCCGCAAGGCCCCCGGCTTCGCGCTGCTCGGCGTCCCCGGCACCACGGGCGACATCGTCCTGGAGCTGAAGACCGTCGCCGACGTGGCGCTCGTCGGCTTCCCCAGCGCCGGCAAGTCCTCGCTGATCTCGGTGCTCTCCGCCGCCAAGCCGAAGATCGCGGACTACCCCTTCACGACCCTCGTCCCGAACCTGGGCGTGGTCACCGCCGGCTCGACCGTCTACACGATCGCCGACGTCCCCGGCCTGATCCCCGGCGCCAGCCAGGGCAAGGGCCTCGGTCTGGAGTTCCTGCGCCACGTCGAGCGCTGCTCGGTCCTCGTGCACGTCCTGGACACCGCCACCCTGGAGTCGGACCGCGACCCGGTCGGCGACCTCGACCTCATCGAGGAGGAGCTCAAGCTCTACGGCGGCGGCCTGGAGAAGCGCCCCCGCCTGGTGGTGCTCAACAAGGTCGACATCCCCGACGGCCAGGACCTCGCCGAGATGGTCCGCCCGGACCTGGAGGCCCGCGGCTACAAGGTGTTCGAGGTTTCCGCGGTCGCCCGTACGGGCCTCAAGGAGCTCTCCTACTTCCTCGCCGAGGTCGTGGCCAAGGCGCGCGCCCGCACGCCCAAGCAGGAGGCGACCCGCATCGTCATCCGCCCGAAGGCCGTGGACGACGCCGGCTTCACCGTCACCTACGACGAGGCCGAGGACGTGTACCGCGTGCGCGGCGAGAAGCCGGAGCGCTGGGTCCGCCAGACCGACTTCAACAACGACGAGGCCGTCGGCTACCTCGCCGACCGGCTCAACCGCCTCGGTGTCGAGGACGCGCTGAAGAAGGCCGGTGCCAAGGCGGGCGACGGCGTCGCCATCGGCTCCGAGGACAACGCGGTCGTCTTCGACTGGGAGCCGACCATGATGGCCGGCGCCGAGATGCTGGGCCGCCGCGGTGAGGACCACCGCATGGAGGCCCCGCGTCCGGCCACCCAGCGCCGCAAGGAGAAGGAAGCCAAGCGCGGCGACGCCGCCCAGCAGGAGTACGACGAGTTCCGTCCCTTCTGATCCGTCCGCTCTGATCCGTCCCCCTCCACGGCCGTCCCCTCCGGGCCGGCCGTGGAGGTCCGTCACGGCGGATTGAAGCCGGCTTTACGCCGTTCGCCTAGGATCCTGCGGGTGAGCAGCAGCAATTCCAGCAGTGACACCCCCTCGGTGTCCGTGGTCGTGATCGCGTACAACGACGCCGGGCTCGTGGGCGAGGCCGTTTCCTCGGCCCTCGCCCAGGGCCCGGTGGTCGCCGAGGTCATCGCGGTCGACGACGCCTCCTCGGACGCGACCGCGCGGGTCCTGGACGAGCTGGCCGCGTCCCATCCGCGCCTGAAGGTCGTCCACCGTACGGAGAACAGCGGCGGCTGCGGCACCCCGCGCAACGACGGGATCGCCGCCGCGACCTCCCCGTACGTCCTCTTCCTGGACAGCGACGACGTCCTGCCGCCGGGCGCGGCCGAGGCCCTGGTCCGGGCGGCCGAGGAGCACCGCGCCCCCGTCACGGTCGGCGCGTGCGTCCGGCGCGAGCTGCCGGAGGGCCGCGACGTGCCGTGGATGCCCGGGCTCTACACCCCGGGCGAGGTCGTCGAGACGCCCGCCGACCGGCCGGAGCTGGTCCGCGACACCCTCTGCGTCAACAAGCTGTACGAGCGCGCCTTCCTGGACCGGCACGGCATCCGTTTCCCCGACGGCCGGTTCGTCTACGAGGACTTCGTCTTCACCTCCCGCGTCCTGGCCGCCGCCCCCCGCATCGCGGTCGTCGGCGACCTCGTCTACGTGTGGCACGTGCGCCGGAGCGCCGCCCAGGTGTCCATCTCCCTGGACCGCAAGGACATCGGGAACTGGAGCTCCCGCGTCGAGGCCCACCGCACCGCCGCCGACATCCTCGCCGCGGCCTCCCCGGAGCTGGGGCACGCCTGCCGGGTGAAGTTCCTCGACTACGACCTGCGCATGTACCTGCGCGAGCTCGGCAAGGACCCCGGCTACCGGGCCGCCTGGTGGACCCTGACGCGCGACTACCTGGCCGGCTTCGACGCGGCCGACCTCGACGCGGCCCCCGCCCGCGCCCGCTGGACCGCCCGTGTGCTGCTGGCCTCCGCGGCCCCGCCCGCCGACGTCGAGCGGCTGATGACCGGCCTCGCCGCCGAGCCCGCCCGGCTGCTGCCGCCGTACGCCGCGGACGCCGCGGGGGAGCCGGTGTGGAGCCAGGAGGTGCCGGTCCCGCTGGACGGGCTCGCCGCCCTGCCCGTCGCCGAGCTCCCCCTGACCGTCGACGCCCGGCCCGCCGGGGGAGCGGCCGTCCGGGTCCGGGTGCGCGACCTGTACGGGCGGCTCGCCGTGGCCGGCCCGCGGACCGTCCGGCTGAGCTTCCTGCCCCGCACCGGCGGCGATCCCGTCCTGGTGCGCCCGGCGGAGCTGCGGCCCGCCGCCGACGGGGACGGCTGGACCGCCGAGGTCCCCTTCAGGCTCGCCGCGCTGGCCGCCGAGGGCCGCCGCCGGGGCCTGCGCGGGATGCAGAGCTGGGACGTCCGGGCCGGCGTGGACTGCGCCGACGGGAGCTCCCCCGTCACCTCGCTGCGCCCCCTGGGCGGACTGCTCCGCCGCAGGGCCCTGCCCAGCAGCCGGTACGGTGTTCTGCTGGCGCAGCCCTACCGCACGGCCTCCGGCGCGCTCGCGCTGCGCCTCGCCCCCGGTGCCGGGGGCGCGCTGACCTTCGTACGCAACCGCCTCGACCGCGCCCGCACGCGCAGGTCACGCTAGAGCTCGGGAGACACGCATGACGTTTCTGATCACCGGTGGCGCCGGATACATCGGCGCGCACGTCGTCCGCGCGATGCTGCTCGCGGGGCAGCAGGTCGTGGTCTTCGACGACCTGTCCACCGGCCGCGAGGACCGCGTACCGGAAGGAGTGCCCCTGGTGACGGCCTCGGTGCTGGACCGCAAGGCCCTGGACGAGGCCCTCGCCAAGCACAAGATCACCGGCGTGGTGCACCTGGCGGGCAAGAAGCAGGTCGGCGAGTCCGTCGAGAAGCCGCTGTACTACTACCACGAGAACGTGGAGGGCCTCCAGGTCCTGCTCGCGGCGGTGGCCCAGGCCGGCATCCGCAACTTCCTCTTCTCCTCCTCCGCCTCGGTGTACGGGATGCCCGACGTGGACTCGGTCACCGAGGAGACCCCCTGCAAGCCGCTGAGCCCGTACGGCGAGACCAAGCTGGCCGGCGAGTGGCTGGTCCGGGCCGCGGGCAGGGCCCACGGCATCTCCACGGCCTGCCTGCGCTACTTCAACGTGGCGGGCGCGGCCGCTCCCGAGCTCGCGGACACCGGGGTCTTCAACCTGGTCCCGATGGTCTTCGAGCGCTACGACGCCGGCGAGGGCGCCCGGATCTTCGGGGACGACTACCCGACCCCGGACGGCACCTGCATCCGCGACTACATCCACGTCGAGGACCTGGCGGACGCCCACGTGGTGGCGGCCCGCAGGCTCGCCGAGTGGGGCGTGGCGGGCGAGTACAAGGACCTCACCGTCAACATCGGGCGCGGCGAGGGCGTCTCCGTGAAGGAGATGGTCGAGCTGCTGAACGAGGGCACCGGGCACACGTACGCGCCGGTGGTCACCCCGCGCCGTCCCGGCGACCCGGCGAAGGTCGTGGCCTCGGCCGACCGGATCGCCGCGGAGCTGGGCTGGAAGGCGCGGCACGACGTCCGCGAGATGATCAGCTCGGCCTGGGCGGGCTGGGAGGCCAACCGCGCGGGCACGGGCCGCGACCGCCGCAAGGACGCCCACACGGTCTGACGGGGCTCTGCCGCACACGAAGCCGCCCGCCCCGGAACAGGTCCGGGGCGGGCGGCTTCGTACGGTGTGCGGGCGGTCAGCGCTCCAGGAAGGCGAACAGCTTCTCCCACCGGTCGGTGATCTCCGCGCTGGAGTAGCGGCGCACGCTGCGGAAGGCCTCGTCGCCGAGCCGGTCGCGGGTGTCGGCGTCCGACATCAGGGTGTCGAGGTGTCCGGCCAGCTCCATCGTGTTGCCGAGGCGGGCCAGCAGGCCGTCCTCGCCGTGCCGCACGATCTCCCGCACGCCCGGCGCGCAGTCGAACGCGGCCACGGGCAGTCCCGCCGCCATCGCCTCCAGCAGGGTGATCGGGAAGCCTTCGGCCCGGGAGGCCTGGGCGAAGACGGAGGCCCCGCTCAGCGCGCCCAGGACGTCGTCGGTGCTGCCCATCCACTTCACGGAGTCGTCCAGCCCGAGGGAGGCGCAGTGCGCCCGCAGGGTGTCCTCCTCGGTGCCCGCCCCGTAGATCCGCAGGGTCCAGTCGGGGTGGCGCGGTGCGGCGTCCGCCCAGGCGTCGAGCAGCAGGTCCACGCCCTTCTCGAAGGCGAGGCGGCCGACGCTCGCGACGACCTTCGCGGTGCGCGGGGCGGGGGAGTCCGGCATGAACGGCAGCGGGTTCGGCATGCTGTCGACGTTCTCCATGCCGGCCCGGATCCACAGGTCGGCGTCCTCCGGGGTGAGGACGAGCAGCCGGTCGACCTCCGGGTACCAGCGGCGGACCCGGTCGCCGCGGGTGGACTTCTGGCTGGCCTCGAAGGACTCGTGGCTCATGCCGATGACGGAGAGCCCCTTGGTGTCGGCGAGGGCCACCCACTCCATCGCCCAGACCTGGGTGACGATCACGACGGCGCCCGGGCCGGCCGCCCGGAACATCTCGCTCAGCTGCTCGGCCCTGGCCCGCATGCCGGCCCGCCGGGCCGCCTGGCGGCGCCGCTCGGGGGCGTTGAGGCGGCCCTTGATGCCGTGCAGCCGGCGGGCCTTCGGCGGGTGGGTCTCGTACAGCGTGGTCGTCTCGTACGGGAGGCCGGCGGGCAGCTTCTGCCGGATCTCCTCGGCGACGGGGGCGATGCCGACGATGTGCACGCGGTGGCCGCGGTCGGTGAACAGCCGGGCCATCTGGTGGGACCAGGTGGTCACACCGCCGAGCTCGTCCACGCTGTTGGAGACGATGAAGATGTCCCGGCTCACTTGGCGCTCCTGGTGAAGAACTTCTCGACGATCTGGCGGGCGGCGTCCCCGCGGTCGTACTCGCCGAACTCGGCGAGGAACCGCTGGCGGGCCTCGGCGTACTTGGCATCGGCCTCGTCGAAGGCGGCGACGGCCTGCATCAGCTCGTCCGCCGTGGCCACCACCGGGCCGGGGGCCTTGTCCTTCAGGTCGAAGTAGGTGCCGCGGATGTCGGTCCGGTACTCCTCGTAGTCGTACGCGAAGAAGATCATCGGCCGGTCCAGCACCGCGTAGTCGAACATCACGGACGAGTAGTCGGTGATCAGCCCGTCCGCGAGCGCCAGCAGCGGGGTGATGTCGTGGTGCCGGGAGACGTCGATCACCCGGCCCGCGACCGACGGCGGCAGGGAGACGCTGTTGAGGTAGTGCGTGCGCACCAGCAGCGTGCAGCGGTCGCCGAGCCGGTCGGCGAACTCCTCCACGTCGAAGGGGAACTCGAATCCCTCCACCGCGCCGTCCGCGGTGGCCCGGAAGGTCGGCGCGTACAGCAGGACCCGCTTGTCGGGGTCGAGGCCCAGCTCGGCGGCGAGCGGCCCGCGCACCCGCTCCCCGCTGTCCGCCTCGGCGAGGTGCGCCTCGACGAGGGCGTCGTTGCGCGGGTAGCCGGTGCGCAGCAGCACCTCGTCGCGGAGCCGGAAGCCCTTGGCGAGGGTGCGGACGTCGTGCTCGGAGCGGACCAGGAAGTGGTCGAAGCGGTTGACGGCCGCCTGGAAGCGGTCCTGCGCGGGCTTGCCCTGGGCCTTGGTGCGGGGCTCGTGGAAGCCCATCCGCTTGAGGGCGGAGCCGTGCCAGGTCTGGATGTACGTGGTCCCCGGGCGCTTGGACAGCGCCAGCGGGAAGCCCTGGTTGTCGACCCAGTACTCGGCCTGCGCCAGCGCCCGCAGGTACTGCCAGCTCCAGCGCTTGACCAGCGTGGCCTCCTTGGGGAAGCCGGTGGGCTTGGCGCCCGCGTAGGACCAGATCGCCTCGAAGGGGGCGTTCTGGCGGACCAGCTCCTCGTAGATGGCCTTCGGGCTGTCGCTGTACTGCTTGCCCATGTGGCTCTCGAAGACGACCGTGCCCTTCTTGACCGGCAGCTTCGAGAAGACCTCGTGGTAGACCTTCACCTTCTGCTCGCCCGAGCCGATGTTGCGGCGCGCCTTCAGGGCCCGGCGCAGGCTGCGCTTGACCACTCCGGCGGTTCTGCCGTGCATCGCGCTGCTGATCAGCGACTGGGTGCGGACGGCGGCGGGGCCCTCGGCGGTCAGGACGTAGGAGAGGTTGCCCTTCTTGGTCATCTCCGGCTCGAAGCGGTCGGAGACCAGCCGGGTCAGGCGCGGGCGGACCCGCAGGCGTGCCGCGGAGTCCAGGTCCACGCCGCCGACCGAGACGCGGGTGGTCATCCGGTTCTTGCCGGCGGTCAGCTTCAGGCGTACGTCCCAGACGGCGTCGATGATGCCGAGGGGGCGGACGGTGCCGCCGACGTCGGCGGTGGTGCTCCACTCGATCGTGTCGCCTGCGTGGCGCACGGTTGCCACGGGAAAGCTGAAGGAGCGCACGCCGATCTGCCGTCGGGCCCGGAACTCCAGGGAGGCGGACAGCGGGACGTCCTCAGCGATCCGGCCCAGCGGGTTGACGACGGCGCCGGAGAGGGTGACGGTGCCGCGTCCGTCGTCCTCGTACGAGGTCAGCCGGTTGCCCAGGGCCAGGGAGGACAGCGGCGCGGTGTGGAAGCCCTGGTCGGTGACGTCCAGTATCCGGCGGCCCTCGGCGTCGTCGAGGTGGCCGGCGCACCAGTAGATCCGCCCGTCGCGCTCGGCCAGCGGGGAGGAGAGGCGGCCCTTGTTGGTCATCGCGTCGGCGGCCGCGAGGAGGTTCTTCCAGTCCTCCTTGCCCAGCAGGTAGGCGCAGATGGCCTGGAGGTGGGTGACGTGCTCGTACGCGCCCGGGTCGATGCCGGCCAGGTAGCCGTTGGCGAGCCGGGCGAACTCCTGGCGGTACGCGTCGCTCAGCAGCGGCAGGTCCCGCAGGTGCAGCACCAGGTCGTGCTTGAGGAACTTGGCGTCCTTGGCGGACTTGATGGCGGTGTGGCCCTTGGCGGCCAGCAGCCTGTCGACCCGGCGGTGGATCTCCATCCGGTGGACGAAGTTCGCGATCTCGTGGCGCCGGTTGCTGATCGACTTGGCGGCGGCCTTCTCGACCACGTTCCAGTAGTAGACGTGGTTGGGGATCAGCGTGATGCGGCGGGCCGCGACGTAGGCCTGGGCCGAGAACAGCAGGTCCTCGTAGTGGATGCCGACCGGGAACTCCAGGCCCTGCTCCAGCAGGAACGAGCGCCGGTAGCACTTGTTCGTGGAGAGGGTGTCGTAGACCAGCAGGTCCGGGTACTCGGTGATCGACTCCAGCGTGCGGGTGCGCGCGTAGATCCACGGGTACCACTCGGTGGTCTTGCCCCAGCGGTTGTCGAGGTGCACGCGCACGCACATGCCCGAGACCAGGTCGGAGCCGGTGCGCTCGGCGGCGGCCAGCATGTTGCGGCAGGCGTTGCGCTCCAGGACGTCGTCGCTGTCCAGGAACATGACGTAGGTGCCGGCGGCCTGCTGGATGCCGTGATTGCGGGGCGCGCCGCAGCCGCCGCTGTTCTCGGGCAGCCGGAAGGCGCGGACCCGCCCCGGGTTCGCCGCTTCGAGCTCCCGGGCCACCTCGTAGGACCGGTCCTTGCTGCAGTCGTCCACGATCACGACTTCGACCCCGCTGAGGGTCTGGTCCAAAACCGACCGGACGGCTGTCGGCAGACGCTCTGCGTCGTTGTAGACGATGACGACCACGGAGACGTCAGGCACGTGCACCTCGATCCCTTCGTTCCATTCCGCTTATCCCGTCAAAGCTACCGTGTGCCGCACACAACTCGGGCAGGGCGACCTCCGCCGTGCATACTTCTAAGGAAGAGGTGAGTCGCGGGTCCGGTCGCCGACAATCACCCGTTCGGACCCCAGCAGGAAGTGCCCATGACCAAGCTGTCGGTAGTTGTCCCCTGTTACAACGAAGAAGCCGTCATCGACCGCTTCGACGAGGAGATCCGCAAGGTTCTGGACGCCCTGCCCGTCGAGTACGAGGTCTGCTATGTCGACGACGGCAGCCGCGACGGCACCCTCGGCAAACTCCGGAAGATCGCCGCCGAGCACGGCGACCGTACCCGTTACGTCTCCTTCAGCCGCAATTTCGGCAAGGAGGCGGGCATGCTCGCCGGCCTGCGCGAAGCCACCGGCGACGCTGTGGTGATCATGGACGCGGACCTCCAGCACCCGCCGGAGCTCATCGCCACCATGCTGGAGCACTACCGCCAGGGCCACGACCAGGTCATCGCCCGGCGCACCCGCGAAGGGGACAAGAAGCTCCGCTCGGCCCTCAGCCGCCTCTACTACCGCGGGGTCAACCGCTGGGTCGACGTCGAGCTCACCGACGGGGTCGGCGACTTCCGGCTGCTGTCCCGGGCCGCCGTGGACGCCCTGCTCGCGCTCCCCGAGTACAACCGCTTCTCCAAGGGCCTCTTCTCCTGGATCGGCTTCGACACCGTCCACTTCGACTACCAGAACGCCCAGCGCGAGGCGGGCGAGACCAAGTGGAAGTTCGCCTCCCTGCTGAACTACGGCATGGACGGGCTGATCTCCTTCAACAACCGCCCGCTGCGCATCGGCATCTGGCTCGGCGTGTCGCTGGTCGCGCTGACCGGCCTGTACGCGCTGTGGATCACTGTGATGGCGATCACCAACGGCATCGACGCCCCCGGTTACGTCACGATCATCGCGATGATCGCCGGCATCGGCGGAATGCAGATGATCATGCTGGGTCTGATCGGCGAGTACATCGGCCGCATCTACTACGAGACCAAGCGCCGCCCGCACTTCCTGGTCAAGGAGGCCCACGGCGCCGGCCCGGCCTCCGCGGCGTCGGAGCCGGTCGTCGCGGAGCGCGGCGGCCGATGAGCGCCCCCGCCCGCCGCGACCAGCTCGGCCAGATCTTCCGCTTCGCCCTGGTCGGCGGGGTCAACACCGGCACGTTCTTCGGCATCTACCTGCTGCTGCACCCGTGGATGCCGTACTTCGCCGCCTACACCCTCGCCTTCCTGCTGTCGATGGTCGGCTCGTTCTTCATGAACACCTACTTCACCTACCGCACCCGCCCCACCTGGAAGAAGTTCCTGCTCTTCCCGCTGACGAACGTCACCAACTACGCGATCCAGTCCGTCGGCCTCTACGCCCTGGTGAGCTGGGCGGGCATGGACACGCGGATCGCCCCGCTGGCCGCCGCCGTCGTGGCCATCCCGTTCACCTTCCTGCTCTCCCGCAGGATCCTCATCCCGGGCACGGGCGCCGCCGCGGCGGCCGCACCGGAGCGTGCCGGGGCGGGTTCCGCGTCCAGGGGCTGAAACCGGCGGGCGGGGCCGGCGGGCGACCCCGTAGATTGACCCGTTGGTTGGTCGGTTTCGTGCGTGTGCGAGGGGAAAGACGTGTCAGCGGCTAGGCAGGGTGTCGTGGACGCCCGCAGGATCGTGGTCAAGGTCGGCTCCTCCTCCCTCACCACCGCGGCGGGCGGGCTCGACGCCGACCGCGTGGACGCGCTGGTCGACGTGCTGGCCAAGGCCCGCAGCGGCGGCGAGAAGGAGATCGTCCTGGTCTCCTCGGGAGCCATCGCCGCCGGACTCTCCCCGCTCGGCCTGGCCCGCCGCCCCAAGGACCTGGCCCGCCAGCAGGCGGCCGCCAGCGTCGGACAGGGCCTGCTCGTCGCCCGCTACACCGCCTCCTTCGCCCGCTACGGCGTCCGCGTGGGCCAGGTGCTGCTCACCACCGACGACACCAGCCGGCGCGCGCACTACCGCAACGCGTTCAACACCCTGGACCAGCTCCTGGCCATGGGTGCCACGCCCGTCGTCAACGAGAACGACACCGTCGCCACCGACGAGATCCGCTTCGGCGACAACGACCGGCTGGCCGCCCTGGTGGCCCACCTGGTCCGCGCCGACCTCCTCGTCCTGCTCTCCGACGTCGACGGCCTCTACGACGGGGACCCCTCGCTGCCCGGCACCACCCGCATCGAGGAGGTGCGCGGGCCCGAGGACATCGCCCACGTCTCCATCGGCAGCGCCGGCAAGGCGGGCGTCGGCACCGGCGGCATGGTCACCAAGGTCGAGGCCGCCCGGATCGCGGCCGCGGCGGGCGTCCCCGTCGTCCTCACCTCCGCCAGCCGGGCGGCGGACGCCCTGGCCGGCCGCGAGACCGGCACCCTCTTCCACCCCACCGGCCGCCGCTCGGCCGACCGGCTCCTGTGGCTCCAGCACGCCTCGACCCCGCAGGGGCACCTCGTCCTGGACGACGGCGCCGTCCGCGCCGTCACCCAGCGCGGCAGCTCCCTGCTCCCCGCGGGGATCGCCGCCGTCGAGGGCGACTTCGTGGCCGGCGACCCCGTCGAGCTGCGCTCCGCCGAGGGGGTCGCGGTGGCCCGCGGCCTGGTCAACTTCGACGCCAAGGAACTCCCGCAGCTCCTCGGACGCTCCACCCGCGAGCTTGCGCGGGAGCTCGGACCCGCGTACGAGCGGGAGGTCGTGCACCGGGACGATCTGGTCCTGCTGCAGGGCTGAGGTTCGGGAAAACCACCGCGCGGCGGGCCGGGGACTGGTCAACTGTGAGGTGCGGACACGCGTAGCGCAGACAGGAGGCGGCTGGTGAGACGAGCGCTGACCAGCGTCGGTACCGGGGACGGCGCCGGCGGTGGGGAACCGGGCCCGGTGTCCCGCCTCTGGCACGTGACGCTGAGCGTCTCGGGCAAGCCGACGCCGCTGCCGGAGGTGCGGCGCGGGCTGGAGCAGCTCGCGCACGACCATCCCTTCCTGCTGACCAGCCGGTACGCCGACGACCACGCGGAGATCCGGTACTGGGAGGAGGCCCGAGACCTCCACGACGCGGCGGCAGTCGCCCTGCGGCTGTGGGGCGAGCACCGGTCGACGGCGCAGCTGCCGCCCTGGGAGATCGTCGGGCTGGAGGTCATCGACCGCACGACGTACCACCAACGCGTGGCGGAAGGCTACGGCCCACCCCCGGCCCATCCGGTGGGCGTGCACCCCTACTAGACGCGCCGGTGGCGGGGGCGCCGGCCCCGGCCGGGGCCGGCGGCCCGGTCCAGCCCCGCCGACGTCTGAGGCGTGGGGCCTGGGGGGAGCCCCAGGGTCTTTCAGCCGCGCCGGCGTCCGAGGCGGGAACGGTAAAAGGGCGGGGCGGGCAGACGGCTCCGCGCAGCGGCCACGGGTTCCGGCCACCGGGTCGTCTCGCGGGGTGGAACTCCCGTGAGGGCCCGGGGGCCCGGGGATTACCCTGGGCCGCATGACCTCGCTCGACGACGCCACCGCGACCTCCCCCGTCCTCGCCACCGCGGCAGCCGCCCGCACCGCCGCCGCGGCCATCGCCCCACTCCCGCGGTCCGCCAAGGACACGGCCCTCCTGGCCATCGCGGACGCGCTGACGGCCCGTACCGACGAGATCGTCGCGGCCAACGCCAGGGACATCGACAAGGCCCGCGCCGCCGGCACCAGCGAGACCGTCATCGACCGGCTCACCCTCACCCCGGAGCGGGTCGCCGCCATCGCCTCCGACGTGCGCGACGTCGCGGCCCTCCCCGACCCCGTCGGCGAGGTCGTCCGCGGCTCCACCCTCCCCAACGGCATCGACCTGCGCCAGATCCGCGTCCCCCTCGGCGTCGTCGGCATCATCTACGAGGCCCGCCCCAACGTCACCGTCGACGCCGCCGCGCTCTGCCTGAAGTCCGGCAACGCCGTTCTGCTGCGCGGCAGTTCCTCCGCCTACGCCTCCAACACCGCCCTTGTGGGCATCCTGCGCGACGCCATCGAGAGCGCCGGCCTGCCCGCCGACGCGATCCAGCTCGTCCCCGGCGAGTCCCGCGACTCCGTCCGTGAGCTGATGCGCGCCCGCGGCCTCGTCGACGTGCTCATCCCGCGCGGCGGCGCCTCCCTCATCAAGACGGTCGTCGAGGAGTCCACCGTCCCGGTCATCGAGACCGGTACCGGCAACTGCCACGTCTACGTCGACGCGCAGGCCGACCTCGACATGGCCGTGGACATCCTCGTCAACTCCAAGGCGCAGCGTCCCTCCGTCTGCAACGCCGCCGAGACCCTCCTCGTCCACCGCGGCATTGCCGAGGCCTTCCTGCCCCGCGCCCTCGACGCCCTCGCCGACGCCGGCGTGACCGTCCACGGCGACGAGCGGGTGCTGGCCGCCGCCGAGGGCGGCAAGGTCACCGCCCTGCCCGCCACCGACGAGGACTGGGCCGCCGAGTACCTGTCGTACGACATCGCCGCCGCCGTCGTGGACTCCCTCGACGACGCCGTCGCCCACATCCGCCGCTGGACCTCCGGCCACACCGAGGCGATCGTCACCACCTCGCAGGCCGCCGCGCGCCGCTTCACCCAGCTGGTCGACTCGACCACCGTCGCCGTGAACGCCTCGACCCGGTTCACCGACGGTGGCCAGTTCGGATTCGGCGCCGAGATCGGCATCTCCACCCAGAAGCTGCACGCCCGCGGCCCGATGGGCCTGCCCGAGCTCACCTCCACCAAGTACATCGTCACCGGCGACGGTCACATCCGGTAACCGGGCCCTCGACCCGGTGTGGCCGGATTCGGGCTTTCACCCTGCCCAAAGCCGCCCCCCAGGTCTACGCTGTTCCCGTGCCGGACGACGTGGGGGGCAAGCCGTTCCCGGACGACGGGGAGCCCGACGACGACCGCGGAGGCGCGGATCAGGACTTCGCCTCCGTGGTGTTCGACGAGGACTTCGTCCGGAACGCCGAGATCCATGAACCGAGCGCGGCCGAACGCCAGCGCGCCGCCGACCGGGCCCGCGCCGAGGCCGAGGCCGCCCGCGTCGCCGGAGGCTGGGCGGGCGAGGACGACCACGGCCACCCGGACGCTTACGCCCTGGACGACCCCGCCTGGGAGGGCGGCCACTACGGCTACCCCGAGGGCCCGTACGGGGCCTACGGCGGCAGTCTGCGGCCCTACCGCGGCCGGGCCGGCTGGCTGAGGCCGGTCGCCTGGGTGCTCGCCGTCGTCATGGGGCTCGGCATGGTCGCGCTGGCCTTCAGCGCCGTCTACCGCAGCGCCGCGGGCGAAGCGGACCCCGCACCCGCCCCCGCCAGTACCCCGCTCGGGGAAGTCGCCGGCGTCGGCGCGTTTACGTACCCCGTCGGCCGCCAACCCTGAAGATACGACCCCGCTCGCCCGTTCCGGAGCCGGGGGCTTCTCTGGAGCGGGGACAGCGGGGAGAAGCGATGGCCGTACCAGGAGATCCGCCCAACGGCACCCCCGAGGGAATCGGCGGGGGTGACGACGAGCTGCGCCCGGAGGAGTACCGGTCGGTGGTGTTCGACGAGGACTTCGTCCGTGCCGCCCGGCTCCAGGAGTTCTCCGCCCAGGAACGCATGGGCGAGCACGCCCGGGCCGTCCGCAGCCGCTCCATCTGGTCGGGCGGCTCCCCGGGCCGCGGCACCGGCACCCCGGGCCGGGGGGCCCGCCAGGGCATGCTGCTCGTCCTGCTCATCGCCACGGCCTTCGCGGTCGCCGTCTACCTGGGCCTGCGCAACCCCTACGTGCCCCCGGCCGGCGGCGAGGCCGAGCCGCTCGGCAGCACCGTCGTGCCCCTGACGCCGTCCTCCGCCGTACCCGGCGGGAAGCCGGCCGACCTCTACGCCCGGAGCCCCGCGGCCGACTACCGGACCGGGGCGGCCGGGATCACCCTGCCGGCCGTACGGCGCACCCAGCACTTCACCGAGAGCCAGGTCCTCGCCGCGCTGTCCATCGCCAAGGACTACCTCGTGCAGTCCTCCCTGGACCCCGACGTGCTCTCCGGCACCGCCACCCGGCCCGTCCGGGTGCTCCTGGACCCCGGCCAGCTGGCCCAGTTCGACGAGAGCATGACCACGCCCTCGGGGGACGGCCGGCACGCCGCCACGGGCTGGCTGGTCCGCTTCGACCCGCAGACCGCCGCCCTGGCCGACTCCCGCGTCCGGGTCAGCGGGACCCTCGCCTTCGAGGAGATCGGCCCGGAGGCGCTGGTGGTCACCACCGACCACACCTTCGTGTACGCCGTACGGAGCGCGTCCGGGCCGCCCAGCGGGCCCGACGGCGCCTCGCTCTTCACCGTCCGGCGCGAGCTGAGGCTGCGCTTCGACCACGACGACCTCACCGCCCGGCGGGCGGAGGTGGCCTCCTCCTACGCGATGGCCGGGCCCCAGGACTGCGCCGCCGACCCGGCCGGAGGCTTCCGCCCGCTGCTGGCCGGAGCCGGTCCCACCACGGTGGGCCCGCCCGTGAGCGACCCGTACGCCAGCGGCCACCCCCGGCGCACGGCCGGGCTGTGCGGGATCATGGACCCGGCGGCGGCCACGACGGCCCAGCCCCCGTCCGTGCAGCCGCCGTCCGCCCGGCTCCCGCAGTCCGCGGAGCCCGCCCGGCCGGACGGCGGACCGGCGCCCGCGGCCGGGTCCCAGGCGTCGCCTCCGGCCTCCGTCAGCCCGGTCCGGTAGCGCCCTTGTCCCCGCCGCCCGCCGGGGCGGAGGGGTCGCCGCCGGACCCGGACCCGCCGGTGAACCGGTCGCGCAGCCTCCCGCCCAGGTCGCCCGCACCGCCCGCTATGTCGCCGACCAGCTTCATCAGCGGATCCCGGCTCGCGCGCACCGAGTCCGCGTAGTGCGAGGCGGACTCACGGAAGGAGTCGGTCACCGAGGTGTCCTTGTCCTCGTCCCGCTTCGGGTAGTGCCCGTCCATGATCCGCTGGAAGTCCCGGCTCAGCGACCACTTGCGCAGCTCGGCCGCGCGCACCGCGGTCAGGGGGTGCGTGCGCGGCAGCACGTTGAGGATCTTCAGGACCGAGTCGCGCAGGTCGCCGCTCGACTCGTACTCCTCGGCCTGGGCCAGGAAGGCGTCGACGTTCATCTCGTGCAGGTTGCCGCCGCCCGCGATCTTCATCAGCCCCCGCATCGAGGCGTTCACGTCCTGGCCCGCCAGCAGCCCGGCCCGGTCCGCCGACAGCTCCGACTTGCGGAACCACTCCCGCAGCGCGGTGACGATCGCCGAGATCGCCATGTTGCCCAGCGGGATCCACGACACCTTCAGCGCCAGACTCGTCAGGAACAGCAGCACCGTGCGGTACACGGCGTGGCCCGACAGCGCGTGGCCCACCTCGTGGCCCACGGCCGCCCGCATCTCCTCCTCGTCGAGCAGCTCCACCAGCCCGGTGGTCACCACGATGATCGGCTCGTCCAGCCCGATGCACATGGCGTTCGGCCGCGGGTCCTGCTGCACGTACATCTGGGGGACCTTCTCCAGGTCCAGGATGAAGCAGGCGTCGCGCAGCATCCCGTACAGATGCGGGAACTGGGTCTCGCCCACGCGCACCGAGTCCGACAGGAACAGCAGCCGCAGGCTCCGCTCCGGGAGCAGCCCGCTGAGGGCCTTGAAGACCGTGTCGAAGCCGCTCAGCTTCCGCAGGGCGACCAGCGCCGAGCGGTCCGCAGGGTGTTCGTAGGCCCGGGAGGAGATCCCCGGGAACCTCCTGCGGTCGCGGGCCGGTGTCTTCTCGAGTCCGGTGTCCGTCATGGCGCCTCCCCCTGGATCGGCCTGTGCTGCACTGCGTCCATCCTCTCCAACGCCTGAGTCGGCGTGAGCGTGCCCCGGGGCCCCGCATACGATGTGAGGGAAGTCTCCGCCCGCTCCCCGACCCGATAGGTACCTGCCTGATGAGCCTCTCCACCACCGCCCACAACCTCGTCGTCCTCGCTTCGGAGGGCGCCGAGCAGCACGGCGGCAACCACGAGAGCCTGAGCCCCTACCTGACCGGTGGCGGCGCGCTCTTCATCCTGCTGCTGATGCTCTGGGTGACCACGCGTCTGAACCGCGACCGCTGAACCACTCGTTCGGACCGGGCCTCCGCGCACGTGCCACCGGGCCAGTAGGCTCTGCGCTCATGGGAGAGCAGGAAATGCCTACGGGCCCGGTCAAGCGCCGGCTCGGCGTGATGGGCGGGACGTTCGACCCGATCCACCACGGACACCTGGTGGCCGCCAGCGAGGTGGCCGCCCTTTTCCACCTCGACGAGGTGGTGTTCGTCCCCACGGGCGAACCGTGGCAGAAGTCCCAGCGGGCCGTTTCGCCCGCCGAGGACCGCTACCTGATGACCGTCATCGCGACGGCCTCGAACCCGCAGTTCTCGGTGAGCCGCATCGACATCGACCGCGGCGGACCGACATACACGATCGACACCCTGCGGGACCTGAGCGCCCTCAACCAGGACGCCGACCTCTTCTTCATCACCGGCGCCGACGCCCTCGCGCAGATCCTGACCTGGCGCAACGCCGACGAGCTCTTCTCCCTCGCCCACTTCATCGGCGTGACCCGGCCCGGCCACGTCCTGACCGACGACGGCCTGCCCGAGGGCGGCGTCTCGCTCGTCGAGGTGCCCGCCCTCGCGATCTCCTCCACGGACTGCCGCGCCCGCGTCGCCGAGGGCGATCCCGTCTGGTACCTGGTCCCGGACGGCGTGGTCCGCTACATCGACAAGCGTGAGCTGTACCGGGGAGCCTGAGCTTCCGGAACAACGAGAGGCCCGCGGTGAACGACCCACAGGATCCGTACGACCCGTACGCCGCCCAGCAGCAGCTCATCGGCTACGACCCGTACGGCCGGCCGCTGTACGGCCAGGTGCCCGCGCAGCAGCCCCTCCAGCCCGCCCCGCCGCCGTACGAACAGCGGTACGAGCCCCCGTACGGGCCGTCGTACGCACAGGAATCCCACGCACAGCAGTACGACTACGGACAACAGTCTCACGGGTACGCCCAGGCCCCTTCCCGCGGGTACGACGCCCAGCAGCCGCAGCAGTGGATCCCGCAGCAGGCCGCCGCCCCGGAGGCCCCCGCCCCGCCGGCCGCCCCCTCCCCGGCCCCCGTCCCCGAGCCGCGCCGCGCGGACCAGGCGGACCCGGCCGGTGCGGCTCCCGCCGGCGCGGACCCGGCCCCGGGCGGCCCGGCCGCCGGCTACCGCACCGAACAGTTCGCCTTCCTCGACCAGCAGGACGAGGACTCCGAGGACGTCATCGACTGGCTCGCCTTCACCGAGAGCCGCACCGAGCGCCGCGAGGAGGCCCGCCGCCGCGGCCGCAACCGGGTCGTCGCGCTGGGCGTCGTCCTGGCCCTCCTCCTCGTCGGCGGCCTCGGCTGGCTCTGGTACTCGGGCGCGCTGCCTTTCCTCGACGGACCCGGACAGAAGAAGGGCCCCGCAGCTGCCGCGGCCGCCCAGAAGCGGGACATGATCGTCGTCCACCTGCGCAACACCAGGCGGGGCGGCAGTTCCACCGCCCTCCTCGTGGACAACGTCACCACCCGGCAGGGCGCCACCGTCCTGCTGCCCAACGCCCTCGCCGTCACCAAGGAGGACGGCACGGCCACCACCCTCGGCAAGTCCGTCGAGGGCGGCAGCATCGGCACCCGCGAAGCCCTCGACACCGCCCTCGGGACCCGGATCGGCGGCACCTGGCGCCTGGACACCCCCTTCCTGGAGCGGCTCGTCGAGCTGGTCGGCGGCATCGAGGTCGACACCGACACCGCCGTCCCCGCCGACGACCAGGCCAAGACCCCGGCGGTCGGGCAGGGTCCCAGGCAGAGCCTGACCGGCGCCATGGCCGTCGCCTACGCCACCTACCGGGCGCAGGGCGAGCCGGAGGCCAGGCAGCTGGAGCGCACCGGCCGGGTCCTGTACGCCGTCCTGCGCAAGATCCCCTCCGACCCGAAGGCGGCCGCCACGACCGTCGAGAGCATGGGCCAGATCCTGGACCCGGGCCTGGACGCGCAGAACCTCGGCGGCCTCCTGTCGCGGATCGGCGAGCACGCCAAGGTGGCCGCCTACCGCACCGAGACGCTCTCCGTGAAGCCCGACGGCGGCCTCACCGACGACGCCTCCAAGAAGGTGGTCAAGGACCTCCTCGGCGGCACCGTCACGGCGGCCCAGCCCGGCGCGGCCCCGCGCGTGGGCCTCAAGGACGCCACCGGGGACGAGAAGGCGCAGCTCGCGGCGAAGGCGGCCCTGCTCAACGGCGGCTACTCCTTCGTGGACGGCGGCAAGGCCGACCGGGCCGCCGCGACCACGCAGGTCACCTACCAGGACGAGGGCCAGCGGGGCCGGGCGGTCGAGGTCGCCAAGACGCTGGGGCTGCCGGAGACGGTCGTGAAGAAGGCCGAGAGCGTGGTGAACGCGGACGTCGTGGTGACCCTGGGCAAGGACTACAAGCCGTCCTGACCCGGCGGTGCCGGCAGTACATGAGACCCTTGTAGGGATCTGCCCGCCAACCCGAAAGCATGGCCAGTGACCGCCACGGACCGCTCCATCGAGCTCATCACCGCCGCCGCCCAGGCCGCGGCCGACCGGCTCGCGCACGACATCATCGCGTACGACGTCAGCGACGTGCTGTCGATCACCGACGCCTTCCTGCTCGCCTCCGCGCCCAACGACCGCCAGGTCAAGTCGATCGTGGACGAGATCGAGGAGCGGCTCCTCAAGGAGCTCGGCGCCAAGCCGGTGCGCCGCGAGGGCGACCGCGACGCCCGCTGGATCCTGCTCGACTACGTCGACATCGTGGTCCACGTCCAGCACAGCGAGGAGCGCGTCTTCTACGCGCTGGAGCGCCTGTGGAAGGACTGCCCCGAGATCGAGCTGCCCGAGGACGCCAAGCTCACCATCGGCAAGGCCGAGGAGCACGCCAAGCTGCGCGAGGCGCAGGGCGACGACGACCTGGACGGTGATCTGTTCTGAGCGCGGCCACCAGCACGGGAGGGCACGCCGGCGGCTCCGCCCGCACCGGCAGGAAGATCGTCCTCTGGCGGCATGGCCAGACCTCCTGGAACCTGGACCGCCGCTTCCAGGGCTCCACGGACATCGAGCTGACCGAGACGGGGCTGGCGCAGGCGCGCCGCGCCGCCCGGCTGCTCGCCTCGCTGAAGCCGGACGCCATCGTGGCCTCCGACCTGAGGCGCGCCGCGGCCACCGCCGCCGAGCTGGCCGCCGTGACGCGCCTGCCCGTGGCGCACACCGAGGCGCTGCGCGAGACCTACGCCGGTGAGTGGCAGGGCCTGACGCACGAGGAGATCGTCGAGAAGTACGGCGAGCAGTACGCGGCGTGGAAGCGCGGCGAACCGGTCCGCCGCGGCGGGGGCGAACTGGAGACCGAGGTCGCCGACCGGGCCGCCCCCGTGGTGCTGAGCCATGCCGACCGGCTGCCCGACGGCGGCACGCTCGTCGTCGTCAGCCACGGCGGCACCATCCGCACGACCATCGGCCGCCTGCTGCGGCTGGAGGCGCGCGACTGGGAGAGCCTGGGCGGGCTCTCCAACTGCTGCTGGTCCGTCCTCGGCGAGGGCGCGCGAGGCTGGCGGCTGCTCGAACACAACGCGGGCACCCTGCCGGAACCGGTGCTCGGCGACGACGACTGAGCCCCTCCGCGGGGCCGCTCCGCCCCGGATTTCACTTTCCGGCTGGTCACAGGCTAGAGTTCTTCTTGTTCGCAGCGAAGAACACCGGAAACGGGGGGAACGCCGCGGAGAGCGGGGCTATAGCTCAGTTGGTAGAGCGCCTGCATGGCATGCAGGAGGTCAGGAGTTCAATTCTCCTTAGCTCCACAATCAGGATCCCGTCCCCAACAGGGGGCGGGATCCTTGCGTTTGTTCCCTCTGCGCTTGCTGCCCCCGCCGGGACCGGCGTGGCAGAATCGGACGGCCGGAGGGGGACACGACGGTCCGACGCGGGAGGGAGTCGCTGACGGATGGGTGCACACCGGCGGCGGTGCGACTGGTGCAACAACGGCACGCCGATCGTTCGTGACATGGAGCCGGTCAACTCCGACTACCAGTACTGGTGCGAGGAATGCGCGCGGGCGCTGATCATAAAAGGCGACCCCATCGAGACGTACCGGGAGCTGGAGGGCGAGCCGATCTACGGACGGCTCCTCGATGAGCACTGCACGCTCAAGCGCTTCTACCAGTTCGCCCGGGCTTGACGGGGGTCAATGAGGGATGAATCGGACATAACGGGGCCCCGGGAAACCGATTTTTGGTCTGGGGCCAGGACCGTGTAATGTTCTCGATGTCGCCAGGGGGAACCGGCAAGGGAAACCGAGAAGGGGCCCGGCGGCAGAGAGAAACAAGGGGCTATAGCTCAGTTGGTAGAGCGCCTGCATGGCATGCAGGAGGTCAGGAGTTCAATTCTCCTTAGCTCCACAGTGTGGAAGAGGGTCACCCGGTTCGGGTGGCCCTCTTCGCGTCGTGGCCCCTTTCCGTTCGCGGGGCCGTCCGCACCGTGTTCGCTGCGCGGAACGATCGAGCGGCCGTCGGGGCCCCTGCGGTACCCTGACGCCATGCGTGCCGTACGCCTTCTGCTTACCGAGCCGCGCTGAGCAGCACCGACCCCGAGAAGGTCGGCATCGGCGCGGCGTCCCCTCCTGTGCGAGGGGTTTTTTCGTTTGGGCAGGCAGAGACGGCAGAGACGATCGATGGAGCTTCAGGAATCATGAGCGAGACGAACACCCCGGCCCCCGAGGCGGCCGAGGGGCACCGTTACACGGCTGCCATGGCCGCCGACATCGAGGCACGCTGGCAGGACGTATGGGACGCGGAGGGCACCTACGAGGCACCCAACCCCAGCGGTGACCTGGCCGGCGACCCGGCGGTGGTCGCCCGGCCCAAGAAGTTCATCATGGACATGTTCCCGTACCCCTCCGGTGCGGGCCTGCACGTCGGCCACCCGCTCGGGTACATCGCCACCGACGTCTTCGCCCGCCACCAGCGCATGTCCGGCCACAACGTCCTGCACACCCTGGGCTTCGACGCCTTCGGCCTGCCGGCCGAGCAGTACGCCGTGCAGACCGGCACGCACCCGCGCGTGTCGACCGAGGCGAACATCGAGAACATGAAGGCCCAGCTGCGCCGCCTGGGCCTGGGCCACGACAAGCGCCGCTCGTTCGCGACGATCGACCCCGAGTACTACAAGTGGACCCAGTGGATCTTCCTGCAGATCTACAACTCCTACTACGACGCGGACGCGAACAAGGCCCGGCCGATCGCCGAGCTGGTCGCCGCCTTCGAGAACGGCTCCCGTGAGGTCCCCGGCGGCCGTGCCTGGGCCGAGCTGACCGCCGCCGAGCGCGCCGACGTCCTGAACGGTTACCGCCTCGCCTACTCCTCGGACGCGCCCGTCAACTGGTGCCCCGGGCTGGGCACCGTGCTGGCCAACGAGGAGGTCACCGCCGACGGCCGCTCCGAGCGCGGCAACTTCCCGGTCTTCAAGTCCCGCCTGAGCCAGTGGAACATGCGCATCACCGCGTACGCCGACCGGCTGCTGGACGACCTGGACGCGCTGGACTGGCCCGAGGCCATCAAGCTGCAGCAGCGCAACTGGATCGGCCGCAGCGAGGGCGCGCGCGTCGACTTCGCCCTGGGCGACCAGGCCATCACCGTCTTCACCACCCGCCCGGACACCCTCTTCGGCGCCACCTACATGGTGCTGGCGCCCGAGCACCCGCTGGTCGAGGAGTTCGTCCCGGCCGCATGGCCCGAGGGCACCCACGGCGCGTGGACCGGCGGGCACGCCACCCCGGCCGAGGCCGTCGCCGCGTACCGCAAGCAGGCCGCCTCCAAGTCGGACGTCGAGCGGCAGGCCGACGCCAAGGAGAAGACCGGCGTCTTCACCGGCGCGTACGCCGTCAACCCGGTCAGCGGCGAGAACGTGCCCGTCTTCATCGCCGACTACGTGCTGATGGGCTACGGAACCGGCGCGATCATGGCCGTCCCGGCACACGACGCCCGCGACTTCGAGTTCGCCCGCGCCTTCGAGCTGCCGATGCGCTGCGTGGTCGAGCCCACGGACGGCCGGGGCACCGACCCGGCCGAGTGGGAGGACGCCTTCGGCTCCTACGACGCGAAGCTGGTCAACTCGGCCGGCGAGGGCATCTCCCTGGACGGCCTGGGCGTGGTCGAGGCCAAGGCCGCCATCACCGAATGGCTGTCCGAGCGGGGCCTCGGCGAGGGCACCGTCAACTTCCGCCTGCGCGACTGGCTTTTCAGCCGCCAGCGCTACTGGGGCGAGCCCTTCCCGATCGTCTACGACGAGGACGGCGTCGCCCACTCGCTGCCCGAGTCGATGCTGCCGCTGGAGCTGCCGGAGGTCGAGGACTACTCGCCGCGCACCTTCGAGCCCGACGACGCGGAATCCCAGCCGGAGACCCCGCTGTCGCGCAAGGCCGACTGGGTCAACGTCGAGCTGGACCTGGGCGACGGCCGCGGCGTGCGGTCGTACCGCCGCGAGACCAACACCATGCCGAACTGGGCCGGCTCCTGCTGGTACGAGCTGCGCTACCTGGACCCGAACAACGCGGACGCGCTGGTCGACCCGGAGATCGAGCAGTACTGGATGGGGCCGCGCGAGAGCGCCCCGCACGGCGGCGTCGACCTGTACGTCGGCGGCGCCGAGCACGCGGTGCTGCACCTGCTGTACGCGCGCTTCTGGTCCAAGGTCCTGTTCGACCTGGGCCACGTCTCCTCGGTCGAGCCGTTCCACAAGCTGTTCAACCAGGGCATGATCCAGGCCTACGTCTACCGCGACGAGCGCGGCTTCCCGGTCACGGCCACCGAGGTCGAGGAGCGCGACGGCGCGTTCTTCTTCCAGGGCGAGCCGGTCAGGCGCGAGCTGGGCAAGATGGGCAAGTCCCTGAAGAACGCCGTCACCCCGGACGAGATCTGCGAGGAGTACGGGGCGGACACGCTGCGCCTGTACGAGATGGCGATGGGCCCCCTGGACGTCTCGCGTCCCTGGGACACCCGCGCCGTGGTCGGCCAGTACCGGCTGCTCCAGCGTCTGTGGCGCAACGTGGTGGACGAGGAGACGGGCGCGGTGACGGTCGTCGACGCCGAGCCCGCCGAGGAGACGCTGCGCGCTCTGCACAAGGCCATCGACGGGGCCGGCTCGGACATGGCGGGCCTGCGGTTCAACACCGCGATCGCCAAGATCACCGAGCTGAACAACACGCTGACCAAGGCCGGCCGCCCGCTGGAGCGGTCCGTGGCCGAGCGGCTGGTGCTGCTGATCGCCCCGCTGGCCCCGCACATCGCCGAGGAGCTGTGGCACCGCCTGGGCCACACCGACTCGGTGGTCCACCAGGACTTCCCGGTGGCGGACCCGGCGTACGTCGTGGACGAGACGGTCACCTGCGTCGTCCAGGTCAAGGGCAAGGTCAAGGCCCGCCTGGAGGTGCCGCCGGCCATCTCGGAGGCCGACCTGGAGCAGCTGGCGGTCACCGACGCGGCCGTCGTGGCCGCGCTGGGCGGCGCCGGGATCCGCAAGGTGATCGTCCGCGCCCCGAAGCTGGTGAACATCGTCATCTGAGCACCGGCCGCTCCGGGGGCCGGCTGAGCGCCGGCCTCTCGGGGTGATCCCGTACGGGCAGGTTGGGGGTTGGAACAGGACCCCCGACCTGCCCGTGGCGTTTACGGTGGAGGTGACGGGAAAAGGCCGGGGAAGGGAACCTCATGGAGGTAGGCGCGTTGGTCATCATCTTTGCCCTGGTGGTGCTGTTCGCCTTCCTGGGGCTGGGCGCCTGGGCCACGGTCAAGGCGGTCGGCGCCGCGAAGCGCGGCGTGGACCGGACGATCACGCAGGCCCGCCGGACGGTCGAGGACACCACCCTCAAGGCCAGGAGCCTCGGCCAGGTCGGGGTCACGGCCGGGCTGGCCCAGCTGCGGCTGGACCTGAGGGCCTCGATGCGGGCCACGCAGGCGGCCCTCTACCAGGGCGTCCAGGCGGACGGCTCGCTGAAGGAGTCGATCGCCCTCTTCGAGCGGCTGAGCCGGCACGGACACGAGCTGGACGACGAGCTCAAGCGGCTGGAGCAGGAGCCGGACCGCAAGCGGATCGCGCAGCGGCTGCCCGAGCTGCGGGAGCGCACCGCCAAGATCACCGAGTCCGCCGACTCGCTGCGGTGGGCGGCGCGCGACCGGGCCCGCCAGTTCGCCGACGAGGACCTGGCCACGCTGTCGGCGCAGATCGAGGTGGAGTCGAGCGCGCTGCGCGACTGGTCCCGGGAGTCGGTCGACGACCTGGCCGCCGCCGCGGCGGCGTGGGACGCCGACCAGGGCCAGGGCCAGGGTCTGCGGTCGGCTGCCGGTGGTGCCGGTGGTGGTGCGGCCGGCGCGTCGGCGCAGGGGCGGGCCCCGGGGCAGCAGCATCGGCCCGCGCTGGACGCCTCCACGCCTGCGGTGGGCCACCCCTGGCAGAAGACCCCCAGGCCGGAGGCCACTTCCTGAGCGGAGCTCCCGGGGCGGGGCGGGGCCGGGACCGGGGAGGCCGGACCGGGTGATCCCGAGAGGCGGGGGTGACGGATGGGGCCCGGGCTGCCGGATCACGTCCTCGGGCGGTAACCTCCGGCTCATGTCCCGCCATGTCGCGATCGTCACCGATTCCACGGCCTATCTGCCTCCTCCGGCGATGGCGCGGCACGGGATCACCGCCGTCCCCCTGACCGTCGTCCTGGGGGACGAGGCCCTCGAGGAGGGCACCGAGATCTCGGCCCGCAGCCTGGCCGCGGCCCTGCAGAAGCGCCGCCCGGTCACCACCTCCCGCCCGGGCCCCGAGCAGTTCGTACGGGCCTACCGGGCGGCGGCGGACGCCGGGGCGACCGGCATCGTGAGCCTGCACCTGTCCGCCGAGTTCTCCGGCACCTACGACGCCGCGGTGGTCGCGGCGAAGACCGCCCCGGTCCCGGTCCGGGTCGTGGATACCGGCATGGTCGCGATGGCCCTCGGCTTCTGCGCCCTCGCCGCCGCCGAGACGGCCGGGGCGGGCGGCTCCGTCGACGAGGCCGTGGCCGCCGCCGAGAAGCGGGCCGCGGAGATGTCGGCGTACTTCTACGTGGACAGCCTCGACTACCTCCGGCGCGGCGGCCGGATCGGGGCGGCGCAGGCCCTCCTCGGGTCGGCGCTCGCGGTCAAGCCGCTGCTCACGCTGGACGGCGGGCGGATCGAGATGCTGGAGAAGGTCCGGACGGCCTCCCGGGCCATCGCGCGGCTGGAGGAGCTCGCCGTCGAGCGTGCCGGGACGCGCAGCGTCGACGTGGCCGTTCACCACCTGGCGGCCCCGGAACGCGCCGAGAAGCTCGCGGAGCGGCTGCGGGAGCGGATTCCCGGGCTGGTCGAGCTGCACGTGAGCGAGGTCGGCGCGGTGATCGGCGCACACACCGGGCCGGGGCTGCTGGCGGCCGTCGTCTCGCCGCGCTGACGCCTTCGCCGGCGGGTTTCCTCGTTCGCGGGCGGTTTCCCTCGCCATGACGGTCACCGGAACGAGTGGCGGGGTTGTCCACAACGGGGTGGTTGTGCACCGGAATCGAGGGGTCCGAGCGGGGTGCCGGGGACCGGCCCTAGCGTCGGGGCATGACTCTTCGAACGCGTGCTCAGCGCCCCTCGGGACGCTCCGGATCCCACGAACGCCGGTGGCCGCCCGCCGCTCCGCACGAGCGGCGCGGTGCCCGGTCCCGGTCCCGGCCCCGACCCGACCCCGCCGCCGTGCGGCGCAGGGCGGAGGTGCTGCTGGCGGGGGCTTCTCCGCCGCCGGGGCCGGTTCCGGCGGCGGTTCCGGAGCGGGCGCGGTCCGAGCCTCCCGTGCCTTCGCCCACGGCTGTGCCCGTTGCGGAGCGGGGGGCCGGCGCGGGGCCGGCCGGTGCCCTGCCCGGGGCTTCGCCACCGGAGCCCGGGCCCGGGGCGGGGAGGTGGCCGGCGGTGGGGGAGCGGCTGCCGGTGTGGGTGCAGGCCCGGTGCGGGGTGGAGCCCCGGGCGGTGGCCGCCGTGGGCGTGGTGCTGACCGTGGCGGTGGGGTTCGCCGTCCAGCAGTACGCGGCGGCCCGGCCGCAGCCGGTGACGGCGCCCGCGGTGCTCGCCCCGGCGCCGCCCGCGACCCCGCCGCCGGTGCCGGGAGCGGGGTCCGGCGGCCCCGGCGGCCGCATCGTGGTGGACGTCGGGGGCAAGGTCCGCGATCCCGGTGTGCGGCGGCTGCCCGCCGGCTCGCGGGTGGAGGACGCCCTGGCCGCGGCCGGGGGAGTGCGGCCGGGGGCGGACACCACCGGGCTCAACCGGGCCCGGCTCCTGGTGGACGGTGAACAGGTGCTGGTGGGCGTCACCGCACAGCCTGCGCCGCCCGGCGGCGCGGGGTCCGGCGGCGGACCGGGCCCCGGCCCGCTGAGTCTCGGCAGCGCGACCGTCGAGCAGCTGGACGGGCTGCCGGGGGTCGGCCCCGTACTGGCCCGGCACATCGTGGAGTTCCGCTCCGCCAGGGGCGGGTTCCGGGCCGTGGAGGACCTCCGGCAGGTCGACGGCATCGGCGAGCGCAGGTTCGCCGAGCTGCGGAAGCTGGTGCGGCTGTGAGGGCGCCCGGGGCGCCGGGTGCCGGTCCGGGACGGGGCGGTCGCGTGGGCGCCGGGTCGGAAGGGGCGGCGGAGCCCGGAGGGGCCCGGGCAGTGGGCCGCGGCGGCCCGGAGCCGGGCGGGCCGGAAGGGGCCGGGAGCGAGCGGGGCGTTCCGGTGGACCTGCGGCTCGTGGGGCCCGCCGTGGCCGCGTGGGCGGCGGCCGGTCTGGGGCTCGTGATTCCGGGGCGGTGGTGCGCCGTGGGGGCCGGGGCCGCGGTGGTCGCGGCGGGGATGCTGCTGGTGGCGGGGTGTCGCGGGTCGCGTCCGGTGTGGCAGGTCGGTACGGCCGCGGCCGCCGCCCTGCTGTGTGCGGCCGCCGGGGCCGGGGTGGCCGGACTGGAGCGGGCCGAGGCGCGGGCGGGGCCCGTGGCCCGGCTGGCCGGAGAGCGCGCTACGGTGCGCGCCGAGCTCACCGTGGGTTCCGATCCCCGGGCCGCCCGGAGCGGGAGCGGGCCGCCCGTGGTGGTGCTGGACGCGGTGGTGACCGGGGTGACCGGTCCGGACGGCGCCTCCACCCGGGTGCGGACGCCGGTACGCGTGCTGGCCGGGCATCCGGCGTGGGCCCGGCTCCAGCCCTCGACCCGGGTCGAGGTGGCGGCCCGGCTGGCCCCGGCACGGGACGGCGAGCGGGCCATGGCGCTGCTCCGGCCCGCCGGGGACGTCCCGCCCCGGGTGAGGGGCGGCCCGGACCCCGCGCAGCGGATCGCCGGGACGCTCCGGGCCGGGCTGCGCAAGGCCTCCGAGGGACTCCCCGGGGACGCCGGTGCCCTGCTGCCGGCGCTGGTGGTGGGGGACACCTCCAGGGTTCCGCCCGACCTGCACGACGCCTTCGAGGCCACGGACCTGCTGCACCTGCTGGCCGTTTCCGGCTCCAACCTGACCGTGGTGCTGTACCTGCTCATCGGGCCGCCGGGACGGGCGCGGTATGCGGAGCGGAGCGGGCTGGCACCCCGGTTGGGGCTGTCGCTGCGGTTCACCGCCGTGTGCGGGGCGGTCCTGACGCTGGGGTTCGTCGTGGTGTGCCGGCCCGACCCGAGCGTGCTGCGGGCGGCGGCCTGCGGAGGTGTGACCCTGCTGGCCCTGGCCACGGGGCGGCGCAGGCCGCTGCTCCCGGCGCTGGCCGCGGCGGTGCTGCTGCTCGTGCTGTACGACCCCTGGCTGGCCCGCGCGTACGGGTTCCTCCTCTCGGTGCTGGCCACCGGGGCGCTGCTCACCCTCGGGCCGCGCTGGGCGGCGGGGCTGCGGGGGCGGGGGGTGCCCCCGCGGCTCGCCGAGGCCCTGGCGGCCGCCGCCGCGGCGCAGGCCGTGTGCGCCCCCGTGGTGGTCGTGCTGTCGGCCCGGGTGAGCCTGGTCGCCGTGCCCTGCAACCTCCTGGCGGAGCTGGCCGCCGGGCCGGCCACGGTGCTCGGCTTCGCCACGCTCGCCGCGGCCCCGCTGAGCATGCCCGTCGCGGAGCTGCTCGCCCGGTGCGCGGGGGTGCCGGCCGGGTGGATCGCAGCCGTCGCGCGGGCCGGGGCGCGGCTTCCCGGGGCGGAGCTGCCGTGGCCGGGCGGGCCGGGAGGGGGTGCGCTGCTGGCGGCGGTCACGGGCGCCCTCGTGTGGCTGGGAGTCCGGTTCGGGCGGGGGCGCGCGGTCCGTGCTGCCGTGGTGGTGGTGCTGCTCGTCGCGGTGGTGCGGCCGCCGCAGCTGACCCGTGTGCTCACCGGCTGGCCGCCGCCGGACTGGAGCTACGTCCAGTGCGCGGTGGGCCAGGGAGACGCCTCCGTGCTCGCCGCCGGGCCGGAGGAGGCCGTCGTGGTGGACGCCGGGCCCGAGCCGGGGCCGGTGGACGCCTGCCTGCGCGCCCTCGGTGTGAAACGCGTCCCGTTGCTGCTGCTGACGCACTTTCACGCCGACCACGTGGGCGGACTGTCCGGGGTGTTGCGGGGCCGATCGGTGGGTGTGATCCAGACCACCGCGTTCGCGGATCCGCCCGCCCAGGCGGCCCTGGTGCGGCGGGCGGCGGCGAGGGCGGGGGTGCCCGTGATCCCGGCCGTGGCGGGGGAGCGGCGAAGGGCGGGAAGGCTGGAGTGGCAGGTGTTGTGGCCGTCGGCGTCCGCGCCGCCGCCGCAGGGGCCCAACGACGCCAGTGTGGCCCTGCTGGCGCGCACCGCGGGGCTGACGTTCCTGTTGCTGGGGGACCTGGAGCCGCCTGCCCAGCAGGCCCTGCTGAGGGAGCATCCGGGACTGGGTCCGGTGGACGTGCTCAAGGTCGCCCACCACGGTTCGGCGCACCAGGACCCCGGCCTCACCGATCGGATCCGGCCACGGCTGGCCCTGGTCCCGGTCGGCGCCGGCAACCGTTACGGGCATCCGGCGCGGGGCACCCTCGCACGGCTCAAAGCCCTTGGGGCGGCGGTGTTGCGCACCGACGAGGACGGTTCCGTGGCCGTCTGCGGAGGCGGTGCGGGGATGCGCGCCTTCCCTGCTGGACGGCGTCCGAAAAGGCGCGGTCATACCGGGCGCGACCGCTCTGTTTGCCCACAACCCGACAGCATGATCGAATGCCTCTTCGCCAGAACCGACCAAGTACACACAGCACGGGGGTGCATCAGCCATGTTCGGTCGCCGACGGGGGACGGATTCGGCCGGGAGCGGCAGTTCGCAGACGTCCGCCACACTGACACTGCCGCCCACGGCCCGCCTGTTGAGCTGCCGGGTCCTCGACACGGTCCACCAGCCCATCCGGCAGGCGAAGTTCGAGGTGACCGATCCGATCGGCCGACGGGTCGTCAGCGGGGAGACGGACCCGTACGGGGGGTTCACCGCGGCCATGCCGGAGGGGGAGTACCGGCTGTCGGTCAGTGCCGAGGGCTACGCCCCGTTCCACGGCGCGACCCTCGTGGGGGACCCGGCGCAGCCCGGCACCGCGGAGATCATCCTGGACTCGGTGGAGCCGCCGGTGCTCCCGCAGCCCGGCCACTGGGAGCTGGACCCGAGCCACTCCTCGATCGGGTTCACGGCGAAGCACATCGGCTTCGCCCGGATCCACGGCCGGTTCACCACCTTCGCCGGCGCGGTGCGGATCGCGGAGCGCATGGAGGACTCCTCCATGCACGTCATCATCGACGCGGCGAGCATCGACACCGGGTTGCGCATGCGCGACGACCACCTGCGCTCGGCGGACTTCCTGGACGCGGCCCGCCATCCGACGGTGGAGTTCTACAGCGAGCGGTTCATCCACCGCGGCGGCAGCCGCTGGGCGGTCGCGGGCGCCCTGACCCTCCACGGAGTGAGCCGCTCCGTCACCCTCGACACCCAGTACCTGGGCGTCGGCACGGGCCTGGAGGGCGAGCCGCGCGCCGCCTGCCGGGCCACGGCCGAGCTGCACCGCGAGGACTTCAGCCTGAACTGGCAGTCGGTGCTGGCGCAGGGGATCGCGGCGATCGGCTCGAACGTGGAAGTGGCGCTGGACGTCCAGATCGTCCACAAGGCCTGAGGGCGGCGCCGTCCGGCTCAGGGGGCCTCCAGCCAGCCCTCGTACGCAGCGGCGAGCTCGTCCAGTACGGCGGTGTCGAGGCGCTCCTGCGGGTCCTCGACGACCACCAGCCACTGGGCGTCCTCGGCGTCGTCCTCGCCGGCCAGGGCGTCGCGCACCAGCTGGGGCTCCTCGGGGAGTCCGAAGCGGTCGACGGCCTCCTGGGCCACCTCCTCGGCGGCGTCGCGGTCGGGCAGGACCAGTACATGTCGCAGGTTCACCGGACCATTCTCGGGCACCGGGGGCCGGGCGCTGTCAGTGCGGCGTGGGATGCTGGAGCCGATGGCCACCAGGAAGAACCCCACCGACGATCCTCTCGCCCCGATCACCCTCGCGGTGGGGCAGGAGGACCTGCTGCTCGACCGCGTCGTCCGGGACGTGGTGAAGGCCGCCCGCGCGGCCGACGCCGACACGGACGTGCGGGACCTCACCTCCGACCAGCTCCAGCCGGGCACCCTGGCGGAGCTGACGAGCCCGTCGCTCTTCTCCGAGCGCAAGGTCCTGATCGTGCGCAACGCGCAGGACCTGGGCGCGGACACGGTGAAGGAGGTCAAGGCCTACCTCGCCGCCCCGTACGAGGAGATCGCGCTCGTCCTCCTCCACGCGGGCGGGGTGAAGGGCAAGGCCGTGGTCGACGCCGCCCGTAAGGCGGGGGCCCGGGAGATCGCCTGCCCGAAGATGACGAAGGCCGCGGACCGGCTCTCCTTCGTCCGGGGGGAGTTCCGGGCGCTGGGGCGTTCGGCCACCCCCGAGGCCTGCCAGAACCTGGTCGACGCGATCGGCGGTGACCTGCGGGAGCTGGCGAGCGCGGCGGCGCAGCTGTGCGCGGACGTCGAGGGCACCATCGACGAGGCCGTGGTGGGCCGCTACTACACCGGCCGGGCCGAGGCCTCCAGCTTCACCGTGGCCGACCGGGCGGTGGAGGGGCGGGCGGCGGAGGCCCTGGAGGCCCTGCGCTGGTCCCTGGCCACCGGGGTGGCGCCGGTGCTGATCACCAGCGCGCTGGCGCAGGCCGTCCGGGCGATCGGCAAGCTGGCCTCCGCCCCGCGCGGAGCGCGTCCCGGAGACCTCGCCCGGGACCTCGGGATGCCCCCGTGGAAGATCGACCGGGTCCGGCAGCAGATGCGCGGCTGGTCGGCGGACGGGGTCTCGGAGGCGCTGCGCGCCGTCGCCCTGGCCGACGCGGGCGTCAAGGGCGGCGGGGACGACCCCGGGTACGCGCTGGAGAAGGCCGTCGTGGCGGTGGCCCGGGCCGCCAGGCCGCAGCGCCGCTGAGGCGCTCGGGGCTCGGGGAGAGAGGGCTCGGGGAGTGCCGCAGGGGCCTCGCCGAGGTCCTGCCGGCCCCTCCCGGGCGGGCGGACGGCAGACACGCGAAGGCCCCGGCTGCCGCCCTGGGGAAGGGCGGAGGCCGGGGCCTTCGGTCACTGCTGTGTGCGCCGCACCCGCGTGGCGAACGCAGGCCGCGTGCGGCGCGGGGTGCCGGTCAGGAGCGGATGAGAGGGCCCGCTGGGTCCGTCCCGGCGTTCACATCGAGTGCGGAACTCAGATGGCGGCAACCTTGGAGGCCAGCGCCGACTTCTTGTTGGCGGCGGCGTTCTTGTGGATGACACCCTTCGAGACGGCCTTGTCCAGCTTCTTGGAAGCCAGGCGGGCCGCAGCGGTGGCCTTCTCAGCGTCGCCGGCGAGGATGGCCTCGTTGGCCTTGCGGATGAAGGTGCGCAGCTCGGACTTGACCGACTTGTTGCGAAGGCGGGCCTTCTCGTTGGTCTTGTTCCGCTTGATCTGGGACTTGATGTTCGCCACGAAAGAGCCTTTTCAGGTTCAGAGTATTTTTCCGGATGTGTCTCTCCCCCAGCTACCGCTGGGAGGTACCCCCAACCGAGAGGGCATGCGAGACACAGCCACCCAGGCTACCAGGCGCGCTCCGACCGGCCCAAACCGAGCGCATCGCCCGGTCCATGGGACCATGGGACCCTGCGTACCGTTCGACAGCAGATCCGACAGCGACCCGAGAATCAGGACACTGCGTGCCCGCCATCCCCAGCCACGTGCCCGAGCCGAGCCGTACCGACCCGGCGCTGATCCGCAATTTCTGCATCATCGCGCACATCGACCACGGCAAGTCGACCCTCGCCGACCGGATGCTCCAGCTCACCGGTGTCGTCGACCAGCGGCAGATGCGCGCCCAGTACCTCGACCGCATGGACATCGAGCGTGAGCGCGGCATCACGATCAAGTCCCAGGCGGTCCGTCTGCCGTGGGCCCCCACCGAGGGCGAGGGCCAGGGGACCACGCACATCCTGAACATGATCGACACCCCCGGGCACGTCGACTTCACCTACGAGGTCTCGCGCTCCCTCGCGGCGTGCGAGGGCACGATCCTCCTGGTGGACGCCGCCCAGGGCATCGAGGCCCAGACCCTCGCCAACCTGTACCTGGCGATGGAGAACGACCTCGCGATCGTCCCGGTCCTGAACAAGATCGACCTGCCGGCCGCCCAGCCGGAGAAGTTCGCCGAGGAGCTCGCGAACCTGGTCGGCTGCGACCCCGACGACGTCCTGCGCGTCTCGGCGAAGACCGGCCTCGGCGTCGACGCCCTGCTCAACCGCGTCGTCGACACCGTCCCGGCCCCGGTCGGTGTCAAGGACGCCCCCGCCCGCGCGATGATCTTCGACTCGGTCTACGACTCGTACCGGGGCGTCGTCACCTACGTGCGTGTCGTCGACGGCACGCTCAACAAGCGCGAGCGCATCCGGATGATGTCCACCGGCGCCACGCACGAGCTGCTGGAGATCGGCACCAACTCGCCCGAGATGCTGCCGGCCGACGGCCTGTCCGTCGGCGAGGTGGGCTACCTGATCACCGGCGTGAAGGACGTCCGCCAGTCCAAGGTCGGCGACACCATCACCCAGCAGGTCGGCGGCGCCACCGAGTCCCTCGGCGGCTACAAGGACCCGAAGCCGATGGTCTTCTCGGGCCTGTACCCGCTCGACGGCTCGGACTACCCGGAGCTGCGCGAGGCTCTGGACAAGCTCCAGCTCAACGACGCCGCGCTCGTCTACGAGCCGGAGACCTCGGCGGCACTCGGCTTCGGCTTCCGCGTGGGCTTCCTCGGCCTGCTCCACCTGGACGTGGTCCGCGAGCGCCTGGAGCGCGAGTTCGGCCTCGACCTGATCGCCACCGCGCCCAACGTGGTCTACCGGGTGGTGCTGGAGGACGGCAAGGAAGTCACCGTCACCAACCCGAGCGAGTTCCCCGAAGGCAAGATCAAGGACGTCTTCGAGCCGGTCGTCCGGGCCACGGTCCTCGCGCCCACCGAGTTCATCGGCGCGATCATGGAGCTCTGCCAGACCCGCCGCGGCACCCTGCTCGGCATGGACTACCTCTCCGAGGACCGCGTCGAGATCCGCTACACGCTCCCGCTCGCGGAGATCGTCTTCGACTTCTTCGACCAGCTGAAGTCCAAGACGCGCGGCTACGCCTCCCTGGACTACGAGCCCACCGGCGAGCAGGCCTCCAGCCTGGTCAAGGTGGACATCCTGCTGCACGGCGACAAGGTCGACGCCTTCTCCGCCGTCTGCCACAAGGACGCCGCCTACGCCTACGGCGTGCGCCTGGTCGCCAAGCTGCGCGAGCTCATCCCGCGGCAGGCCTTCGAGGTGCCGATCCAGGCGGCCGTCGGCTCCCGCGTCATCGCCCGCGAGACCATCCGCGCGATCCGCAAGGACGTCCTCGCCAAGTGCTACGGCGGTGACATCTCCCGTAAGCGGAAGCTGCTGGAGAAGCAGAAGGAGGGCAAGAAGCGCATGAAGATGGTCGGCTCCGTGGAGGTGCCGCAGGAGGCCTTCATCGCCGTCCTCTCCAGCGACGAGTCCAGCGGCAAGAAGAAGTAGCCGCGCCGTCCCATGTCGCGCGAAGGGGCCCACATGCACACGCATGGGGGCCCTTTTCGTTATGAAGCGGCCGCTCGGGGGCCCTTACGCACCGGCCGGGCGACCTCTACCCTGATCAAAGCCCGACGGTTACCGGCCAGTTAACCGGCCGGTAACGAAGCACTGCGGTCGCGTACCCGGCGGCTGCACCCGCCAGCCCCAAGCGCCCCACGCCCACGCCCTGTCCGCGTGGACCCGGTCCGGAGGATGTCGTGAGCGACACACAGACCTTGATCGAGAACCGCCCGCCCACCGTGGCGGCCCTCTTCCTTGACCGCGTCGCCGCCACGCCGAACGGGGAGGCCTACCGCTACCCCGTGCCCTCGGCCCGCCCCGAGGGCGGCCCCGACGACTGGAAGTCGCTCAGCTGGGGTCAGGCCGCCGACCGGGTCTTCGCCATCGCGGCCGGCCTGATCGCCCTCGGCCTGCACCCCGAGGAGCGCGTCGCCCTCGCCTCCAACACCCGCGTCGAGTGGATCCTCGCCGACCTGGGCGTGATGTGCGCCGGCGGCGCCGTCACCACCATCTACCCCAGCACCAACGCGGAGGAGTCCGCGTTCATCCTCTCGGACTCCGAGAGCCGGGTGCTGATCGCCGAGGACGCCGCCCAGCTGGCCAAGGCCCGCGAGTGCCGCGCCGACCTCCCCGACCTCGCCCACGTGGTCGTCGTCGAGGCCGCCGACGCCGTCGCCGCCGAGGGCGACCCGGAGGGCTGGGTGCTCTCCCTCGCCGACCTGGAGGCACGCGGCAAGGAGTACCTGGAGCAGCACCCGGCGGCCGTCAAGGACCGGATCGCGGCCATCACCGCCGACCAGCTCGCCACGCTCATCTACACCTCGGGCACCACCGGCCGCCCCAAGGGCGTCCGCCTCCCGCACGACAACTGGTCGTACATGGCCAAGGCCACCGTCGCCACCGGGATGATCCACAGCGATGACGTGCAGTACCTGTGGCTGCCGCTCGCGCACGTCTTCGGCAAGGTCCTCACCTCGGGCCAGATCGAGGTCGGGCACGTCACCGCCGTCGACGGCCGCATCGACAAGATCATCGAGAACCTGCCGGTCGTCCAGCCGACCTACATGGCGGCCGTCCCCCGCATCTTCGAGAAGGTCTACAACGGCGTGGCCGCCAAGGCCCGGGCCGGCGGCGGCGCCAAGTACAAGATCTTCCAGTGGGCGGCCGGCGTCGCCCGCGAGTACGCCAAGGTCACCCAGGACAACTACCGCCGCACCGGCCGGGCCACCGCCCCCTTCGGCCTCTCCACCCGGCACAAGGTCGCCGACGCGCTCGTCTACTCCAAGCTCCGCGAGGCCTTCGGCGGCAAACTGCGCGCCGCCGTCTCCGGCGCCTCCGCGCTGGCCCCCGAGATCGGCTACTTCTTCTCCGGCGCCGGCATCCACATCCTGGAGGGCTACGGCCTGACGGAGTCCAGCGCCGCCTCCTTCGTCAACCCGGGCGAGGCCTACCGCACCGGCACCGTCGGCAAGCCCCTGCCCGGCACCGAGGTCCGCATCGCCGACGACGGCGAGGTCCTGCTGCGCGGCCCCGGCATCATGCAGGGCTACCACTGCCAGCCCGACAAGACCGACGAGGTCCTGGAGAGCGACGGCTGGCTGCACACCGGCGACATCGGCGAGCTCTCCCCGGACGGCTACCTGCGCATCACCGACCGCAAGAAGGACCTGATCAAGACCTCGGGCGGCAAGTACGTCGCCCCGGCCGAGATCGAGGGCCAGTTCAAGGCGATCTGCCCGTACGTCTCCACCATCGTCGTCCACGGCGCCGACCGGAACTTCTGCTCCGCCCTGGTCGCCCTCGACGAGCCCGCCATCCTCGGCTGGGCCGCCGAGAACGGCCTGGAGGGCAGGACGTACGCAGAGGTCCTGGCCGCCCCCGAGACCGACCGCCTGGTCGAGACCTACGTCCAGACCCTCAACGAGAACCTCCAGCGCTGGCAGACGATCAAGAAGTTCCGGATCCTCCCGCGCGACCTCGACGTCGAGCACGGCGACCTCACGCCCAGCCTCAAGCTGAAGCGCCCGGTCGTCGAGCGCGAGTTCAAGCACCTCATCGACGAGATGTACGCCGGGTCCCGCGAGGCGTAGACGAGGGCGTAAACGACCATGGGGCGGTGCGGGACAATGGGCCCATGCCTTCCGCACTGCCCGACGGTGAACCCATGCCCGAAGACGGCTCGCTGCCGTCGCATGCCCTGGCGGGCGCCGGGCGGCGGCCGCTGGGGTTCTACCTCCATGTCCCGTACTGCGCCACGCGCTGCGGGTACTGCGACTTCAACACCTACACCGCGACCGAGCTGCGCGGCACCGGCGGCGTCCTCGCCTCCCGCGAGAACTACGCCGACACCCTGATCGACGAGGTCCGCCTGGCCCGCAAGGTGCTCGGGGACGACCCGCGCGCCGTGCGGACCGTCTTCGTCGGCGGCGGCACGCCCACGCTGCTGCCCGCCCGGGACCTCGTCCGCATGCTCGCGGCGATCCGCGACGAGTTCGGCCTGGCCGAGGACGCCGAGATCACCACCGAGGCCAACCCCGAGTCCGTGGACCCCGCCTACCTGGCCGAGCTGCGCGCGGGCGGGTTCAACCGGATCTCCTTCGGCATGCAGAGCGCCAGGCAGCACGTCCTGAAGGTCCTCGACCGCACCCACACCCCCGGCCGCCCCGAGGCCTGCGTGGCGGAGGCCCGTGCGGCGGGCTTCGAGCACGTCAACCTCGACCTGATCTACGGCACCCCGGGCGAGTCCGACGACGACTGGCGGGCTTCCCTGGAGGCCGCGCTCGGGGCCGGGCCCGACCACATCAGCGCCTACGCCCTGATCGTCGAGGAGGGCACCCAGCTGGCCCGCCGGATCCGCCGCGGCGAGGTCCCGATGACCGACGACGACGTCCACGCCGACCGGTACCTGATCGCCGACGAGGTCATGGAGCGGGCGGGGTACTCCTGGTACGAGGTGTCGAACTGGGCCACCTCCGAAGCCGGCCGCTGCCTGCACAACGAGCTGTACTGGCGCGGGGCCGACTGGTGGGGCGCCGGCCCCGGAGCCCACTCGCACGTGGGCGGGGTCCGCTGGTGGAACGTCAAGCACCCCGGCGCCTACGCCGCCGCCCTGGCGGAGGGACGCTCCCCGGGCGCGGGGCGCGAGCTCCTCTCGGAGGAGGACCGGCGGGTGGAGCGGATCCTGCTGGAGCTCCGCCTCGTCGACGGCGTCCCGCTGTCCCTGCTGGCCCCGGCGGGCCTGGCGGCCTCCCGCCGCGCCCTGGCCGACGGCCTCCTGGAGGCGGCCCCGTACGAGGCCGGGCGCGCGGTCCTGACCCTGCGGGGGCGGCTCCTGGCGGACGCGGTGGTGCGGGACCTGGTGGACTGATCACCCGGTGGGGTGAATGCCCGCGGGCCGGGTGCCCGGTCGCCTGATCGTGGACCCGGTCGTCGGGCGATGCGTCCTGCTGACCGTCCCCGTCGGCAAGGGAGACGGCGCCGACCACCCGTTCGCAACGGGTCTCGAAGTTCGGAGAGCCGCTGCCGCTGGAACTGCTCGGCATCGAGCTGGACACGAGCGAGTCCGGCACCTTCCAAGGAGTCAGGCCCCGCCGCTGTCCGTGACGAAGTCGATCAGCTCCTCCACCCGTCCCAGCAGCGTCGGCTCCAGGTCCCTGTAAGACGTCACGCGGGACAGGATGTGCTGCCAGGCGGCCCCCGTGTTCTGCGGCCAGCCCAGGGACCGGCAGACGCCCGTCTTCCAGTCCTGGCCGCGCGGGACCTCCGGCCACGCCGGGATGCCCAGCGCCGACGGCTTCACCGCCTGCCAGACGTCCACGTACGGGTGGCCCACCACCAGCACGTCCGGCGAGGTCACCGAGGCCGCGATCCGGGACTCCTTCGAACCCGGCACCAGATGGTCCACCAGGACCCCGAGACGGGCGTCCGGATCCGGGGCGAACTCCGCCACCACCGCCGCGAGGTCGTCGATCCCCTCCAGGTACTCCACCACCACGCCCTCGATCCGCAGATCGTCGCCCCAGACCCGCTCGACCAGCTCGGCGTCGTGCCGTCCCTCCACGTAGATCCGCCCCGCCCGCGCCACCCGGGCCCGCGCCCCCGGGACGGCGAGGGAGCCCGAGGCCGTACGGGCCGGCGCGGCCGGAGCCCGCGAGGGGCGGGTCAGCGTCACCACCGCCCCGTCCAGCAGGAAGCCCCGCGGCTCCAGCGGGAACACCCGCCGCTTGCCGAACCGGTCCTCCAGGGTCACCGTGCCCGCCTCGCACGCCACCACCGCGCCGCAGAAGTCCGTACCCGCCACCTCGACCACCAGGTCGGGGTCGGCCGGCACCTCCGGCACGGCCTTGGGGCGCTTCCACTGCGGGGTCAGGTCGGGGGAGTACTCACGCATCCGGCCGACACTAGGAGCGCCGCCGCGCTCACGCCCGCGACACGCCGAACCGGTCCGCCAGTGTGTCGCGTTGCGCACGCACGAAGTCCGCGTCCACCACCGCTCCGTGCCCCGGTACGTACAGCGCGTCCTCCCCGCCCAGCGACAGCAGCCGGTCCAGGGCGGCTGGCCACTGGCCCGGCACCGCGTCCGAGCCGGCCTGCGGCTCCCCGGACTCCTCGACCAGGTCCCCGCAGAACACCGTCTCCCGCTCGCCCGGCACGAAGACCGCCAGGTCGTGCTGGGAGTGCGCGGGCCCCACGTTGGCCAGCAGCACCTGAACGCCGCCCAGCTCCAGCGTCCACTCGCCCGACACCAGGTGCTCCGGCGCCTTGAGCAGGCCGCAGGCCTCGGCGGCCGCGTCCTGCGCCAGGCCGTGGGCCACCGCACTGCAGCGGAGCTCCTCGCGGCCCCGGGGCGTCGCCAGCAGCCGGTCCAGGCCGACCGCGCCGTAGACCTGGGCACCCGCGAAGGCGGAACCGCCCAGTACGTGGTCGAAATGTCCGTGGGTGAATGCGATATGGGTCACGTGCCGGCCGGTCAGCCGCTCCGCCTCGGCGCGGATCCCTGCCCCCTCCCGGACGCTCGACCCGGGGTCGATCAGGAGTACCGAGTCGTCCCCCACCACCAGCCCCACCGTGCAGTCCCACACCGGGAGCCGTCGCCGCCCCGCCCGCCCGGTCAGCCGTTCCCAGCCCGCCTCTTCCCATCGCGTCTCCATGCCGCGACGCTACCTGGCGGGCCGCCCTTGCCTGCGCCGTACTGCCCGGCCGTACACTGACCGGGGGGTCTCTGGCACTCGGGCGAGCAGAGTGCCAGCCGATCACCGCCGCAGGACGGTCCGACCGGGACCGCCCGACCAGGACCGCCCGACGACCGACCGCATCAGGAGGTGTGCGCGATGCTCAGTGAACGCAGACTCGAGGTGCTGCGCGCCATCGTCCAGGACTACGTCGGGACGGAGGAGCCCGTCGGCTCCAAGGCCCTCACCGAGCGGCACAAGCTGGGCGTCTCACCGGCCACCGTGCGCAACGACATGGCCGTGCTGGAGGAGGAGGGCTACATCGCCCAGCCCCACACCAGCGCCGGCCGGATCCCCACCGACAAGGGCTACCGCCTCTTCGTCGACAGGCTGGCCGGCGTCAAGCCGCTGTCGACGCCCGAGCGCCGCGCCATCCAGAACTTCCTCGACGGGGCCGTGGACCTCGACGACGTCGTCGGCCGCACGGTACGGCTGCTCGCGCAGCTGACCCGCCAGGTCGCCGTCGTCCAGTACCCGTCGCTGAGCCGCTCCACCGTCCGGCACGTCGAGCTGCTGTCGCTGGCCCCGGCCCGGCTGATGCTCGTCCTGATCACCGACACCGGGCGGGTCGAGCAGCGCATGGTCGACACCCAGACCCCCTTCGGCGAGAACTCCCTCGCCGATCTGCGGGCGCGGCTCAACAGCCGGGTCGTCGGACGTCGCTTCACCGACGTCCCGAACCTGGTGCAGGACCTTCCGGAGTCGTTCGAGATCGACGACCGGGCGACCGTCAAGGCGGTGCTCGCGACCCTTCTCGAAACCCTGGCCGAGGAGGCGGAGGAGCGGCTGATGATCGGCGGCACCGCCAACCTCACGCGCTTCGGACATGATTTTCCCCTGACGATCAGGCCGGTGCTCGAAGCGCTGGAGGAGCACGTGGTGCTCCTCAAGCTGCTGGGCGAGGCCGGGGAGTCGGGGATGGCCGTACGGATCGGGCACGAGAACGCCTACGAGGGACTCAACTCCACGTCGGTCGTCTCCGTCGGCTACGGTTCGGGCGGCGAGGCAGTCGCCAAACTCGGCGTGGTCGGACCGACCCGCATGGACTACCCCGGAACGATGGGAGCGGTACGCGCAGTGGCACGTTACGTCGGACAGATCCTGGCGGAGTCGTAAGTGGCCACGGACTACTACGCCGTACTCGGCGTGCGCCGCGACGCATCGCAGGACGAGATCAAGAAGGCCTTCCGCCGCCTCGCGCGTGAACTCCACCCGGACGTGAACCCGGACCCGAAGACGCAGGAGCGCTTCAAGGAGATCAACGCGGCCTACGAGGTCCTCTCCGACCCGCAGAAGAAGCAGGTCTACGACCTCGGCGGCGACCCGCTGTCCTCCTCGGGCGGCGGTGGCGGCGCGGGCGGCTTCGGAGCGGGTGGCTTCGGCAACTTCTCCGACATCATGGACGCCTTCTTCGGCCAGTCCTCGCAGCGCGGACCGCGCTCGCGGACCCGCCGCGGCCAGGACGCCATGATCCGCCTGGACCTGGAGCTGGACGAGGCCGCCTTCGGCACGACCAAGGACATCCAGGTCGACACCGCCGTGGTCTGCGGCACCTGCTCCGGCGAGGGCGCCGCCCCCGGCACGTCCGCGCAGACCTGTGACATGTGCCGCGGCCGCGGTGAGGTCTCGCAGGTCACCCGGTCCTTCCTGGGCCAGGTCATGACCTCGCGCCCCTGCCCGCAGTGCCAGGGCTTCGGCACCGTGGTCCCGACCCCGTGCCACGAGTGCGCGGGCGACGGCCGGGTCCGCTCCCGCCGCAGCCTGACGGTCAAGATCCCGGCCGGTGTCGAGAACGGCACCCGGATCCAGCTCGCGGGCGAGGGCGAGGTCGGCCCCGGCGGCGGCCCCGCCGGCGACCTGTACGTGGAGATCCACGAGCTGCCGCACCCGACCTTCCAGCGGCGCGGGGACGACCTGCACTGCACGGTCACCATCCCCATGACGGCCGCGGCCCTGGGCACCAAGTGCCCGCTGGAGACGCTGGACGGCATGGAGGAGATCGACGTCCGGCCCGGCACCCAGTCCGGCCAGGCCATCCCGCTGCACGGGCGCGGCGTCACGCACCTGCGCGGCGGCGGCCGAGGCGACCTGATCGTCCACGTCGAGGTCACCACCCCCGGCAAGCTGGACGCCCAGCAGGAGGAGCTGCTGCGCCAGCTCGCGAAGCTGCGCGGCGAGGAGCGGCCCATGGGCCAGTTCGCGCCGGGCCAGCAGGGTCTGTTCAGCCGTCTGAAGGACGCGTTCAACGGCCGCTGACCGCCCCGGCGGCAGCGCGTGCAGGAGCCCGGTACGGACACCCCGAACCGGGCTCCTCGCCGTAGGGGCCGGTGCCGCCCCCGGCTCCGGAGAGCGGACTATGCCAGGCGAATGGCATGATTCGGCGCCGTGACCCGGACATGGCACGATGCAGTCCATGTCCTCCGCACCGAACGGTCTCCACCCGTACCCGATCGTGCAGGCTCCCATGGCGGGCGGGATCTCCTGCCCGCCGCTCGTCGCCGCCGTGTGCGAAGCGGGCGGGCTAGGCTTCCTGGCCGGCGGCTACAAGACCGCCGACGGCATGTACCAGGAGATCAAGCAGGCGCGCGGGCTCACCCGGCGGCCCTTCGGCGTGAACCTCCTCCTGCCCCAGACCGGCCACGCCGAACCCGCCGCCGTCGAGGCCTACCGCGGGCAGCTGGCCGGCGAGGCGAGCTGGTACGACGTCTCCCTCGCCGAAGAGGACATCATCGGCACCTGCGACGACGGCTACGACGCCAAGCTCGCCATCCTGATCGAGGACCCCGTGCGGGTCGTCTCCTTCACCTTCGGCTGTCCCGAACCCGCCGCGCTCGCGCGCCTGAGGGCGGCCGGCACGTACACGATCGTCACCGTGACCGCGCCCGAGGAGGCCCGCGTCGCCCAGGCGGCCGGCGCCGACGCCGTCTGCGTCCAGGGCGTCGAGGCCGGCGGCCACCAGGGCACCCACCGCGACGACCCGCAGACCGACGGCACGGCGGGCGTCGGCCTGCTCGCCCTGGTCACCCAGGTCCGGGAGGCCGTGGCACTGCCGATCATCGCGGCCGGTGGGGTGATGCGCGGGGCCCAGATCGCCGCCCTGCTCGCGGCCGGAGCCGAGTCCGCGCAGCTCGGCACGGCCTTCCTGGCCTGCCCGGAGTCGGGCGCCCACCCGCTGCACAAGAAGGCCCTGACCGACCCGGTGTTCCCGCACACGGAGCTCACCCGGGCCTTCTCGGGCCGGCCCGCGCGGGGCCTGGTGAACCGCTTCATGCGCGATCACGGCCCCTACGCCCCGGCCGCCTACCCCCAGATCCACCACATGACCTCGGGGCTGCGCGCTGCGGCGGCCGCGGCCGGGGACCCGCAGGGCATGGCCCTGTGGGCGGGGCAGGGGCACCGGCTGGCCCGGGCGCTGCCGGCGGGGGAGCTGGTGGAGGTGCTGGCGGCCGAAACGTCCCAGGCGCAGAACGCGTTGAAGGTGTTGCAGATGAGGAGAGCGTCATGACGGCCCCCGTGTTCGTGGTCGAAGAGGTCCCCGCGGGGCCGGAGTTCGTGCTGGAGGGCCCCGAGGGGCGGCACGCGGTGTCCGTGAAGCGCCTGGGTCCTGGCGAGGACGTGGTCCTCACCGACGGGCGCGGCCGCTGGGTGGAGGGCGTGGTCAGGGCGGCCGAGGGCAAGGACCGCCTGGTGGTCACGGACCTGCACGGGATCCGGGAGGAGCCGGAGCCGGCCGTGCGGATCACGGTGGTGCAGGCGCTGCCCAAGGGCGACCGGGGCGAGGTCGCGGTGGAGACGATGACGGAGACGGGCGTCGACGCGATCGTGCCGTGGCAGGCCTCGCGGTGCATCACCCAGTGGCGGGGCGAGCGCGGCGCCAAGTCCCTGGCCAAGTGGCGGGCCACCGCCCGGGAGTCGGGCAAGCAGTCGCGCCGGGTGCGCTTCCCGGAGGTGGGCGAGGCGCTGTCCACGAAGCAGGTGGCCGCGCTCCTGGCCGGCGCCGACCTGGCGATGGTGCTCCACGAGGACCGCGAGGCGGCCTCGGAGCCCCTGGCGACGGCCGCGCTTCCCGCGTCCGGCTCGGTGGTCCTGGTGGTCGGCCCCGAGGGCGGGGTGGCCCCGGAGGAGCTGGCCGTCTTCGCGGAGGCGGGCGCCCGCCCGTACCGCCTGGGGCACAGCGTCCTGCGCACCTCGACGGCGGGCACGGCGGCCACCGCGGTCCTGCTGGCGCGCACGGGCCGCTGGGGCTAGCCGGGGGCGGACCGCAGGCGGGGCTCGGGGCGGGCGGGGCGGCGGGTCGAGCCCCGCTCGGCAGGCGCCGCGCGACGGCGGCCGGGCCGGTAGCATGCCCCGACCGATCAACATCACGGGAGGCGTGGCCATGGCCGGGGAACCGCAGGCGGACTGCCTGTTCTGCAAGATCGTCGAGGGGAAGGTCCCGGCGACCGTGGTCCGGGAGACCGAGACCACCGTCGCCTTCCGGGACATAAACCCGCAGGCGCCGACCCACGTGCTCATCATCCCCAAGGTGCACCACCCCGACGCGGCCTCCCTCGCCGCCGCCGAGCCGACCGTGATCGCCGACATACTGCGCGAGGCCGGGGAGATCGCCGCCGCCGAGGGCATCGCCGACCACGGCTACCGGGTCGTGTTCAACACCGGCGCCGGCGCGGGACAGACCGTCTTCCACGCCCACCTGCATGTCCTGGGAGGCCGCGGCCTCCAGTGGCCCCCCGGGTAGCAGTCCGTGTCCGTACGCGAGTTCGTGGTCCTCGGCACCGCCAGCCAGGTACCCACCCGGCACCGCAACCACAACGGCTACCTGCTGCGCTGGGACGGCGAGGGCATCCTCTTCGACCCGGGCGAGGGCACCCAGCGGCAGATGCTGCGGGCCGGGGTCGCGGCCCACGACATCAACCGGATCTGCATCACCCACTTCCACGGTGACCACAGCCTGGGCCTGGCCGGGGTGATCCAGCGGATCAACCTCGACCAGGTGCCGCACCCCGTGACCGCGCACTACCCGGCCTCGGGCCAGAGGTTCTTCGACCGGCTGCGGTACGCGACCGCCTACCGGGAGACGGTCCGGCTCGGGGAGGAGCCGGTGGCACAGGACGGGGTGCTCGCGCACGGGCCCTCGTACGTCCTGGAGGCGAGGCGCCTCTCGCACCCGGTGGAGTCCTTCGGCTACCGGCTGACCGAGCCGGACGGGCGCCGGATGCGCCCGGAGCTGCTCGCGCGGCACGGGATCAAGGGCCCGGACGTCGGGCGGATCCAGCGCGAGGGGCGGCTGGGCGGGGTCACCCTGGAGGACGTCAGCGAGCACCGGGCCGGGCAGCGGTTCGCCTTCGTGATGGACACCCGGCTGTGCGCGGGGGTCGAGGAACTGGCGCAGGGCTGCGACATGCTCGTCATCGAGTCCACGTTCCTGGACGCGGACGCCGCCCTGGCGGCCGACCACGGGCACCTGACCGCCGCGCAGGCGGCGGGGGTGGCCCGGGACGCCGGGGTGCGGCACCTGGTGCTGACGCACTTCTCCCAGCGCTACCCGGACCCCTCGGAGTTCGAACGGGAGGCCCGCGGGGCCGGGTTCGAGGGGGAGCTGACGATCGCGGCCGACCTGGCCCGGGTGCCCCTGCCGAAGCGTTAGCCGTACGGCGCGTCAAGGGCGGGACCAGCGGGGCGAGGGCGGCAGGAGAGCCGGGCTCAGGTGAGGTGCGTCACACTGGGTTTGGCCGCGGGGCGCCCGGGCAGACCTGGCAGCCCGCCCGCCGAACGCAGAAACGACACCTCAACGGGGAGTACACCGTGACCAGTCGGGACAGCCGCACCAGCCGCCCCGGAACACTCGACCCGCTGGGCCCGCTGCGCGACCCCCGCGAGCCGGGCTGCGACGTCTTCCTGACCGGCACGGTCTTCCTCGACATCATCTTCACCGGGCTCGACTCCGCCCCCGTCCGCGGGACGGAGTCCTGGGCGCGCGGCATGGGCTCCAGTCCCGGCGGCGTCGCCAACATGGCCACCGCCCTGGCCCGCCTCGGCCTGCGCACCTCGCTCGCCGCCGCCTTCGGTGACGACCACTACGGCGAGTACTGCTGGGATGCCCTGGAGCAGGGCGAGGGCATTGACCTGTCCATGTCGCGCACCGTCCCCGGCTGGCACAGCCCCGTCACCGTCTCCATGGCCTACGAGGGCGAGCGCACGATGGTCTCCCACGGCCACGAGGCCCCGCCCCCGGCCGGCCCCGGCCCCTTCCCCTGGTGCCCGCCGAAGACCCGCGCCGCCGTGGCCTCGCTGGCCGCCGACCGCCGCGAGGACTGGATCGGCGAGGCGGCCCGCCGCGGTTCGCGGATCTTCGCCGACGTGGGCTGGGACGACACCGGCCGCTGGGACCTGGGCGCCCTGGCCGACCTGGAGCACTGCGAGGCCTTCCTGCCCAACGCCGGTGAGGCCATGCGGTACACCCGCACCGACTGCCCCCGCGCCGCCGCCCGGGTGCTCGCCGAGAAGGTGCCGGTCGCCGTGGTGACCATGGGCTCGGAGGGCTCGTACGCCGTGGACTCCCGGACGGGCGAGACGGCGGAGGTCCCCGCCATCGCCGTCGACGCCCTGGACCCGACCGGCGCCGGGGACGTGTACGTGGCCGGGTTCGTCACCGGCAGCCTCGCCGGGTGGCCGCTCGCGGACCGGCTGGCCTTCGCAGGCCTGACCGCCGCCCTCTCGGTGCAGGAGTTCGGCGGCTCCCTCTCCGCCCCCGGCTGGGCCGAGGTGGCCCACTGGTGGCGCACCGCCCCGGAGGCCCTGCGGGGCCGCTACGCCTTCCTGGACGCCCTGGTCCCGCCGGGCGCCGGCCCCTGCTCCCGCCGCCGGGCCGTCCCCACCATCGGCTTCCGCAGCCCGGCCTAGCCCAAGGCCCGGCAGAGCGCGGGGCCGGGCCGGAAAACCCCTCGGGGACGGTCCGGGGTGGACGTACCCTTGGTACTCCGGAGGCCGTCGACCGGCGCGGCCCCTCAGCGGGAGGTATGCGCAGGCCACAGTGCCGGCCCATGACTCAGACACCGACAGCCCACAGCCCCGTGCCGGGCCAGGCGCGAGCCCACTTCACCGTCCCCGCGACACACCCCATGGTGACCGTGCTCGGCTCGGGTGACGCGCTGCTGCGCGTGATCGAGAAGGCCTTCCCGGGGGTCGACATCCACGTGCGGGGCAATCAGGTCAGCGCGGTCGGGGAGGCGGCGGAAGTCGCCCTCGTGCAGCGCCTGTTCGACGAGATGATGCTGGTGCTCCGCACCGGGCAGCCGATGACGGAGGACGCAGTGGAACGCTCTATCGCCATGCTCAAGGCGAACGGCAGCGACGCCGAGGGGCGCCCGCTGGAAACCCCGGCCGAGGTGCTCACCCAGAACATCCTCTCCAGCCGCGGCCGCACCATCCGGCCCAAGACCCTGAACCAGAAGCGGTACGTCGACGCGATCGACAAGAACACCATCGTCTTCGGCATCGGCCCCGCCGGTACCGGCAAGACGTACCTCGCCATGGCCAAGGCGGTGCAGGCCCTGCAGTCCAAGCAGGTCAGCCGCATCATCCTGACCCGGCCCGCCGTCGAGGCGGGAGAGCGGCTCGGCTTCCTGCCGGGCACGCTCTTCGACAAGATCGACCCGTACCTGCGCCCGCTCTACGACGCCCTGCACGACATGATGGACCCGGACTCCATCCCCCGGCTGATGGCCGCGGGCACCATCGAGGTGGCGCCGCTGGCGTACATGCGCGGCCGCGCGCAGCCTGTCTTCACGAAGGTCCTGACACCGGACGGCTGGCGCCCGATCGGCGACCTTCAGGTGGGCGACCTCGTGGTCGGGTCGAACGGTGAGCCGACGCCGGTCCTCGGCGTCTACCCACAGGGCGAGAAGGATATCTACCGCGTCACGTCCCAGGATGGTGCGTGGACCCTGTGCTGCGGGGAACACCTGTGGACCGTCCGTACGGCGTCGGACAGGCGCCGCGACAAGCCGTGGCGGGTCCTGGAGACCAAGGAGATGATCGGCAACCTCCGCGCGGCGCACGCCCGCCGCTACGAGCTGCCGCTGCTCACCGCGCCGGTCGAGTTCCCCGAGCGCCAGGTCCCCATGGACCCGTACGCCCTGGGTCTGTTGCTGGGCGACGGCTGTCTGACCGGAACCACCGCTCCTTCGTTCTCCACCGAGGACGAAGACCTCGTCCGCTCCCTGGAGGCGGCCCTGCCCGGGGTCGTGGCGAGGCACAAGGGCGGCCCCGACTACGTCCTTAACCGTGTGAAGTCGCCCGGTGACGTGGTCACCCTCGAGAATCCCGTCACGCGGGTGATGCGGGAGCTGGACCTGATCGGCAGCCGTTCGCACTCCAAGTTCGTGCCGGACGACTACCTCTTCAACACCGCCGAGGTCCGCCTTGCGGTGCTGCAGGGCCTCCTCGACTCCGACGGCGGTCCGGTCACGCAGCAGGACCGCACCTGCCGGATCCAATACTCCACCGCGTCGATCGTCCTGCGGGACGACGTGATCGCCCTGGTGCAGTCCCTCGGCGGTGTCGCCTACACCCGCCGCCGCGGTGCCGAAGGCCGGAAGCGGGAAACCGCCCTGGGGGGGCACCGCTTCGACGCCCATGTCGTCGACATCCGGCTGCCCGAGGGCGTCGAGCCGTTCCGCCTCGCCCGCAAGCGGGACGCCTACGCCGCTGCCGGCGGCGGAGGCCGTCCGATGCGCTTCATCGACTCCATCGAGCCCGCGGGCCGCGAGGAGGCCGTGTGCATCCAGGTGGCAGCCGAGGACTCGCTGTACGTGACCCAGGACTACCTGCTGACGCACAACACGCTGAACGACGCCTTCGTCGTCCTTGACGAGGCGCAGAACACCAGCCCCGAGCAGATGAAGATGTTCCTGACCCGGCTCGGGTTCGACACGAAGATCGTGATCACGGGTGACATCACGCAGGTCGACCTGCCGACCGGCACCAGGAGCGGTCTGCGCCAGGTCCAGGAGATCCTCGAAGGGGTGCCCGACATCCACTTCTCGCGGCTCACGTCCGAGGATGTCGTCCGGCACAAGCTGATCGGCCGTATCGTCGACGCGTACGAGAAGTACGACGACAGCCAGGCGGCCCGGGAGACCGGCGCGGCCCGGAACGGCTACCAGCGGAAGTAGAACCCAGCGCACCATGTCGATCGACGTCAACAACGAGTCCGGAACCGAAGTCGACGAGCAGGCGATCCTCGACATTGCCCGCTACGCGCTCACCCGGATGCGGATCCACCCGCTCTCCGAGCTCTCCGTCATCGTCGTCGACGAGGAGGCGATGGAGCAGCTCCACATCCAGTGGATGGACCTGCCCGGACCCACCGACGTCATGTCCTTCCCGATGGACGAGCTGCGTCCGCCGTCGAAGGACGACGAGGAGCCCCCGCAGGGGCTCCTCGGCGACATCGTCCTGTGCCCCGAGGTGGCGAAGAAGCAGGGCCAGGAAGCCCCGACGCAGCACTCCATGGACGAGGAGCTCCAGCTCCTGACCGTCCACGGGGTGCTGCACCTGCTCGGGTACGACCACGAGGAGCCGGACGAGAAGGCCGAGATGTTCGGCCTCCAGGCGGCCATCGTCGACGGCTGGCGCGGCGAGCGCGGGATGACCGGCCCCTCCCCGGCCCCGACCGTCTCGTGAGCAGCGCCTATCAGCTGATCACCGGGGCGGTGCTGCTGACCGTGGTGGCCTGGTTCGCGGCCTGCGCCGAGTCCGGGATCGCCCGCGTCTCCAGCTTCCGCGCCGAACAGGCCGTACGGGAGGGCCGGCGCGGCAGCGCCAAGCTGGCCCAGGTCGCCGGCGACCCCACCCGCTACGTCAACGTGGCCCTGCTGGTGCGCGTCACCTGCGAGATGGCGGCGGGCGTGCTCGTCACCTACGTCTGCCTCGACGCGTTCGGGGAGAACTGGACGGCGCTGCTGGTGGCCATCGCCGTGATGGTGCTGGTCTCGTTCGTGGCGGTGGGCGTGTCCCCCCGTACGATCGGCCGCCAGCACCCGCTGAACACCGCGACGGCGGCCGCGTACGTCCTCGTCCCGCTGGCGCGGATCATGGGGCCGGTCCCGCAGCTGCTGATCCTCATCGGCAACGCCCTCACCCCTGGCAAGGGCTTCCGCAAGGGGCCCTTCGCCTCCGAGGCCGAGCTGCGCGCGATGGTCGACCTTGCCGAGGCGGAGTCGCTCATCGAGGACGAGGAGCGCCGGATGGTGCACTCGGTCTTCGAGCTCGGCGACACGCTCGTGCGTGAGGTGATGGTGCCCCGCACCGACCTGGTCTGCATCGAGCGCTACAAGACGATCCGCCAGGCGACCACCCTCGCCCTGCGCTCCGGCTTCTCGCGGATCCCGGTCACCGGGGAGAACGAGGACGACATCGTCGGCATCGTCTACCTCAAGGACCTCGTCCGCCGCACCCACATCAACCGGGAGGCGGAGACCGACCTGGTCTCGACGGTGATGCGGCCGGCGGTCTTCGTACCCGACACCAAGAACGCCGGGGACCTGCTGCGCGAGATGCAGTCGGTGCGCAACCACGTGGCCGTCGTCATCGACGAGTACGGCGGCACGGCGGGCATCGTCACGATCGAGGACATCCTGGAGGAGATCGTCGGCGAGATCACCGACGAGTACGACCGGGAGACCCCGCCCGTCGAGGAGCTCGGCGACGACCGCTACCGGGTCACGGCCCGCCTCGACATCACCGACCTCGGAGAGCTGTTCGGGGCCCTGGCCTTCGACGACGAGGACGTGGAGACCGTCGGCGGACTGCTGGCCAAGGCCCTGGGCCGGGTGCCGATCGCCGGGGCCTCGGCGGTGGTCGACCTGCCGGACGGGCGCCCGCTGCGGCTGACGGCCGAATCCCCGGCGGGCCGCCGGAACAAGATCGTCACGGTGCTCGTGGAGCCGGTGCTCGCCGAGGACGCCGAAGGGGAGGAGACGCAATGACGCCGGCGGAGCTGCGCGCGTTCTGCCTGGGCTTCAACGCGGCGGTGGAGGAGTTCCCCTTCACCCCCGAGACCTCGGTGTTCAAGGTGCTGGGCAAGATGTTCGCCCTGTCGGCCCTGGACGGCGAGCCGCTGAAGGTCAACCTCAAGTGCGAGCCGGAGACGGCGGTGCGCCTGCGGGCGCAGCACCCCGCGATCGTCCCGGGCTGGCACATGAACAAGCGGCACTGGAACACGGTGACGGTCGGCGGCCTGCCGGACGTGCTGGTGCGGGAGCTGGTGGAGGACTCGTACGACCTGGTCGTCGCGGGGCTGCCGAGGGCGGAGCGGCTCCGGCTGGACCGGCCGTGACACCGGAGCCTCCGTCGAACGGTTAGGGCCCAAGGTCATACGGGTTCGGGACCTTCGAATCGAAGGGCATGGGCCCTTCGCTGCTTAGGTTTGTTCTGCGCCCCGGGGGAGGCGTCGTGGGGGAACCGCCCCGGCGGGGTCGTTGCACGGCACCGCCGGGGTGCTCCCTATGCTTTCGCCTATGACCGAGAGCAGCGTGGGAGCGGGGATCGACCCCGAGGACAGCAAGATCATCACCCTGGCGCGCAGCGCCCGTGCCCGCAACGGAGTCCCCGAGGGGGCCGCGGTACGGGACGAGACCGGCCGCACGTACGTCGCCGGGACCGTGGAGCTGGACTCCCTCAAGCTCAGCGCCCTCCAGACGGCCGTCGCCATGGCGGTGGCCAGCGGTGCCCGCTCCCTGGAGGCCGCGGCCGTGGTCAGCACGGCCGAAGCCCCCGCCGCCGCCGACCGCGCGGCCGTCCGCGACCTCGGCGGCCCGGCCACCCCGGTCCTGCTCGCAGGGCCCGACGGCACCCTGAAGTCCACCACCCCCGCCGGGGCCTGATCCGCCGACGCCGCCGGGCGGCTCCGCACGGAGCCGCAGCCCCGGCCGGGCTCAGGCCGCGGCCGGGACGGCGGCGCCCCGCTCCGGGCGGCGCCGGATCACCATCGCCATCAGCGCCGCCACCGCGCACAGCGCGCCCGAGGCGTACCAGACCAGGTCGTACGAGCCGAGCGCGTCCCGGGCCACTCCGCCGAGGAACGCCACGACCGCCGCGCCCACCTGGTGCGAGGCCAGCACCCAGCCGAAGACGATCGCGCTGTCCTGCCCGTAGTGTTCCCGGCACAGGGCGATGGTCGGTGGGACCGTCGCGACCCAGTCCAGTCCGTAGAAGACGATGAAGAACACCATCGGCGGGCGCACGGCGGGCGCCAGCAGCACCGGCAGGAACAGCAGGGACACCCCGCGCAGGGCGTAGTACACCGCCAGCAGGCGGCGCGGCTCGAACCGGTCGGTGAACCAGCCGGAGGCGATGGTGCCGAGCACGTCGAACACGCCGATCACCGCGAGCAGTCCGGCGGCTGCCGTCACCGGCATGCCGTGGTCGTGCGCGGCCGGTGTGAAGTGGGTGCGGATCAGTCCGTTCGTCGAGGCCCCGCAGATCGCGAAAGTGCCCGCCAGCAGCCAGAACGGTCCCGTCCGGGCCGCCCGGAAGAGCACGCTCACCGCCCGGCGGGCCGCTCCCCGGGTCGGCGCGGGCTTGGGCTCGTAGGCGCCCCCGTACGGGGCGAGGCCCACGTCCGCCGGGTGGTCGCGCAGCAGCAGCCACACGAAGGGGACGACGGACAGGGCCGCCAGAGCCACGGTGACCGAGGCCGGGCGCCAGCCGTGGCGCTCCACCAGCCAGGACAGCAGCGGCAGGAAGATCAGCTGCCCGGAGGCGCCCGCGGCCGTCAGGACGCCCGTGACCAGTCCGCGCCGGGCGGTGAACCAGCGGTTGGTCACCGTCGCCGCGAAGGCCAGCGCCATGGAGCCGCTGCCGATGCCCACCAGCACCCCCCAGAACAGCACCAGCTGCCAGGACGCGGTCATCCACACGGTGGCCAGCGAACCGCCGGCGATGACGGTCAGGGCCACCGCGACGACCTTCCGGATGCCGAAACGGTCCATCAGCGCGGCCGCGAAGGGCGCGGTGAGCCCGTAGAGCGCCAGGTTGACGGATACCGCGAAGCCGATGGTGCCGCGCGACCAGGCGAACTCCCCGTGCAGCGGCTCGATGAGCAGTCCGGGGAGGGAGGCGAAGGCGGCGGCGCCGATGATCGTCACGAAGGCGACGGCCGCGGCGAACCAGGCCCGGTGGATCCGGCCGGGCTCGCGGGGCGCGCGGGAGGCGGCCCGGGGGCTGGAGGTGGGTGCTGTCTGCGTCACCCCGAAAGTTTCCGGTCGGCGGGGAGTCGCAGGACAGTGGCCTGACCGACACGCTTCGATACGATCGGGCCATGGCCCCCGCAGTGAAGCCGCACCGTGTCGTCGTCCTCGCCCTCGCCGGGCTGCTGCCCTTCGAACTCGGCATCCCCCACCGGATCTTCGGTCTGGCCCGGGACCCGCAGAGAAGGCCCCTGTACGAGATCCTCACCTGCGGACTCGTTCCCGGCCCGGTGCGGACGGACGCCGACTTCGCCATCCACGTCGAGCACGGCCCGGAGCTGCTCGCCACGGCCGACACCGTGGTGGTGCCGGCCTCCTTCGAGCTGGGGCCGGTCTACGACGAGGGCCGGCTGACGGAGGAGCTCGCGGCGGCCCTCGCCCTCGTCCGGCCCGGCACCCGGATGGTCTCCATCTGCACGGGCGGCTACGTCCTGGCCGCCGCCGGGTACCTGGACGGCCGCCCGGCCACCACGCACTGGGCCCACGCCGAGCACTTCCAGCGGCTGTTCCCGGCGGTCCAGGTCGACCCGGACGTGCTCTACACCGACGACGGGGACGTGCTGACCTCCGCCGGGGTGGCCGCCGGCACCGACCTGTGCCTGCACATCGTCCGCCGGGACCACGGCGCGGCCGTCGCGAACGAGACCGCCCGGCTCACCGTCGTACCGCCCCACCGGGACGGCGGCCAGGCGCAGTTCGTCGACCGGCCCGTGCCCGAGCCGCAGCAGGCCAGCACCACGGCCGCGCGGGCCTGGGTGCTGGACCGGCTGCACGAACCGCTGCGGCTGAGCGACCTGGCCCGTCAGGAGGCCATGTCGGTACGGACCTTCACGCGCCGCTTCCGCCAGGAGTCGGGGGTCAGCCCGGGGGAGTGGATCACCGGCCAGCGGGTGGAGCGGGCGCGGCGGCTGCTGGAGCGGACGGAGCTGCCGATGGAGGCGGTGGCCCGGGAGGCGGGCTTCGGGACGGCCCAGTCGCTGCGCAAGCACGTCCAGGCGGCGCTGGGCGTGAGTCCGACGGCCTACCGGCGGACGTTCCGGGCGACGGGGGCGGTGGCGGTGGCGCAGAGTTCTGATACTCCGTCAGGTCCTGACGGTCCCGTGCATTGACTTCTCTCGCCGCCCGCCCGTGAATGGCCTCCAGTCGGGGCGGCGGGAGGGGGCCGGCGGTGCGGAGGGGCGCGCGCGGGAGGCACAGGGCGGCGGCTGCGGGCCTGGCCGTCCTCGCGGCGGCGGCCGGGGGCGCGCTGGGGACGCCGGCGGCGGCCGAAGGGGGAACGGCCCCGGGGCGGGTGGAGTTCCCCACGCGCTGCCTGCCGTCCGGGGAGGGGACGACCACGGCCCGCGTCGAGGTCGACGACCCGGCCCCGGCGGTCGGCGACACCGTCACGGTGACCTACCGGCTGGACCGGACCCCGTCCGCGGCCCCGCCGGAGGGCGGGCTCCCCGCCGCGACGGGGCGGATCCTGCTGGGCGGGGCCCAGGGCGGCGAGGTGCCGGTGGCCGCGGTGGCGGGGGCGCCCGGTGCGGTCATGAGCGGGCGTTTCACCGTCACCGAGCCCGGAGAGACCACCCTCGCCCCGGGCGGCTACGCCCTGCCGGGGTCCGCCTGTGCGGCGGCCGGGGCGCCGGCGCCGGTCGCGGGGCGGATCGTCGCGGCCCGGCGGCCGGTGATGAACCTGCGGGGCGTGGCCCTCGCCGCCTCGTACGGGGAGCCGGGCGTCCGGGTCCGGGTCACCGGGGCCGGTTTCGCCCCGGGCGCGGCCGTGACGGTCGCGGGGCGCGCGGGCGCCGCCGGGACGGCCGACCGGGTGGCGGCCACCGCGGACGCGTTCGGGGCCTTCGGCGCGGAGCTGACGGTGGAGGACCGCAGGACGACGGGGGTCGTGGCGTACGAGGGCCCCACCTGGACGGCGGCGCGGGGCTCCGACCCGGCGGCGTACGCGGTCGTCGAGGCGGCCGCCCCGGTGGCGGGCTCCCTGACGATGACGCAGGCCGGGGCGGCGGTCACGCTGGGCGCGGTCGGGTTCGGGGGCGGGGGCGCGGCCGCCGGGCGGATCGGGACGGTGACGGTGACGGACACCCGGGGCGGGGGAGCGGGGCGGTGGACCCTGCGCGGGAGGCTGACGGGGTTCGAGGGGGCGGACGGGGTCCTGGTGCCGGGGGCCTCGCCGGCGTGGACCCCCTCGTGCGGGGGCGGGTGCGAGGCCGGCCCCTCCGGGGAGGTCGGGCCGGAAGGCGCGGTGCTGGCCTCGGGGGCGGGCGGGAGGTTCACGGTCGACGCGACGCTCATCCTCCGGGTGCCTCCGTACACCCCGCCGGGCGCGTACCGGGCGGCCCTGACCCTGACCTTGTCGTAGCCCGGCCCCGGGGGCGTCGCCGCGCGGGGCGGTGCCGCCTGCCCGCCCGTCGTCTCGGTGACGGGCGGGGCGGGGAGGCGGCTTCGGGCGACGGGCCGGGACCCCCGCCGGGGTGGTCTGGTCGGCGGGCCGGGCGGCATCGGGGAGAATGGCCCGTATGAGCGATCGTTCCCCCGAGCCCACCGCCCCGCACCGCGCGGGCTTCGCCTGCTTCGTCGGCCGCCCCAACGCGGGCAAGTCGACCCTGACCAACGCGCTGGTGGGCACCAAGGTCGCGATCACCTCGAACCGGCCCCAGACCACCCGCCACACCGTCCGCGGCATCGTGCACCGCCCCGACGCCCAGCTGGTGCTGGTGGACACCCCCGGCCTGCACAAGCCGCGCACCCTGCTCGGCGAGCGGCTCAACGACGTCGTGCGCACCACCTGGGCCGAGGTCGACGTCATCGGCTTCTGCCTGCCCGCCGACCAGAAGCTCGGCCCCGGTGACAAGTTCATCGCCAAGGAGCTCGCGGGGATCAAGAAGACCCCCAAGATCGCCATCGTCACCAAGACCGACCTGGTCGAGTCCAAGCAGCTGGCCGAGCAGCTCATCGCGATCCAGCAGCTCGGCGCCGAGCTCGGCATCGAGTGGGCCGAGATCGTCCCCGTGTCGGCGGTCGGCGACAACCAGGTCCGGCTGCTGGCCGACCTGATCGCCCCGATGCTGCCGGAGAGCCCCCCGCTCTACCCGGAGGGCGACCTCACCGACGAGCCCGAGATGGTCATGGTCGCGGAGCTGATCCGCGAGGCCGCGCTGGAGGGCGTCCGCGACGAGCTCCCGCACTCCATCGCCGTCGTGGTCGAGGAGATGATCCCGCGCGAGAACCGCCCGGCGGACCGGCCGCTGCTCGACATCCACGCCAACGTCTACATCGAGCGGCCCAGCCAGAAGGGCATCATCATCGGCCCCAAGGGCTCCCGCCTGAAGGAGGTCGGCATGAAGTCGCGCAAGCACATCGAGGCGCTGCTCGGCACGCCGGTCTTCCTCGACCTGCACGTGAAGGTCGCCAAGGACTGGCAGCGGGACCCCAAGCAGCTGCGCAAGCTGGGCTTCTGACCCCCGGGGCCGCCGCCCCCGTCAGGCCAGGCGGCGGACCTTGAGGGTGTTGTCGAAGCCGTGCCCGGGCCGGTCGGCCTCCGCGCCGACCCGTTCGTGCTCGGCGCAGACCAGCACCTCCCAGCCGTCCTCGGGCAGGTCCAGGCCCGCCAGCACCTCCTCGGGGGTGGGGAAGTACAGGTCCGGGTGCGGGTTCTCGGCGCCCGGGGCCGGGCCGCCGTGCCCGGCCACCAGCAGGACCCCGCCGGGGGCCACGGCCCGGGCGGCGGTGCGCAGGATCCGCTCGCGGGGCATCTCGCCCGGGCTGTGCAGGAAGCAGGCCGCGACCAGGTCGAACTCCCCGGCGGGGAAGGACTCCCCGAGGTCGTGGCGCTCGAAGGCGATCCGGTCGGCCACGCCCGCCTCGGCCGCGTGCCCGACGGCGCGTTCCAGGGCCACCGGCGAGATGTCGGTGCCGGTCACCCGCCAGCCCCGCCCGGCCAGCCACACCGCGTCGGCCCCTTCGCCGCAGCCGAGGTCCAGGGCCCGGCCGGGGGCGAGGTCCGCGGTCTCCCGGACCAGGACGGAATTGGGCCGGCCGCTCCAGATCCGCTCGCTCTCGCGGTAGCGGGAGTCCCAGAACTCCTGGCCGGCCGCGTCACCGCCGTGGCCCTGCTCGTGGTCGTGGCCGTCGTGGCCGTCGTGGTCGCCGTGGTCGTGGGGGTGGGAGGGGGTGGGCACGCGGTCTCCTCGGTGCGTTCCTGCAAGGACACCGCCGATGCTCCGTCCCCTCCGCGACCGGGGCAATCCTTCTTGCCGTTTCCGCAAAGAGCCGATCTGCCGTTTCCGCTGCGGCTCGAACGGAGGGGCTGTTTCCGGCCACCCGAAGGAAGGTATCGGGCCCCTCCGGCTCCTGCCGCCCCTCCGGCACCCCCCGTCGCGGGTCGGGAGCCCCTGGGCGACCCCTAGGCGCCCTCCTTCAGCACCCTCGTGATCAGGCTGCGCTGGGCGTCGGAGAGGTGGGGGTCGTGGCAGGACACCGTCCGCCCGTCCACCGTGATGCGGTACGAGAACCCGTCCCTGACCCCGCCCGGCCCCCCGGCGGCCCGGGGGTCGGGTCGCAGGGCCAGCTGGGCCAGCGCCTGCCACTCCTGCTCGTCGGGCCGGCCCGAGGTGTCCACCTCGGCCCGGCGCTCGATCCCCGAGAAACCGCCCGTCCGTACCACTTCGATCTTCATGGTCCCCCTTCTACCCGGACGGGCCCCGCCTTGTCCCGGCTATCCCAGGCCGACGGTCGACCAGGCCTTCTGGAGGGCCTGGTGCTCGGCGCCGCCCTCCCCGTACCGGGCGACGGCCGCCGCCGCCGACAGCCGGGCGAAGTCCTTGAAGTCCGCCCGCGCCCCCAGCTGCCCGCCGGTCAGGGTGTCGTACCAGATCTGCCCGGCCCGCTCCCAGGCCTTGCCGCCCAGCTCGGTCGCCACGATGTAGAAGGCGTGGTTGGGGATGCCGGAGTTGATGTGGACGCCCCCGTTGTCGCGCGAGGTGGTCACGTAGCCGTCCATCGTGGCCGGCTGCGGGTCCTTGCCGAGCTCGTCGTCGTCGTACGCGGTCCCCGGCGCCTTCATCGAGCGCAGGGCGACCCCGGTGACGTTCGGGCCGAGGAGTCCGGCCCCGATCAGCCAGTCCGCCTGGTCGGCGGTCTGGCCGAGCGAGTACTGCTTGATCAGCGAGCCGAAGACGTCCGACATGGATTCGTTGAGGGCGCCGGACTGGCCGTGGTAGTCGAGGTTGGCCGTGTACTGGGTGACCCCGTGGGTCAGCTCGTGCCCGATCACGTCGACCGACACCGTGAAGTCGAGGAACAGGTCCCCGTCCCCGTCGCCGAAGACCATCTGCCGGCCGTCCCAGAAGGCGTTGTTGTAGTCCTCGCCGTAGTGCACGCTCGCGTCCAGCGGCAGGCCGGAGCCGTCGATCGAGCGCCGGCCGAAGCCCTTGAGGAAGAGCTCGTACGTCGCCCCGAGCCCGGCGTACGCGCGGTTGACGGTGGCGTCCTTGGAGGTGGCGGCACCCTCCGCGCGGACCTTCTTCCCCGGCAGCCGGGTGTGGTGCTGGGCGTCGTAGACCGTGCGGCGCGGCCCGTCCGCGTCGGGGGCGTCCGTGACGGCCGGGGCGATCCCCCGGACGGTGCTGATCCGGCGCCGGGTGCGCAGGAGGGCGTCGGTCTCCAGGGTGCGCTGCGCGGCGTCGGCGCGGGCGGCGTCGGCGGACCGGGCGGCCTTGTCCAGCAGGTGCGGCGGCACCACGGTGCAGAAGACCGGGTGGTGGGGGGCGTGTCCGTGCGAAAGGAAGGCATCCATGCCGGAAATGTGGCAGTGGGTGATGTCGGTGTCACTAGCGGCGAGCATGATTCATTCGGTTGTCTCAAAGGCGACGCGCCGTGTTGACGGATCCACCGGACCTTGCCGGACGAAAGGAGTCTTGGGCCACAAAAGGTGTAAATCGGGCCCCCCGGTCTTGCATACTGAAACAGGTCCTCGCGACACGGCGCGGCTCGGTTAGGCTCGGCCCATCATGCGTTTCGGGCTGCTTCTCCTTAGCTGCCGCGGCGAGGGTCTGTAGTCGTAGGCCGGCCCCCTCCCCGCGGAGTCTGGTGTTGCGGTTTTCACTACCGCCGTCGGCCGTTCAGCGAACTACACGCGGACACGCGAGGAGCCCAACGCCATGAGCCAGCAGCCTTTTGTCGGTCGCCCCACGCCCATCACCAACGCGACCCACACCCAGAAGTCCTCCGGGATGCCCATCCACAAGTACGGCCGGTACGAGCAGGTGGACATCCCCGACCGCACCTGGCCGGACGCCCGCGTCACCAAGGCTCCGCGCTGGCTGTCCACCGACCTGCGCGACGGCAACCAGTCGCTGATCGACCCGATGACCCCCGCCCGCAAGCGCGAGATGTTCGACCTGCTGGTGCGCATGGGCTACAAGGAGATCGAGGTCGGCTTCCCCTCCTCCGGCGAGACCGACTTCGCCTTCGTGCGCTCCATCATCGAAGAGGGTGCGATCCCGGACGACGTCACCATCTCCGTACTGACCCAGGCCCGCGAGGACCTGATCGAGCGGACCGTCGAGTCGCTGGTGGGTGCCAAGCGTGCCACCGTGCACCTGTACAACGCGACCGCCCCGACGTTCCGCCGCGTCGTCTTCCGCGGCTCCAAGGAGCAGATCAAGCAGATCGCCGTCGACGGCACCCGCCTGGTCATGGAGTACGCCGACAAGCTGCTGGGCCCCGAGACCGTCTTCGGCTACCAGTACAGCCCCGAGATCTTCACCGACACCGAGCTGGACTTCGCCCTGGAGGTCTGCGAGGCCGTCTGCGACGTCTGGCAGCCGGGCGAGGGCCGCGAGATCATCCTCAACCTGCCCGCCACCGTGGAGCGCTCGACGCCCTCCACCCACGCGGACCGCTTCGAGTGGATGGCCCGCAACCTGACCCGCCGCGAGCACGTCTGCATCTCCGTGCACCCGCACAACGACCGCGGCACCGCCGTCGCCGCCGCCGAGCTGGCCCTGATGGCCGGCGCCGACCGCATCGAGGGCTGCCTGTTCGGGCAGGGCGAGCGCACCGGCAACGTCGACCTGATCACCCTGGGCATGAACCTGTTCTCCCAGGGCATCGACCCGCAGATCGACTTCTCGCAGATCGACGAGATCCGCCGCACGAGCGAGTACTGCAACCAGATGGAGGTCCACCCGCGCCACCCCTACGCGGGCGACCTGGTCTACACCGCCTTCTCCGGCTCCCACCAGGACGCCATCAAGAAGGGCTTCGACGCCATGGAGGCCGACGCGGCCGCCCGGGGCAAGACGGTCGACGAGATCGAGTGGGCCGTCCCGTACCTGCCGATCGACCCGAAGGACGTCGGCCGCTCCTACGAGGCGGTCATCCGGGTCAACTCGCAGTCCGGCAAGGGCGGCATCGCGTACGTCCTGAAGAACGACCACAAGCTGGACCTGCCGCGCCGCATGCAGATCGAGTTCTCGCGGATCATCCAGGCCAAGACCGACGCCGAGGGCGGCGAGGTCACGCCGAAGGCGATCTGGGAGGTCTTCTCGGACGAGTACCTGCCCAACCCCGAGAACCCGTGGGGCCGCATCCAGCTGCGCTCCGGTTCGACCGCCACCGACAAGGACGGTACGGACACGCTGACCGTCGAGGCCGTCGTTGACGGCGTGGAGACGGTCCTGAACGGCACCGGAAACGGTCCGATCTCGGCCTTCTTCGACGCGCTGGCCGGCATCGGCGTGGACGCCCGTCTGCTGGACTACACCGAGCACACGATGAGCGAGGGAGCCTCCGCCGTGGCCGCCTCGTACATCGAGTGCGCGATCGACGGCCGGGTCCTGTGGGGCATCGGCATCGACGCCAACACCACCCGCGCCTCCCTGAAGGCGGTCATTTCCGCCGTCAACCGCGCGGGCCGCTGAACCACCCCCGGCGGAGCCCCGCCCCTCCGGCCGGAGGGGCGGGGCTCCGCCGTCCCCCGCGGGGCCGCCGCCAGGGGCCTGACGGGCGGGGGCGCAGACCGGCCAAGTGGGCTCCCGGGCCCATGTTGTCCTGCCGCACGACTGACGCACACTCACCGATGTGGCTAACATCACGCCAACCCGGCGTCGTTGCCGGGTGGTTACGGAGGTGCGACGTGCTGCCAGTTCGGGGTGGGGACGGCCGGAAGCTGACGTTCTGGGGCATCCGTACCATCTGGAACACCGTGGGCGACGGGGAGTTCTTCTGCCCCGGCTGCGGCGGTGACCGCAACTACCGCCGGCGCACCGGGCGCCGCCGGTTCACCGTGCTCGGCCTGCCGCTGCTGCCGCGCGGGGAGGCAGGGCCCGTCGTCGAGTGCCAGGCCTGCCGGCAGCGCTTCGGCACCGAGGTGCTGGACCACCTCACCACCACCCGCTTCTCCTCGCTCCTGCGCGACGCCGTGCACACCGTCGCGCTGGCCGTGCTCGCCGCGGGCGGGACCTCCTCGCGCAGCGCCCTGGAGGCCGCCGTGTCGGCCGTACGCGGCGCCGGCTTCCCGGACTGCACCGAGGAGCAGCTGGAGTCCCTCGTCGAGGCCCTGGCGACCGACGAGGGCCGGCTGGGGCTGTACGACGGGCCCGACTGCTGCGGGGCGGCGCTGTCGATCGAGCTCCACGAGGCGTTGGAACCGCTCGCCGCCCACCTCGCCGGACCCGGTCGCGAATCGATCCTGCTGCAGGGCGCGCGGATCGCCCTCGCGGACGGGCCCTACATCCCGGCGGAGCGCGAGGTGCTCGCCACCGTGGGCTCGGCGCTGCGGATGGGCTCGGAAGAGGTGGCCGGGCTGCTGTCGGCGGTGCGCGCACCCTAGCGCTCTTCCGTACGCGGATCCGGGCCCGGCGGAGTCGTTCCGCCGGCGAGGCGGGGACCCCCGCCGCCTGACCGCCTCCCCCGGAACCTCCCCAGGAGTGCCGCCCCTCCCGTCCGGACACCGCCGCCCCGACGGGGGTCGGCGCCGTCCGCGCACGGGGGACAATGGGCGCATGAGTCTGTTCCGCGACGACGGCATCGTGCTGCGCACCCAGAAGCTCGGCGAGGCGGACCGCATCATCACGCTGCTCACCCGCGGCCACGGCCGCGTCCGCGCCGTCGCCCGCGGAGTACGGCGCACGAAGTCCAAATTCGGCGCCGGGCTGGAACCTTTCTCCCACGCCGACGTGCAGTTCTTCGCCCGAGGCAGCGAGCTGATCGGCCGCAGCCTGCCCCTGTGCACCCAGACCGAGATCATCGCCCCGTACGGCAACGGCATCGTCACCGACTACGCCCGCTACACCGCCGGCACCGCCATGCTGGAGACCGCCGAGCGCTTCACCGAGAACGAGGGCGAGCCCGCCGTCCAGCAGTACCTGCTGCTGGTCGGCGCCCTGCGCACGCTCTCGCGCGGCGAGCACGCACCGCATCTCGTCCTCGACGCCTTCCTGCTGCGCTCCCTGGCCGTCAACGGCTACGCGCCCAGCTTCGAGGACTGCGCGAAATGCGGGATCCACGGCCCCAACCGGCACTTCTCCGTCGCCGCCGGCGGGGTCGTATGCGGTGACTGCCGGGTTCCCGGAAGCGTCGTACCATCTGCTGAGGCCATCGGGCTGCTCAGCGCCCTGCTGACGGGGGACTGGCCGACGGCCGACGCGGCCGAGCCGCGGCACGTGCGCGAGGGAAGCGGACTCGTCTCCGCCTATCTGCACTGGCATCTGGAACGCGGGCTGCGTTCCCTGCGTTACGTAGAGAAGTGACCGAGATCGGAGACCGAAGCGCCATGGCAGTACGCGGATTCCTGGGACTCTCCCGCCGCGAGTACGCGATCCCCGAACCGCACCCGACCGGCGCCCGCCCGCCGAAGATCCCGGGCGAGCTGGTGCCGGAGCACGTCGCGATCGTGATGGACGGCAACGGCCGCTGGGCCAAGGAGCGGGGCCTGCCGCGCACCGAGGGCCACAAGGTCGGCGCCGAGCGGGTCCTGGACGTCCTCCAGGGCGCGATCGAGATGGGCGTCAAGAACATCTCCCTCTACGCCTTCTCCACCGAGAACTGGAAGCGCTCGCCCGACGAGGTGCGCTTCCTCATGAACTTCAACCGCGACTTCATCCGCAAGACCCGCGACCAGCTCGACGCGCTCGGCATCCGGGTGCGCTGGGTGGGCCGGATGCCCAAGCTGTGGAAGTCGGTGGCCAAGGAGCTCCAGATCGCCCAGGAGCAGACCAAGGGCAACGACAAGCTGACCCTGTACTTCTGCATGAACTACGGCGGCCGCGCCGAGATCGCCGACGCCGCCCAGGCCCTCGCCGAGGACGTGAAGGCCGGCCGGCTCGACCCGTCGAAGGTCACCGAGAAGACCCTCGCCAAGTACCTCTACTACCCGGACATGCCGGACGTGGACCTGTTCCTGCGGCCCAGCGGCGAGCAGCGCACGTCCAACTACCTGATCTGGCAGAGCGCCTACGCCGAGATGGTCTTCCAGGACGTCCTGTGGCCGGACTTCGACCGGATCCACCTGTGGGACGCCTGCCTGGAGTACGCCAAGCGCGACCGCCGCTTCGGCGGCGCGGTCCCGAACCAGACCGAGGGCTCCCAGGGCTGACCCCGGTAAACGGCTCCGCCGCCGAGGTCCTGGGCCCGGCGGCGGAGGTCGTACGAGATCGGCCGGATTCCGATCGGTGTTCGACCGGAATCCGGTGCTTTCGATCTAGCCGGCGGCCGCGCAGTCCGCGCAGGTCCCGAAGATCTCGACGGTGTGGGCCACGTTCACGTAGCCGTGCTCGGCCGCGATGGACTCCGCCCACTTCTCCACCGCAGGGCCCTCCACCTCGACCGCCTTGCCGCACTTGCGGCAGACCAGGTGGTGGTGGTGATCACCGGTGGAGCAGCGGCGGTAGACGGACTCGCCGTCGCTGGTGCGCAGCACGTCCACCTCGCCGGCGTCCGCCAGGGACTGGAGGGTGCGGTACACGGTGGTCAGGCCCACGGAGTCGCCGCGGTGCTTGAGCATGTCGTGCAGCTCCTGGGCGCTGCGGAACTCGTCCACCTCGTCCAGTGCCGCCGCGACGGCTGCCCGCTGCCGGGTGGACCGTCCTCGTACTGGCGCGGTATTCGTCTCGCCAGGCGCAGTCGCCACCGGTTCCTCCTCGTTTCGGCCTCGCCTCATTGTGCCAGGCGGCCGGTCCTCCTAGACCTTCACGTCGTCCTGCGTGCAGAGCTCCTCGGCGGCCCGGACGGCCCTGGCCCGGCGCCGGGCCACGGGCGCGGACAGGGCCGTGGTCGCCACGAAGACGGCGATCGCGAGCAGCACGATCGTCGCGCCGGACGGCGCGTCGATGTAGTACGTGGCGGCCGTACCGCTGAGCGAGACCACCACGCCGATCCCCATCGCCAGCGACAGGGTCGCGGCGAAGCCGCGGGTGACCCGCTGGGCGGCCGCGACGGGGATCACCATCATGGCGCTGACCAGCAGCAGGCCCACGATGCGCATGGCCACCGTGACCGTGACGGCGGCGGTGACGGCCATCAGCAGGTTCAGCGCGCGCACCGGCAGACCGGTGACGCGGGCGAACTCCTCGTCCTGGCTGATCGCGAACAGCTGGCGGCGCAGGCCGACGGTGACGGCGATGACGAAGGCGGCCAGGACCACCACCGCGGTGACGTCCTCGGGGGAGACGAAGCTGATCGAGCCGAAGAGGTAGCTGCTCAGGTTGGCGGTGGAACCGCCCGGGGCCAGGTTGATGATCATGACGCCGCCGGCCAGGCCGCCGTAGAAGAGCATGGCGAGCGCGATGTCGCCGCTGGTCTTGCCGCGGGAGCGGATCAGCTCCATGCCGACGGCGCCGACGACCGCGACGAGGGTGGCCATCCAGACCGGGCTGGTGTTGAGCAGGAAGCCCAGGGCGACACCGGTCATGGCGACGTGGCCGATGCCGTCGCCCATGACCGCCTGGCGGCGCTGGACGAGGTACGTGCCGATCGCGGGCGCGGTGATGCCCACCAGCGCGGCGGCGATCAGCGCCCGCTGCATGAAGGCTTGGTGCAGGATTTCCATCAGCTCAGCAGTCCCGTCCGCAGGGGCTCGGCGTCGTGCGCCGCGTGGGGGTGTACGTGGTCGTGGCCGGGGAGGGCGTGCTGCCCGACGGCCTCCGGCGGCGGGCCGTCGTGGACGACGCAGCCGTCGCGCAGGACGACGGCGCGGCCGATCAGGGGCTCCAGCGGGCCCAGCTCGTGGAGGACGAGCAGGACGGTGGTGCCGGCGGCGACCTGCTCGCGCAGGGCGTTCGCGAGGACCTCCTGGTTGGCCAGGTCCACGCCGGCCATCGGCTCGTCCATGATCAGCAGCTCGGGTTCGACGGCCAGCGCCCGGGCGATGAGCACGCGCTGGTGCTGTCCGCCGGAGAGGGCGTTGACCGAGGCGTCGGCGTACGCGTCCATGTCGACGAGGGCCAGGGCCCGCTCGACGGCGGCCCTGTCGGCCTTGCGCAGGATCCCGAAGCGGGAGCGGGCGAGGCGGCCGGCGGAGACGACCTCCCGGACGGTGGCCGGGACGCCGCTGGCGGCGGTGGTGCGCTGGGGGACGTACCCGATGCGCGACCACTGGCGGAAGCGCCTGAAGTCGGTGCCGAAAAGGCTCAGGCTCCCGCCGGTGAGCGGGACCTGGCCGACCACGGCGCGCACGGCCGTGGACTTGCCGGAGCCGTTGGCGCCGAGCAGGGCGACCACCTCGCCCCGGCGGACGGTGAGGTCGACCCCGCGCAGCACGGGCCGGGAGCCGAGCGAGGCCGTGGCCCCGCGCAGGGATATGACGGTCTGGTCGTCGTCCGCCGGTCGGGGCGTTGACTGCATGGCTCGCGCCTCCGTTGCTGCTGTCATCGATTGGTTCCGAGGGCCTTCTGGAGGTTCTTCAGGTTGGAGCGCATGACCTCGAAGTAGTCGGCGCCCTGCGACTTCTCGGTGATCCCCTCGAGGGGGTCGAGGACGTCGGTCCGCAGCCCCGTGTCCCGGGCCAGGGTCCTCGCCGTCTTGTCGCTGGCCAGGGCCTCGAAGAACACGGTGGTGACATTGTCCTTCTTCGCGACGGCCTGGAGGTCCTTCATCCGGGCCGGGCTGGGTTCGGCCTCGGGGTCGACGCCGGAGATGCCCTCCTGGTCGAGGCCGTAGCGCTCGGCGAGGTAGCCGAAAGCGGAATGGGTGGTGATGAAGGTCCTGGAGGCCGTGTTCCGCAGGCCCTCCTTGAACTCGGTGTCCAGCGCGCCCAGTTCGGCCACGAGCCCGTCGGTGTTCCTGCGGTAGTCGGCCGCGTGGCCGGGATCGGTCTTCTCCAGTGCGGCGCCGAAGCCCTTGGCGATCTCCGCGTACTTGACCGGGTCGAGCCAGACGTGGGGGTCCTCGCCGGCCTCCCCGTGGTCGTGGCCGTGGCCGTGCTCCTCGGCGGCGTGGTCGTGGTCCTCCTCGCCGGAGGTGCCGTGCACCTCGAGCCGGGTGAGGGAGGCCGCGTCCACGGTGTTCTTCACGCCGGACTGGGCTATGGCCTTGTCGACGGCGGGCTGGAGGCCCTTGAGGTAGAGGACGACGTCCGAGTCGCCCAGCTGGCCGGTCTGCCGGGGGGTGATGTCCAGGTCGTGCGGTTCGACGCCCGGCTTGGTCAGGGTGGCGACCTTCACGTGGTCGCCGCCGATCCGCTCGGCGAGGAACTGGAGGGGGTAGAACGACGCCGTGACGGCAAGCCTGCCGTCCTGGTCCGCGCCCGCCGCTCCCGCCCCGGAACAGGCGGTGAGGGCCGTCGCGGCAAGGGCGACGGCACCGGCGAGCGCGGCGGTGGGTATGAGGCGTCGTACGTTCATGACATCCATTTTCATCAAAGATGGAAACGATTGTCAAAAGGCGGGGTGGGGGGCCCGAGCGCATGCTGGAAGAGGGGTACCGACTTGAAGTGGAGGGTGCGGGCGCCGGTAACCTAAAGCCTTCGCCGTTCGTCCTCGTAATGAAGAGAGCACCGTGGCCGCCGACAAGATCGAAACCATCGTCAGCCTGAGCAAGCGCCGTGGCTTCGTTTTCCCTTGCAGTGACATCTACGGCGGCTCCAGGGCTGCCTGGGACTACGGTCCGCTGGGTGTCGAGCTCAAGGAGAACATCAAGCGCCAGTGGTGGAAGGCGATGGTCACCGGACGGGAGGACATCGTCGGCCTCGACTCCTCGGTGATCCTGGCCCCCGAGGTCTGGGTGGCCTCCGGCCATGTGGCGACCTTCTCGGACCCGCTGACCGAGTGCACCGCCTGTCACAAGCGTCACCGCGCGGACCACCTCGAAGAGGCCTACGAGGCCAAGCACGGCCGCCTCCCCGAGAACGGCCTCGCGGACGTCAACTGCCCTCACTGCGGCGTGAAGGGCCAGTTCACCGAGCCGAAGCAGTTCTCCGGCATGCTGGAGACCCACCTCGGCCCGACCCAGGACACCGGCTCGAAGGCGTACCTGCGCCCCGAGACCGCCCAGGGCATCTTCACCAACTTCGCCCACGTGCAGACCACCTCGCGCAAGAAGCCGCCCTTCGGCATCGCGCAGATGGGCAAGTCCTTCCGCAACGAGATCACGCCGGGCAACTTCATCTTCCGCACGCGCGAGTTCGAGCAGATGGAGATGGAGTTCTTCGTCAAGCCGGGCGAGGACGAGCAGTGGCAGGAGTACTGGATGCAGGAGCGGTGGAACTGGTACCGCGACCTCGGCATCCGCGAGGAGAACATCCGCTGGTACGACCACCCGAAGGAGAAGCTGTCCCACTACTCGAAGCGCACCGCCGACATCGAGTACCGCTTCAACTTCGGTGGCAGTGAGTTCTCCGAGCTGGAGGGCATCGCCAACCGCACCGACTTCGACCTGAAGTCGCACTCGGCCGCCTCCGGCCAGGACCTCGTCTACTTCGACCAGGAGTCGAAGGAGCGCTACACCCCCTACGTCATCGAGCCGGCGGCCGGCGTGAACCGCGCCATGCTCGCCTTCATGCTGGACGCGTTCGTCGAGGACGAGGCCCCGAACGCCAAGGGCGTCATGGAGAAGCGCACCGTGATGCGCTTCGACCCGCGCCTGGCCCCGGTCAAGGTCGCCGTCCTGCCGCTGTCCCGTAACGCCCAGCTGTCGCCGAAGGCCAAGGGCCTGGCCGCCGACCTGCGCAAGTTCTGGAACATCGAGTTCGACGACGCGGGTGCCATCGGCCGCCGCTACCGCCGCCAGGACGAGATCGGTACGCCGTTCTGCGTCACCGTCGACTTCGACACCCTGGAGGACAACGCGGTGACCGTGCGCGAGCGCGACACCATGAAGCAGGAGCGCGTCTCCCTGGACCAGATCCAGGCCTACCTCGGCAGCCGTCTGCTGGGCTGCTAGTTCCCGCCGGAAGGCCGGTGGCCCGGTGCGCGATCCGCGCACCGGGCCACCGGCCTTTCCCCGTTCGCCGCGGTCAGGCCGCGGAGCCCCCGGCCTGCGCGGCCGTGGCCGCGGCGGCGTTCGCGGCGGCCCGCCTCTCGCCCTCGGCCTTGGTCCGCTTGACGAAGCTGATCGTCCAGAGGGCCAGCCCGCCGAGCGTGCCGTAGATCATGAACGGGCTGATGGTCACCATGGTGGAGGTGTCCAGGACGTACGACAGGGCGATCCGGACCGCCGCCTCGATCAGGTAGACCACGCCCCAGACCAGGGTCATGCGGCGCTGGGCGTTGCGGAAGCCCTCGAACTGCCACAGGCCGTTGTAGTACGCCACGCCCGCCGGGGTGCCGTCCGTGCCGAACTTCCGGCCGAAGTAGAACATCAGCGGCCGGGGCGCGAGCAGCGTGGCCAGGCACAGGAGCCCGAACAGCCCGGTGACGGCGGAGTCCTTGACGAGCAGGGCCCGGGTGGAGTTGGCGCCGATCAGGGACACGGCGGCGGTGATCGCCAGGAACACCAGCGTGACGATGGCGAACTCGTCCAGCTTGCGCCGCCAGGCCACCATGACGGCGGTGTCGAGCACCGGCCAGGCGCCGCTGACGAGCAGCGCCGAGGCCTCGCTCCAGCCGTGGTCGTCGACGAGGGCGTTGTAGGTGACGATCGGTGCCACCACGCTGAGCGCGATGGTCAGGATCAAGCCGATGGCTGCGGCTCCGCCGGAGCGGGCGGGAGGTGAGGGCTGTACTGCTGCCGTGGACAAGGTTCCCCCTGGAACGTGCCTGAGTAGTGCGGTAAGGGGACCGTAAGGAACTGTCGATGGCATGTACAAGTCGACACGGCTCAAAATGATCACCAAGCCGTCCGGAGCCTCTCATTCCGCCCAACGGGGCGCGGAACCGCGCCGGTTCAGGCGCGCAGACCCCGGATGACGAGGGCGACGACCGCCTCGAACTCCGTGATGATCGTGGGGGAGAGCCACTCCGTCACGTACTGGGGGTCATGGAACCGGCCGGTGGCGTCGAAGACGGCGCGCGCGGCGGCCGGCACGTCGGGCGCGGCCAGGGTGCCGGCGGCGACGCCCTCGGCGATGATCCGGGTCAGCTGCTCGATCAGCTCCGTCAGGTGCGCGTCGACCACCCCGCTGTTCTCGGCGAGCAGCACCGTGTACGTCGCGAACAGCTCCGGGTCGTCCCCCGCCTTGTGGCGCTTGGCCTCGAAGAGGGCCTCCAGCCAGGACTCCAGCTTGGAGGGGGCGGCCTCGCCCGGCGCCGAGGCGATCCCCTCCAGCATGACCACGCTCTTGGCGAGCCAGCGGTCCGTGACGGCCTCGCGCAGCGCCGCCTTCGAGGGGAAGTGCCGGTACACGCTGCCGTGGCTGACGCCCAGGGCGCGCGCCACGTCCACCACGGTCGCCTTGGTGGGGCCGAAGCGGCGCAGCACCTCCTCGGTGGTCTCGAGGATGCGCTCGGGGGTCAGGGGCTCGGCAGCAGCGGAGGGCATGGGTACGACCGTACCGCCAGCTCAGTGCTCGCTGTCGAGGTGGGCCATCTGCGCCGCCGGATACCGGTCGCCGGAAGCGGCCCCGGCGGGGACCGCGGCCTCGATGGCGGCCAGGTCGGTCTCGGTCAGCCCGACCTCCCTCGCGCCGAGCGCCTCGGCCAGCCGGTCCCGCCGGCGGGCGCCCACCAGCGGCACGATGTCGACGCCGCGGCGCGGGCCCTGGGCGAGTACCCAGGCGATCGCGATCTGGGCGACGGTCACCCCCTTCTCCTCGGCGACCTTGCGCAGGGCCTCGACCAGGCCGAGGTTGTGGTCCAGGTTCTCGCCCTGGAAGCGGGGGCTCATCCCGCGGAAGTCGCCGGGCGCCAGTGCCCGGTCGCGGCTGAAGTGCCCGCTGATCAGGCCCCGGGACAGCACCCCGTACGCCGTCACGCCTATGCCGAGCTCCCGGGCGGCCGGCAGGATCCGGTCCTCGATGCCGCGCGAGATCAGCGAGTACTCGATCTGGAGGTCCGAGATCGGGGCCACCGCCGCGGCCCGGCGCAGGGTGTCCGCACCGACCTCGGAGAGGCCGATGTGCCGGACATGCCCCGCCTGCACGGCCTCGGCGATGGCGCCGACGGTCTCCTCGACGGGGACGTCCGGGTCCACGCGCGCGATCCGGTAGATGTCGATGTGGTCCCGGCCGAGCCGCTGGAGCGAGTAGGCCAGGAAGTTCTTCACGGCCTCGGGCCGCCCGTCGTACCCGGTGAAGCCGCCCTCGACGGTCCGCAGGGCGCCGAACTTGACGCTGGTCAGGGCCTGCTCGCGGGCTGCCGTGGGGGCGGTGCGCAGGGCTTCGGCGATCAGCAGCTCGTTGTGGCCCATGCCGTAGAAGTCGCCGGTGTCCAGGAGCGTGTTCATGCCCGCGGGGGCGGCTTCCAGGAAGGCGTGGATCGTCGCCAGGGACTCGGCCCGGTCGGCCTCGCCGTAGAGGGCGGACATGCCCATGCAGCCCAGCCCCAGGGGGAAGACGGACGGCCCGGCGGCCCCGAGCCGGCGGGCGGTGGCGGCGGCGGACGCGGAGGTGTTCTCGTTCGAGGTCATGGAGCGAGAATGGCATGACGGCTGACAGATTTCAATATCTGTCACTCGTCAGGATGGCGGGGTCGCGGCACGGCGCATCGGAGGAAGGCCGTCCTGCGGAGGCGGATCAGCCCGCCGGGGCGGGCCCCGGGGTCGGGGGCATCCCGCCGTCCCTGCGGGGGCCGGGGGTCTGCCCCGCCTGGGCGGCGGCGGGGGCGGGCGGTGACGGTTCGAGCTCCCGGGCCGTCCGCAGCGCGGTGGCATGGGCCCACGGGCCGGTGGTGACGGCGCCCACGACGAGCACCAGGAACGCGCAGCCGGTGATGATCCACCAGGCGGGCCGGGCCGCCGTCGCGAAGTCCGCCCCGCCCGCCGTCCCGGCGGCCAGCACGGCTCCTATGACGGCCACGCCGAGCGCCCCGCCGGTCTGCCTGCTGGTGGAGGCCACCGCGGCCGCCACGCCCGCCTGGCTGCGTGGCATCCCGGACAGCGCCGTGTTGGTGATCGGGGCGTTGACCAGCCCGAAGCCGATGCCGAAGAGCACGTACCCGGTGAACATCAGCGGCGTGGAGGTCTCCGCCGAGAACGCCGCGAACAGCAGCCCGCTCGCCCCCATGGCCACCCCGGACACCAGCAGCGACGGCCGGGGCCCGTGGTTGGCGACCAGGCGCCCCGAGACCGGCGCGCACAGGAAGGCGAAGAGGGCCATCGGCAGCATGTGCAGCCCCGCGTCCAGGGCGTCGAGCCCCCGTGCCTCCTGGAGGTAGAGGGTGGTCAGGAAGAGGAACCCGGAGAGCGAGGCGAAGGTGCTCACCGCGATCACGGTCGCCCCGCTGAAGGGGGCGCTGCGGAAGAACCGGGGGTCGATCAGCGGATCGGTCCGCCGGGGCTCGTAGAACAGGAGCCCGCCCAGCGCGGCGGCCGCGCCCAGCGCGCACCCGAGGATCGGCGGCGAGCTCCAGCCCTGGGCCGGCGCCTCGATGATCGCGTACGTCATCCCGCCCAGCAGCACCACGACCAGCAGCTGCCCCACCGGATCCGGCCGGCGCGGTCGCTCGGACCGGGACTCCGGAACGAAGCGCAGGGTCAGCGCCAGGGCGACCAGCCCGACGGGCAGGTTGACCCAGAAGATGGACCGCCAGCCCACCGAGTCCACCAGCAGGCCGCCGATCAGCGGTCCGGCGGCCATGGAGATGCCGACCACCGCACCCCAGACGCCGATGGCGCGGGCACGCTCCTTGGGGTCGGTGAAGGTGTTGGTGATGATCGACATGGCGACGGGGTTGAGCATCGCCCCGCCGACGGCCTGGACCATCCGGAAGGCGATGAGCCAGTGGAGGCCGGGCGCCAGGGAGCACAGCACCGATCCCGCCGTGAACAGCACCAGTCCCCACGCGAAGACCCTGCGCCGCCCGATCCGGTCCGCCGTGGACCCGGCCAGTATCAGCAGCGAGGCGATGACCAGCGTGTAGGCGTCGATGGTCCACTGCATCCCCGAGACCGAGGCGTCGAACTCGCGGCGCATCGCCGGCAGGGCCACGTTCAGGACGGTGTTGTCCAGGCTGACGATCAGCAGGCTCATGCAGCAGACCGCCAGGACGAGCAGGCGGTGCCGGCGGCCCGCTTGATCCACGCCACTCATGTGATGCATACCGCCGATCGTACGAATAAGCAGGCAACGGCGCTGCGGGACAATGGGGGGATGACCACGCTTCCCGCCCCCCTCGCGATCGGCCCGCACACCGTGCAGCCCCCGGTGGTGCTCGCGCCGATGGCCGGCATCACCAACGCCCCCTTCCGGACCCTCTGCCGCGAGTTCTCGGGCGGCAAGGGGCTGTTCGTGAGCGAGATGATCACGACCCGCGCCCTGGTCGAGCGCAACGAGAAGACCATGCAGCTGATCCACTTCGACGCGACCGAAAAGCCGCGGTCGATTCAGCTGTACGGGGTGGACCCCGTGACGGTCGGCAAGGCGGTCCGCATGATCGTCGAAGAGGACCGCGCCGACCACATCGACCTCAACTTCGGCTGCCCGGTCCCCAAGGTGACCCGCAAGGGCGGCGGCTCCGCCCTGCCCTACAAGCGCCACCTGCTGCGCGCCATCCTCCGCGAGGCCGTCGCGGGCGCCGGCGACCTGCCGGTGACCATGAAGATGCGCAAGGGCATCGACGACGACCATCTCACCTACCTCGACGCCGGCCGGATCGCCGTCGAGGAGGGGGTGACCGCCATCGCCCTGCACGGCCGCACCACCGCCCAGCACTACGGCGGCACCGCCGACTGGGAGGCCATCGCCCGCCTCAAGGAGCACGTGCCGGAGATCCCGGTGCTCGGCAACGGTGACATCTGGTGCGCCGAGGACGCGCTGCGCATGGTCCGCGAGACCGGCTGCGACGGCGTGGTCGTGGGGCGCGGCTGCCTGGGCCGGCCCTGGCTCTTCAACGACCTGGTCGCGGCCTTCGAGGGCCGTCCCGAGGACTTCCACAAGCCGGTGCTGCGCGAGGTCAAGCGCACCATGCTGCGCCACGCCCAGCTGCTGGGGGAGTGGATCGGCGACGAGGCCCGCGGGGTGATCGACTTCCGTAAGCACGTGGCCTGGTACCTCAAGGGGTTCTCGGTCGGGTCCGAGATGCGCGGGAAGCTGGCGGTCGTCTCGTCCCTGGCCGAGCTGGACGCTCATCTGAGCGAGCTCGACCTGGACCAGCCGTGGCCCGAGAGCGCGGACGGCCCTCGGGGCCGGACGTCCGGAAACAACCGGGTTGTCCTGCCGGACGGCTGGCTGAAGGACCCGTACGACTGCGCCGGTGTGAGCGAGGATGCCGAGCTGGACACGTCCGGAGGCTGACAAATCGCCCTGCGTGGTGCGTGATATACGCCACGCATGGGAGAGGTTTCGCTCATATGAGCGCGTAAGTCACGGGTAAGACTTCCAAAGGGTGGCACTGGGTGCCACCCTTTGTGTGTTCAAGACTTGAACGCAAATGTATCGATGATCGCTCATCCGAGCGGGATCAAGCCTTTCTGGGCCCCTCACCCTTCGGGATGTGAACGCTGATCGTGGGTTCTCATTACCGACCGGTTACTTTCGATACGGTGGCGCACGGGTGGTTACGGCCCCATGACCGCCAAGTGGACGTACCGATAAGCCTTCGATCTGGGTATGTTCCTGGCCGTCAGGGCAGCCACCCGAGTCCTCGAGGAGTCGAGACCCGTGTCGGAAAACAAAGATCAGAAGTTCGTCTACGACTTCACCGAGGGCAACCGGGACCTCAAGGACCTCCTCGGCGGCAAGGGGGCCAACCTCGCCGAGATGACCAACCTCGGTCTCCCGGTCCCCCCCGGCTTCACCATCACCACCGAGGCCTGCAAGGTCTACCTCGAGAGCGGCACGGCCCCGGCCGAGCTGCGCGACGAGGTCAGCGCGCACCTCGACGCCCTCGAAGCGAAGATGGGCAAGAAGCTCGGCCAGTCGGACGACCCGCTCCTGGTCTCCGTGCGCTCCGGCGCCAAGTTCTCCATGCCCGGCATGATGGACACGGTCCTCAACATCGGCCTCTCCGACGAGTCCGTGGTCGGCCTCGCCGCCCAGGCCGACAACGAGCGCTTCGCGTGGGACTCGTACCGCCGGCTCATCCAGATGTTCGGCAAGACCGTCCTCGGCGTCGAGGGCGAGCTCTTCGAGGACGCCCTCGACGCGGCCAAGGCCGCCAAGAAGGTCACCGTCGACACCGACCTCGACGCCGCCGACCTCAAGAAGCTGGTCAAGGCCTTCAAGAAGATCGTCGCGAAGGAGGCCGGCCGCGAGTTCCCGCAGGACGCCCGCGAGCAGCTCGACCTCGCCGTCGAGGCCGTCTTCAACTCCTGGAACACCGAGCGCGCCAAGCTCTACCGCCGCCAGGAGCGCATCCCCGGCGACCTGGGCACCGCCGTCAACGTCTGCTCCATGGTCTTCGGCAACCTCGGCCCCGACTCGGGCACCGGCGTCGCCTTCACCCGCGACCCCGCCAGCGGCCACGCCGGCGTCTACGGCGACTACCTGCAGAACGCCCAGGGCGAGGACGTCGTCGCGGGCATCCGCAACACCGTGCCGCTCGCGGACCTGGAGGCCATCGACAAGGCCTCCTACGACCAGCTCATGGCGATCATGACGAAGCTGGAGACCCACTACAAGGATCTCTGCGACATCGAGTTCACCATCGAGCGCGGCCAGCTGTGGATGCTCCAGACCCGCGTCGGCAAGCGCACCGCCGGCGCCGCCTTCCGTATCGCCACCCAGCTCGTGGACCAGGGCCTGATCTCCGAGGCCGAGGCCCTCCAGCGCGTCACCGGCGCCCAGCTGGCCCAGCTGATGTTCCCGCGCTTCGACGAGGACGCCACGACCACCCTCCTGGGCCGCGGCATCGCCGCCTCCCCGGGCGCGGCGGTCGGCAAGGCCGTCTTCGACTCCTACACGGCCGTCAAGTGGTCCCGGTCCGGCGAGAAGGTCATCCTGATCCGCCGCGAGACCAACCCGGACGACCTGGACGGCATGATCGCCTCCGAGGGCATCCTGACCTCGCGCGGTGGCAAGACCTCGCACGCCGCCGTCGTCGCCCGCGGCATGGGCAAGACCTGCGTCTGCGGCGCCGAGGACCTGGACGTCGACACCAAGCGCCGCCGGATGACGGTCGGCGGGCAGGTCATCGAAGAGGGCGACGTCGTCTCCATCGACGGCTCCACCGGCAAGGTCTACCTGGGCGAGGTGCCCGTCGTACCGTCCCCGGTCGTCGAGTACTTCGAGGGCCGCATGCACGCCGGTGCGGACGACGCCGACGAGCTCGTCGGCGCCGTGCACCGGATCATGGCCTACGCCGACCGCGTCCGCCGCCTGCGGGTGCGCGCCAACGCCGACAACGCCGAGGACGCGCTGCGCGCCCGCCGCTTCGGCGCCCAGGGCATCGGTCTGTGCCGCACCGAGCACATGTTCCTCGGCGAGCGCCGCGAGATGGTCGAGCGCCTGATCCTCGCGGACACCGACTCGGAGCGCGAGGAGGCACTCAGTGCCCTCCTGCCGCTGCAGAAGAAGGACTTCGTCGAGCTGTTCGAGGCGATGGACGGCCTGCCCGTCACCGTCCGCCTCCTGGACCCGCCGCTGCACGAGTTCCTGCCCGACATCACCGAGCTCTCGGTGCGCGTCGCCCTCGCCGAGTCCCGCCAGGACGCCAACGAGAACGACCTGCGCCTGCTCCAGGCCGTGCACAAGCTGCACGAGCAGAACCCGATGCTGGGTCTGCGCGGCGTCCGCCTCGGCCTGGTCATCCCCGGCCTGTTCGCCATGCAGGTCCGGGCGATCGCCGAGGCCGCCGCCGAGCGCAAGAACGCCAAGGGCGACCCGCGCGCCGAGATCATGGTCCCGCTCGTGGGCACCGTCCAGGAACTGGAGATCGTCCGCGAGGAGGCCGACGCGATCATCGCCGAGGTCGAGGCCGCCACCGGCACCAGCCTCAGGCTGACGGTCGGCACGATGATCGAGCTGCCGCGCGCCGCGCTGACGGCCGCCCAGATCGCCGAGGCCGCGCAGTTCTTCTCCTTCGGCACGAACGACCTGACCCAGACGGTGTGGGGCTTCTCCCGCGACGACGTCGAGGCCAGCTTCTTCACCGCGTACCTGGAGAAGGGCATCTTCGGGGTTTCGCCCTTCGAGACCATCGACAAGGACGGCGTCGGCTCCCTCGTGCGCCACGCGGTCGAGCAGGGCCGGGCCACCCGTCCCGACCTCAAGCTCGGCGTCTGCGGCGAGCACGGTGGCGACCCCGAGTCCGTGCACTTCTTCCACGAGGTCGGCCTCGACTACGTCTCCTGCTCGCCGTTCCGGATCCCGGTGGCGCGCCTGGAGGCCGGCCGAGCCGCCGCCGAGGCCAAGGGCTCCGACAGCCGCTGAGCCCGGCCCCCCGACAGCGCCCGCCCCCGGTTCCCTGACTGCCGGGGGCGGGCGCTTCCATCTATTCGGAAGCCTTCCCTGGAAGCCCCCCCCGGAAGCCCCGTGATGCCCCGGGAAGCCCCGTGCGCCTCACCCGGACCGCGTTTCGCGAATATTCAACGAAGTCATTACGGCGCCAGGCGGCGGACGGATCCCCACCCGTCCGCCGCCTGCCGCCTATCCGCCAGGCACGTCGGCGCTTCCCGGTGCGACCGACCGCCAGGCCCCGCAAAGCCCCCCACGGCCTTCACGGAGCGTTTCGGTCGCGCCGGAGTGTGCCTGGCGGAGTACAGGATTTCGCTTGTCACGCCCCTGCCGAAAGGGGTTTCAACTGTGGCCGAAAGGGCGTGGTGACCACGTGTGACGGCATGCATACTCGTGGGGCGGGGGGATTGCGGTTGCACAGGTGGGGGTTCGGTGCTGCGTATCCATTTCACTGGAGTGGACCTGGCACGCGTACGGATGGCAGGGCGTCCCGATGCGTTGTGGGAAACGATTCTTAGTTTTCATCGCTTAAGAGACCGGCGTGACGCCCGGCTGTTCGGCGAATGGCGTACGGAAGCCCGGAGCCGGTTGAATGGTGAAACAAGGCTGCTGAGCGCGCTGATACCGGCTCGCGGCTATTTCCCCGATTTCCTGACCCCGTCCGAGGGCCAGTACGGGTGGGACGTCGGCCTCGACGCCCTGCGCGGCCTCCACGCGGACCGGCTGCGCCACGAACTGTCCCTCGTGGGCGCGGGCGCCGCCGCGGGCTTCGGCGCGGCCTTCGGGACCCCGCCGCCGACCCGGCTGCGGGAGTTCATGGACGGCGGCACCAAGCACCTGCCCCGGCTGCTGGGCGAGCTGCGCGGCTACCACCGGGCGGCCGTGGAACCGTACTGGACCCACATCCAGGCCCAGATCGAGGCGGAGCGGGCCGCGCGCGGCCGCGCCCTCCTCGACGGGGGCGCCGACGAGCTGCTGGCCTCGCTGCCGCCGATGCTGCGCTGGCGGGCCCCGGTGCTCGAATGCGAGTACCCGGTGGACCGGGACGTACGGCTGCGGGGGCGAGGGCTGCTGCTCCAGCCGTCCTTCTTCTGCCGGCGCACGGCGGTGACCCTCCACGACCCGGAGCTGCCGCCCGTGCTGGTCTATCCGGCGGCCGCCCAGCTGGCCTCCGCCGGAGCCGGCGGGGAGGCCGCGCGGCCGGCCGAGGAGCAGCGCCAGCGCACCCTGGGCAAGCTGGTGGGCCACACCCGCTCGGTGGTGCTGCGGGCCATCGGCGACGGGGCCACCACCAGCGAACTCGCCCGCCGGGCCGGGGTCTCCCTGGCCTCGGCGAGCCAGCACGCCTGCGTGATGCGCGAGGCGGGCCTGGTGACCACCCTGCGCCACGGCAACGCCGTCCTGCACACGGTGACCCCGCTCGGCGCGGCCCTCCTCAAGGGTGGCGCGGTGGTCTCCTGAAGGATCGCTTCACCGGGGTGGCGGCCCCTCCGGCCGCCACCCCGGAACCGGCTCTGACCTGCGGATTCCCGGCCCGTCGAAAAAAGTCGAAAAAATCTCGCGCAGAGCGATGAGTTCGCGGGCCGGCCCCGGTCTACCCCTCGACAGCAACGAACGGACCACGCGCACCGCGCGCCGGGCCCCACCAGAGAGAAGAGACACCGGGATGTCCTCCACCATGATCTTCGTCAACCTGCCCGTCAGCGACCTGGAGGCCACGAAGGCGTTCTGGGGCAAGCTGGGCTACTCCTTCAACGCCCAGTTCACCGACGAGAACTGCGCCGCCATGCCCATCTCCGACAGCATCGTCGCGATGTTCCTGACCGAGGCCCGCTACAAGGACTTCACCCACAAGGCCATCGCGGACGCGCGGACCACCTCCGAGGTGCTGGTCTGCCTCAGCGCCGAGAGCCGCGCCGCGGTCGACGAGCTGGTCGACGGGGCCCTGGCGGCCGGGGCCACCGAGCCCCGCCCCGCCCAGGACCACGGCGTCATGTACGGCCGGGCCTTCGACGACCTCGACGGCCACACCTGGGAGATCATGTGGATGGACCCGGCCATGGTGCAGGGCTGATCCTCCGCCCTACGAGGTCGCGGCGGTCCGCACCGGGTACGTCCGGACCGCCACCTCCTCGTCGTCCAGGCAGCGCCCCGACTCCAGGTCGAAGCGCTGCTTCAGCAGCGGCGAGGCCACGAAGGCCCGGCCCGCCGCCCACCCCACCAGCCCGCGCGACAGCACCTGCGCGCCGGTGAAGGGGTCCTGGTTGCCGATCGCGTACGGGCGCCCGGTACGGTCGACGAACACCGCGGCCTGGGACCCGTCCGGAAGCAGGGCCGCGACCCCGCGGCCCGGGGTGAGCGAGGACAGCTCGCACACCGTCAGCCAGCCCTCGGCCACGTGCAGTTCGACGGTCATCGGACAGGACCTCCAATGGTCAGGACGGCCAGGTCGGGCTTGACCTGGTCGCGCTCGGGGACGAACCTCACGGTCGGGTCGGGGGCGCCGGGGGCGTTGACGAAGGACACGAACCGCCGCAGCCGGTCCGGGTCCCGGAGCGTCTCGGCCCATTCGTCGCGGTAGTGCGCCACGTGCTCGGCCATCAGCGACTCCAGCTCCGCGCAGAGTCCGAGCGAGTCGTGCACCACCACGTCCCGCAGGTGGTCCAGGCCCCCCTCCAGCCGCTCCAGCCAGGTGGAGGTCCGCTCCAGCCGGTCGGCGGTGCGGATGTAGAACATGAGGAACCGGTCGATGAGCCGTACCAGTTCGGCGTCCGAGAGGTCCTGTGCGAGCAGGTCCGCGTGGCGCGGGACGGCGCCGCCGTTGCCTCCGACGTAGAGGTTCCAGCCGTTGGCCGTCGCGATGACCCCGAAGTCCTTGCTCTGCGCCTCCGCGCACTCGCGGGTGCAGCCGGACACCGCCGACTTCAGCTTGTGCGGGGCGCGCAGGCCCCGGTAGCGCAGCTCCAGGTCGATGGCCATCCGCACGCTGTCCTGGACGCCGTAGCGGCACCAGGTCTGCCCCACGCAGGACTTCACCGTCCGCAGGGCCTTCCCGTACGCGTGCCCGGACTCGAAGCCGGCGTCGACCAGCCGGGCCCAGATCCCCGGCAGCTGCTCCACGCGCGCCCCGAACAGATCGATGCGCTGGCCGCCGGTGATCTTCGTGTAGAGGCCGAAGTCGCGGGCCACCTCGCCGATCACGATCAGCTTCTCGGGGGTGATCTCGCCCCCCGGGATGCGCGGCACGACCGAGTACGAGCCGTTGCGCTGGAGGTTCGCCAGGAAGTGGTCGTTGGTGTCCTGGAGGGCGGCCTGCTCCCCGTCGAGGACGTAGCCGCTGGCGCCGACGGCGGGGGCGAGCGAGGCGATGACCGAGCCGACGGCCGGCTTGCAGACCTCGCAGCCCTCGCCGCCCCGGGCCTCCGGCCGGCCGTGCCCGTCGAGGAGTTCCCGGAACGAGGCGAGGCGCCGGGTCCGGACGATCTCGTACAGCTCCGCCCGCGTGTACGCGAAGCAGCCGCACAGCCCCGGGTCGGCGGCGGGCGGCAGCAGCTGCCCGATCACCTTGAGGCAGCCGCCGCAGCCGGTCCCGGCCTTGGTGCACTTCTTGACCTCGGGCAGGGTCGAGCAGGCGGTGATGGCCTTCTTGGTGACGTTGTGGCAGGAGCAGATCACCGCGGTGTCGGGCAGCGCGGACGGTCCGAGCTGTGCGGCGGGGCCGAGTCCGGCGGGCAGCACCAGCTGCTCGGGGGCGACGGGCGGGACGCTGCCGGTCAGCGGGCGCAGCAGCCCGTAGGCGTCGGCGTCGCCGACCAGCACCCCGCCGAGCAGGACCCCCTCGGAGGACATGACGAGCTTCTTGTAGATCCCGGAGCGGGAGTCGGACCAGACGACGTCCAGGCTGCCCTCGGCGGCGCCGTGCGCGTCGCCGAAGGAGGCCACGTCCACGCCGAGCAGCTTGAGCTTGGTGGACAGGTCGGCCCCGGTGAACTCCCGTTCGCGGCCCAGCAGGTCCTCGGCGGCGGTCTCCGCCATCTCGTAGCCGGGCGCAACCAGGCCGTAGACCCGGCCGTCGACGGCCTGCGCGCACTCGCCGATCGCGTACACGCGCGGGTCGGAGGTGCGGCAGCGGGCGTCGACGGAGATCCCGCCGCGCTCGCCGACGGCCAGGCCGCAGTCACGGCCGAGCTGGTCGCGGGGGCGGACCCCGGCGGAGAAGACGACGAGCTCGGTGTCGACCGTGGACCCGTCGGACAGGCTCATCCCGGTGACGGAGCCGTCCGCGCCGGTCAGCACCGCCTGGGTGCCGACGCCGGTGTGCACGGTCAGGCCCATGCCCTCGATGGTGCGCAGCAGGGCCGCGCCGCCGCCCTCGTCCACCTGGACGGGCATCAGCCGGGGCGCGAACTCCACGATGCGGGTGGCGAGTCCGAGACCCTGGAGGGCGCCGGCGGCCTCCAGTCCGAGGAGCCCGCCGCCGACCACGGCGCCGCTGGACCGGGTCTTCGCGTACTCCTCGATCGCGAGGAGGTCCTCGATGGTGCGGTACACGAAGCAGCCCGGGGCGTCCTTGCCGGGGACGGGCGGGACGAACGGGTGGCTGCCGGTCGCCAGGACGAGCACGTCGTACGGGAAGACGCGCCCGGAGCGCGAGGTGACGGTGCGGGCCCCGCGGTCGACAACCTCGGCGGGGTCGTCCAGGTGCAGCTCGATGCCGTGCTCCTCCAGGAAGCCGGGCGGGGTGAGGGAGAGCTCCTCGGGGCTGCTGCCGGAGAAGTACGAGGTGAGGTGCACCCGGTCGTAGGCGGGCCGGGGCTCCTCGCAGAGCACGGTGACGCGGTGCGTGGCGGTGGCCCCGCGTTCGGCGAGCGCCTCCAGGTAGCGCTGGCCGACCATGCCGTGCCCGATGAGCACGATCGCGGGCAGGGGCTCGGTCATGTCAGTGGCCTCCGTCGTCGGTGAGCAGGTGGAACATGTCGTGCGGTGCGTCCAGGGACTCGTCGCCCTCCCAGGTGCGGGCCAGGGCCCCCACGGTGGAGAGCTCGCCCAGCAGGACCCCGCCGACGAGCCGGTCGCCGCGCAGGACGACCTTGCGGTAGGTGCGCCGGGTGGCGTCGGTGAGGCGGACCACGTCGTCGCCGGGGAGCGGGGTGGGGTCGCCGAAGGCGGCGAGGTCGAGGGGGCGGTCGGCGCCGCCGAGGGTGAGCCGGGTCAGGGCGCGGGTGCCGGTGTAGTCGGTGGGGGAGCCGGCGAGGGTGGCGGCGAGGGCGTCGGCCTGCTCCAGGGCGGGTCCGGCCAGGCCGTAGAGCCGGCCGGCGTGCTCGGCGCAGTCGCCGATGGCGTGGACGTACGGGTCACTGGTGCGCAGCCGGTCGTCGACCACGACGCCCTTGCGGACCTCCAGCCCGGCGGCCTGGGCGAGTCCGGTGCGGGGGCGGACGCCGCAGGCGAGGACGACGAGGTCGGCGTCGAGCCGGTAGCCGTCGGCGAGCTCGACCCCGGTGACGACCCTGCGGTGGGCCCGGCCGGGCCGGGCAGGGGCTGGGGACGGCGGCGCACCGGTCGTGGCCAGGCCCCTGACGCGGCACTCGGTGTGGATCTCCGCGCCGAGCGCGGTCAGGTGGGTGTGCAGCAGTGCCGAGGCGTCGGCGTCGAGCTGCCGCTCCATCAGCCGCTCGGCCTGCTGCGCGAGGACCACCTGGGCGCCCCGGGCGGCCAGCGCGCGGGCCGCGGAGACGCCGAGGAGCCCGCCGCCGATCACCACCGCGCGCACGCCCGGACGGACGGCCGCGCCCAGGGCGAGGCAGTCGTCCATGGTGCGGAACGCGTGCACCCCCTCGGGGAGTTCCCCGCCGCCGGGCGGGAACAGCCCGCGCAGCGGCGGCAGGACGGGGTTCGAGCCGGTGGCCAGGACGAGGGCGTCGTACTCCGGGGCCGTGCCGTCGTCGCAGTGCACCCGCCGCGCGGCGCGGTCGATCCGCACCGCCCGCACCCCGCGCCGCAGCGCCGGGCCCGGGTCCGGGAGCGCGGCCACGTCGGGGGCGTACCGGCCGGCCAGCACCTCCGCCAGCAGGACCCGGTTGTAGGGGGCGCGGGACTCCTCGCCGAGGACGGTCACCGAGGCGGCCGGTCCCAGCCGCGCGGCGAGCCGCAGGCCCGCCAGGCCGCCGCCGATCACCACCACACGCTGTTCCGAGGTCATGGAACGAGCGTGCGGGGCGGCTGTTTCCCCGTGGCATCGCTCCTGTTACCCGGACGGAACGCCGGCCTCAGCGCCCGCGGCGGCGGCCGGTGAGGCTTGCGCCCGCCGCCGGGCGCGGGCCGTGAACCTCAAGCTTCGCGCAACTTTCCGGCGATCGATGGGACGTGCACGGATCCGCTCCCTAGGGTCGGGTGCGTGCCTGACATATCAACGACCATGATCATCGTGCTGTGCACGGCCGCCGCGGCGGCCGGCTGGATCGACGCGGTGGTGGGCGGCGGCGGGCTGCTGCTCCTGCCGGCCCTGCTGCTCGGCCTGCCGCACGCCCAGCCCGCCGCCGTGCTGGGGACCAACAAGGCGGTGGCCATCGTCGGCACGGCCGGAGCGGCCGTCACCTACGCGCGCAAGACCCCCGTGGACGTGAAGCTCGCCGTCCGGATCGGCCTGGCCGCGCTGGCCGGCTCGATGGGCGGGGCCGCGCTCGCCGGCGGGATCAGCAAGGACGCCATGCGGCCGCTGATCATGGGCGTGCTGGTGGTGGTCGCCGCCGTCGTGATCTTCAAGCCGGGGTTCGGTGCCGCCCCCTCCGCCTCGCCGGTCTCCCGGAAGCGGGTGCTGCTCACCATCGCCCTCGCCGGCCTGGGCATCGGCTTCTACGACGGCCTCATCGGACCCGGCACCGGAACGTTCCTGGTGTTGGCCCTCACCGCCCTGCTCCACCTCGACCTGGTCACCGCCTCCGCCACCGCGAAGATCGTCAACTGCTGCACCAACGCGGGCGCGCTCGCGATGTTCGCCTACCAGGGGATGGTCTTCTGGCAGCTGGCCGCGCTGATGGCGGTGTTCAACCTGGCCGGCGGCATGGTCGGGGCCCGGATGGCCCTCAAGAAGGGCAGCGGGTTCGTCCGGGGCGTGCTGCTGACGGTCGTCGGCGCGCTGGTGGTCAAGCTCGGCCTGGAGCAGTGGGGCTGAGCGGGTGCGGGACCCGCGGGCCCCGCACCCGCCGGGGGTCAGGCGCGCGGGGCGCGGCGCATCACCCACAGGGTCGGCCCGCCGCCGGGCAGCTGCGCCTCGCCGAGCACGGTGAAGCCGAAGTGCTCGTAGAAGGGCAGGTTGGACTCCTTGGAGGACTCCAGGTAGACGGGCAGGCCCGCCGCGTCGGCCCGGGCCAGCCCGGAGCGCAGCAGCGCGGCCCCGTGCCCCTGGCCCTGGCCGGCCGGGTCGGCGCCGACCACGGCCAGGTACCAGTGCTCCTCCGGCGGCGCGTGCTCGGCGGCGGCCTCGACGGCCTCGCGGAACAGGGGAGCCGTGTCGCCGAGGATGTCCGTCAGCTCCGCGATGGTCTCCGCGTCCGGAACGGCCTTGGCCTGCGCCTCCGGCGCCACCCAGAAGGAGGCGGCCAGGTCGGTGCGCTCGCAGAAGCCGTGACGGCCGTACTGCCGGGTGAAGATCGTCGAGAAGTAGCGGGTCAGGCCCTCCTCGCGGGTGGTCTCGTCGGGGAAGAACCAGCACATCATCGGGTCGTCGGCGAAGGCGCGGGCCAGGGTCCGGCCGAGGTCCGCGGCGTCGTCGAGGGTGGCTGCTCTGGGCGTGTTCCTTATCGACATAAGGGTCATTCTGCAAGTTGATGATCTTGATCCTGGAGGCGGGGTGCCCGGTTCAGTAGGTCCCGGTGAGGTGCGCGAAGACGACCACGTTGCCCTGGTAGCCGGTGCGCGGCGAGAATCCCCCGCCGCAGGTGATCACCCGCAGCTCGGCGCGCGGCGAGGGGCCGTACACGCGCCGGTCGGGGAAGGACTTCGCGTCGTAGACCGCGACCGCGTGGACCGTGAACACCGCCGTGCGTCCGTCCGCGCGGACGACCTCGATGACGGCCCCCCGGTGCAGCGCGCCCAGGTGGTAGAAGACCGCCGGGCCGCTCGCGTTGTCCACGTGGCCCGCGATCACGGCGGTGCCGGTCGCGCCCGGGGTGGTCCCGTCGCGGTACCAGCCCGCGAGGTCGCCCCGGGCGGGCGGCGGCACTTCCAGGCTGCCGTCGCGCTCCAGGCCGAGCCCGGTGAGCGGGGCGTCCACGCGGATGGCAGGGATCCGGATCCGGGTCGGCGGGGAGCCGGGGAGCGGGTCGATGCTCCCGGGGTAGACGGCCTGCGCGCTCAGGGCGTCGGCGGGGGAGGGGAGCGGCGGCCGGACGGTCTCGTTCGACCCGGTGGTGATCAGCCATACGCCGACGCAGGCGGCCACCGCGACCAGGCCGGCCCGCCCGCGCCGGGCCGCCGGACCGGGATGCGTCCCGTACCCGCCGTCCGTGCCGTGCCCGCCGGTCGTGCCGCGGCCGTCACCCGTCCCGTGTGCGCCGGCCGTGCCGTGCGCGCCGGCCGTGCCACGGCCGTCGCCTGTGCCGCGGCCGTGTTCGTCGCCCCTGCCGTCGCCGGCGCCTGTGCCGGACCCCGTGCCCCCGCCGGCCCCGGGCCGGCGGCCGCGGGTGCGCGCGACCTCCCGGATGTCACGGATGCCCCGGAAGCCCGGGAAGCCGCCGGCCATGCCTCGTACCCCCTTGCCTCGCCGTGGACAGGAGTGGCCGTCGCCCGGCCCCGCGAACGGGGGGGACCTCGCGGGGCGGGCGACGGGGGGCGGTACCGGTCGGACCGCGGCCGCAGCCGCGGTGGGCGCCCGTCAGCTCCGCGTGCCGCTCGCCCGGCGACGCAGGAGCCAGGTACCGCCGACGGCGGCCGCGGCCAGCACTGCCGCTCCCGCCGTGATCTTGGCCGGGTCCGTGGTGGTGGACGTGCCACCGCCCACCCCGGTGCGTACGTGCCCCTGGGGGCCGTGCGCGGTGACGATCAGGTCGCCGGTGGCGAACTTGCCGTCGGCGCAGGTGGCGCCGATGCCGTAGGTGCCGGGCCGCAGGTCGCGGGCGACCTGGAACTGGCCCGCCACCCCCTCCTTGTGGGTGCCCGGGGTCAGCTTGAAGCGGCCCCCGCCCACGGTGGTGGCATCGCCCTCGGCATGCCCGCCCGGGCCGCAGGCCTTGGTGTTCACGGTGACCGTGGTCCCCGGCAGCGCGGACTTCGGCCAGACCTCCAGCACGGCGAAGTCCCCCGGCGCGAAGGGTGGCATGCCGAGGTCCGCGGCGGCCACCGCTCCCGCGACCGGGCCCGCGAAGGCGGCGGCGGTCAGTGCGGCGGCGGTCAGCGCGTGGGCGGTCCTGCGGCGCATGGGTCACTCCAGGGGACACGGGGTCGTGTCTCGAGGAAAACCGGGGCGCCCGGCAGCCGCCTGCTGACCCATCGTCAGATATGGCCCCGACTGTCCTCCGAGAGGTCATCCGGGCACGTCAGGGGCACTGCGCGGCCATCCGGGCGCCCCCACCCCGTCCGGGTGAAACGCGGCCCGCTCGGGCCTCCGGCAGGGTCACCGTCGCTGCCGCGCCCCCCCGGAGGCGGGGGCCCGCAGGCGCACCCCGGCGCCTGCGTACGGTGGGGGTGCACGGGAAAGAGGGGCCTTCGGGCCCGGTCCGAGCAGGTCCGGTGCAGTCGGAGGAGGGGCTCGTGGCATCGGTCGACCGGCCGGGATCCGGCGGTGTGCTGCCGTTCTTCGTGTACGGGACGCTGCGGCCCGGGGAGGTCAACCACGACCTGTTCCTGCGCGGCCGCACCGCCGCCGAGGAGCCGGCCCGGCTGCCGGGCGCCGTGCTGTACGAGGGGCCGGGGTACCCGTACGCGGTGGAGCGGGCCGGCTCGGTGATAGCCGGGGAGCTGATCACCCCGTCGGCGGACGCGTACGGGGAGCTGCTGGACGCGCTGGACCTGCTGGAGGAGTACGCCGGGCCGGACAGCCCGGGGAACGTCTACGACCGCGTGGCGCGGGACGCCGTACGGCCCGACGGGAGCCGGGTGCGGGCCTGGGTGTACCTGGCGGCCGCGCCGCTGGCCCGCCGGCTCGCCCGGTCGGGGACCGAGATACCGGGCGGGGACTGGCTGCGGCGGTAGCCGGGAGCGGGGCGGTGGCGCTGCGCGGTGCCTCTCCCCGCCCTTTCTCCGTTTCTCCCCCGGCAACCGCTGGGAGTACCCCCCGCCTCGGACACCGGCGGGGAGCGGAGCGTCCGGAACGGGTCCGGGCGGAGCCCGGGGAACGGCGGGCAGGGGACTGCCCCGCGCAGCGGCACCCCCAGGGCCTACAGGCCCTCCGCGCCGCGGTTGCGCAGGCGCTGGCCGTACTGCTGGAGGACCCACAGCTCCTGCTGGACCGCCGCGTGCTGCTCCGGCGGGGCCTGGGGGCCGAGGCGGGCCATCTGGCCCTGGATCTCGTGGACCCGGCGGTCCACGGCGCGCAGGCGGACCTGCACCAGCTGGACCCCCGCGTAGACCTCGTCCACCGTCTTGGCGTGGATGGCCTCCACCGCCAGCTCCGTCACCAGCGCGCGCACCGTGTCGTTCGGGGCCGCCTCGCGCACCCGCGCCAGATAGTCCTCGGTGCCCTGCGCGACGCCGCCCGCGTCCTGGATGGCCTGGCGGACCTCCGCGTACGGCGGGGCGGTGAACTCGTCGGCCCCGTACGCGTCGAACGCCGGGGAGACCAGGGCCGGCCGCTGGAGCGCCAGCTTGAGCAGCTCCCGCTCCGTGCGGTGCGCCGGGCTGCGCAGGTTCAGGGCGGGACCGCTCGGCCGTGCCGCGGCAGGCGCGGCCGGGGCCTCCTCGTAGCGGCGGCCGGACTGCTGCGGCTGCCGCCGGTCCGACTGCTGGCCGCGCTCGCGCGCCCAGCGGGCCTGCTGCGCGACGCGCTTGACCACGAACTGCTCGTCGCGGATGCCCAGCATGCCTGCCAGCTGCACCGCCGACTCGTGCTGGATCGCGATGTTCTTGATCCCGGCGACGACGGGAGCGGCCTCGTCCAGGGCGGCCGCCCGCCCCGCCGGGTTCTCCAGGTTGTGCCGGGACACGATGTGCCGCAGCGCGAACTCGAACAGCGGGGTGCGGGACTCCACCAGCCCGGAGACGGCCGCGTCGCCCTGCGCGAGCCGCAGGTCGCAGGGGTCCATCCCGCCCGGGGTGATCGCGATCGAGGTCTCCGCCGCGAACTTCTGGTCGTCCTCGAAGGCGCGCAGGGCGGCCTTCTGCCCAGCCGCGTCGCCGTCGAAGGTGAAGATCACCTCGGCGGTCGCGTTGTCCATCAGCAGCCGGCGCAGGATCTTGATGTGCTCCCCGCCGAAGGCGGTGCCACAGGTGGCGATGGCGGTGGTGACTCCGGCCAGGTGGCAGGCCATCACGTCGGTGTAGCCCTCGACGACCACGGCCCGGGAGGTCTTCGCGATCTCCTTCTTGGCCAGGTCGATGCCGTACAGGACCTGGGACTTCTTGTAGATCGGCGTCTCGGGGGTGTTCAGGTACTTGGGGCCGTTGTCGTCCTCGCGCAGCTTGCGCGCGCCGAAGCCGACCACCTCGCCGCTGATGTCCCGGATCGGCCACATCAGGCGGCCGCGGAAGCGGTCGATGGGCTTGCCGCTGCGGCTGTCCTGGGCCAGCCCGGAGAGGATCAGCTCCTTGTCGCTGAAGCCCCGCCCGCGCAGGAACCGGGTCAGGTGGTCCCAGCCCGCCGGGCTGTAGCCCACGCCGAAGTGCTCGGCCGCCCCCTGGTCGAAGCCGCGCTCCGCCAGGAAGCGGCGGGCGATCTCGGCCTCGGCGCCGCCGAGCTGGTCGACGTAGAACTGCGCGGCGGCCTTGTGCGCCTCGACCAGTCGGATCCGCTCGCCGCGGCCGCTGGTGCCGGCGGTGTAGCCGCCCTCCTCGTAGCGCAGGGTGATGCCGGCCTGGCCGGCCAGCCGCTCGACCGCCTCCGAGAAGGAGAGGTGGTCGATCTTCATGATGAAGTCGAGGGTGTCCCCGCCGGCCTGGCAGCCGAAGCAGTGGTAGAGCCCCTTGCTCGGGCTGACCTGGAAGGACGGGGACTTCTCGTCGTGGAAGGGGCACAGGCCCTTGAGGTTGCCGCCGCCGGCGTTGCGCAGCTGGAGGTACTCGGAGACCACGGCGTCGATCGGGACCGCGTCCCGTACCGCCTTCACGTCGTCGTCGTTGATCCGTCCTGCCACCCGAGAATTCTACGGTGGGTCGGCGGCAAACCCGTCAGGCCCCCTCGGCCGGGACCAGGGAGGCGAGCGGAACGGACGGGTCCGCCAGCCTCTCCCGGTCCACCGGGGCCTTCGACCGGATCAGGTTCTGGAGGTGCTCGGTGACGTCCCACACGTTCACGTTCATCCCGGCCAGCACCCGGCCCTCGGAGAGCCAGAACGCGATGAACTCCCGCTTGGCCACGTCCCCGCGCACCAGCACCTGGTCGTAGCCGCCCGCCGGGGCGAACCCGGAGTACTCCAGGCCCACGTCGTACTGGTCGGAGAAGAAGTACGGAACCCGCTCGTACGAGACCTCCTGCCCCAGCATCGCCCGCGCGGCGGCCGGCCCGCCGTTGAGGGCGTTGGCCCAGTGCTCCACCCGCAGCCGGGTTCCCAGCCCCGGGTGCTGGGCGGCGGCCACGTCACCGACCGCGAAGACGTCCGGGTCGGAGGTGCGCAGCGAGGCGTCCACGGCGATCCCGCCGCCGTGCTCCCGGTCCACCAGGGCCAGCCCGGAGGTCTCGGCGAGCGCGGTGCGCGGCGCCGCCCCGATCGCGGCGAGCACGGCGTGCGCCGGGTGCTCCTCGCCGTCGTCCGTACGGGCGGCCAGCACCATGCCGTCCTGTCCGACGATCTCCGTCAGCGTCGCCCCGAAGTGGAAGCGCACCCCGTGCTCGGCGTGCAGGTCGGCGAAGAACTGGCCGATCTCCGGGCCGAGCACCGTGTGCAGCGGGGTGGGCAGCGGCTCGACCACGGTCACCTCGGCGCCATAGGAGCGGGCGGCGGCCGCCACCTCCAGGCCGATCCAGCCCGCGCCCGCGATCAGCAGGTGCCCGTTGTCCCGGCCCAGGGAGGTCAGGGCCTTGCGCAGCAGGTCGGCGTGGGCGAGCCGGCGCAGGTGGTGCACCCCGGCCAGGCCGGTGCCCGGGATGTCCAGGCGGCGCGGCTCGGAGCCCGTCGCCAGGAGCAGCTTGTCGTAGTGCAGCAGGGTGCCGTCACCCAGGCGCACCGTCTTCGCCCCGCGGTCCAGGTGCACGGCGGGCTGGCCCAGGTGCAGCTCGATGTCGGCACCCGCGTACCAGGACGGCTCGTGCACGAAGACGCTGTCGCGCTCCTCCTTGCCCAGCAGGTAGCCCTTGGACAGCGGGGGCCGCTCGTACGGATGGTCGCGCTCGTCGCCGATCAGGATCACCCGGCCGGTGAACCCCTCCGACCTCAGCGTCTCGGCGGCCTTCGCCCCGGCCAGCCCCGCGCCGACGATGATGAACGTCTGGTGTGCGTCGACCACCTGATGCCTCCTCATAACCTCTCCGCCATGTGCGGCCACTTGCGAGCGTCCCGCACCGAGCCTGCCCAGTGAAGGGGGAATGGCCCGATCGGCTCACCCTTCGGCGCGCCGCCCGCGACGGGTGAGGCGGGCGTGCAGGGACCGGGCGGAGGCGTCGGTGAGGCAGGCGATCTGGTCGATGACCGCGCGCTTGCGGGCCCTGTCGTCCGGCGCCGCGTCGAAGATCGCCCGGAACTGCGGGTCGAGCCCCTCCGGCGCGCGGGCGCTGAGCGCCTCGGCGAGTTCGGCCAGGACGATGCGCTGGTCGGCCCGCAGCCGCTCCTGTTCGTCGCGCTGCATCACGTACAGGTCGGCGACCGCCTTCAGGACGGCGCACTCGTTGCGCGCCCGGCGCGGCACCACCAGCTCCGCCGCGTACCGGGTCAGCGGGCCGGGGCCATACGCCTCGCGGGTGGCGCTCTCGGCGGCCAGGCAGAACCGGCCGATCAGCTGGCTGGTGGCGTCCTTCAGGCGGGCCTGCGCCACGGCCGAGCCGTCGTAGCCGTGCGGCCACCACTCCTGCTCCATCAGCCGGTCCAGTGCCTCGCGCAGTTCCTCCGGCTCGGTGTCGGCGGGGACGTACCGGCCGATGGCGACCTGCCAGATGGCGGCGCGCTCGGGCTCGGCGAACAGCAGGTTGGGGTCGAGGTGCCCGGCGTGCAGGCCGTCCTCGAAGTCGTGCACCGAGTACGCCACGTCGTCCGACCAGTCCATCACCTGGGCCTCGAAGCACTTGCGGTCGGCGGGCGCGCCGCTGCGCAGCCAGGCGAAGACCGGCAGGTCGTCCTCGTAGGCCCCGAACTTGACCGAGCCGGGGTCCGTGGGGTGGCCGCCGCGGGCCCAGGGGTACTTGGTGGCCGCGTCCAGACAGGCCCGGGTCAGATTGAGGCCGACGCTCACGGGGTCGCCCGTGGCCGGGTCGGGCACGAACCGCTTGGGCTCCAGCCGGGTCAGCAGGCGCAGCGACTGCGCGTTGCCCTCGAAGCCGCCGCAGTCCTTCGCGAACTCGTTGAGCGCCTCCTCGCCGTTGTGGCCGAACGGAGGGTGGCCCATGTCGTGCGACAGGCAGGCCGCCTCGACCAGGTCGGGATCGCAGCCGAGGGCCGCGCCGAGCTCACGGCCGACCTGCGCGCACTCCAGCGAGTGGGTCAGCCGGGTGCGCGGGCTCGCGTCCCAGTCGTAGGAGCGGGTGCCCGGGGTGACCACCTGGGTCTTCCCCGCGAGGCGGCGCAGAGCGGCCGAGTGCAGCACGCGGGCGCGGTCGCGCTGGAAGGCGGTCCGTCCGGGCCGCTTGTCGGGCTCGGGGGCCCACCGCTCGGTGGCGGCGGGGTCGTAGGAGTCGTACGCGGGGGTGTGCGCGGTGCCTTCCATGGTTCAGACGGTAACCGCAGACACCGACAATCCGAGCAATCCGGTCCCGTCCCTTTCAGGCGCTGGCCAGTTCCCGGTGGCGGGCGGGGCGGGCCAGTGCCTCGTCGTAGCGGTGCAGGACGAGGCGGGCCAGTGCCGGATGGGCGCCCAGCGGGGCGGCCGCCGGGCCCGGTGCGGCGGCCGCGCTCGCGGTGGCGAAGCGGCCCGGGGCGGCGAAGTACGAGGCCACCGCGACCCGATGGCCCCGCGCCGCGAGCGCCCGTACGGCCTCCGGTACGCCCGGAGCGGCCGCCGAGGCGTACGCCGGGACCACGGGCACCCCGCCGATCCGCTCCGCGAGCAGGGCGGCGGAGCGGCGGGCGTCGGCGGCGGAGTCCGGGTCGAGGGAGCCGGCCGAGGCCAGGACGACGGCCGTGCCCGGCTGCCAGCCGGCCTCCAGCAGCCGCTCGAACAGGGCCTCCACCAGCAGCGGGTGCGGGCCGAGCGGAGCCGCGACCCGGGTCCGCAGGTGTCCGGCCCGGGCCGCGGCGGCGGGGAGGTCCCGTTTGACGTGGGTCCCGCGCCCGAGCAGCAGGGGGACGAGGACCGCCGCGCCGGTGGCGTCCCGCAGGGTGTCGGCGAGCAGCGGCCGGTTCAGCTCGATGTGCCCGAGCCGGACGTCGAGACGCGGACGGAGCTCGCGGACCCGTTCGAGGAGGGCGAGGACGGTGTGCGCCGCGAGGGGGTCGCGGCTGCCGTGGGCCACGGCGACGAGGGTGGGGCGCATGAGGGGGCTCCGTGGGGCCGGGCGCGCGGCGGGCGCACTCCGCTCAGCTGGGCGCCGAGCTGGTCGGTGATCCGGGTCAGCAGCTCGGCCGCGCTGCCGAAGGGGAGGGAGGGGGAGAAGGGGGACTGGCTTTCGGGAGGGTGCACCGGCTCCGTCATGAACCGATCCTGCGGGCCGCAGATTGCGTGCGCGTTGCGCGGCGGTGACGGGTGTTTGCCGCCTCCTCACACCGCCCGCCCGGCACCCCGCCCTGAAACCGGGACGATCTCCCGGCGCGTCCTGGTCTGCGAGCCGGGCGACCGCGCCGGCGGGACGACCAGGGGGAACGTTCATGCGCACACCGCGCCCGAGCAGGATCGCGCGCGCCCTGCGGAACCGGATGCCGCGCACCGTCGCGGCCCGGCGGCGGGCCGTGCAGGCCGTGATGGCGCTGTGCGTGCTGGCCCTGCTGCCCTCGGCCTGGACCCACGCGACCGCCGCCGGCCGGCTGCGTGACACCGCGGGGGCGCCCGCCGCGGGGGTGGCCGTGGTGTTCGGGGCCGGGCTGTGGGACGGCCGGCCCACCCCCTACCTCGCGGCCCGCCTGGACGCGGCCGTCGAGCTGTACCGGGCCGGGAAGGTGAAGGCGGTCCTGGTGACCGGGGACAACAGCCGCACCGAGTACGACGAGCCCGACGCGATGCGCACCTACCTCACCGGGCACGGGGTGCCCGACGGCCGGATCGTCAGCGACTTCGCCGGCTTCGACACCTGGGACTCCTGCGTCCGCGCCCACCAGATCTTCGGGGTCCGCCGGGCCGTGCTGGTCAGCCAGAGCTTCCACATCCACCGGGCCGTCACGCTGTGCCGGGCCGCGGGCGTCGACGCGTACGGGGTCGGCGTCGACAACGCGCACGACGCCACCTGGTACTACGGCGGCGTCCGCGAGGTCTTCGCGGCGGGCAAGGCGGCCGTGGACGCCGTCCTCCAGCCGTCGCCCAGGTTCCTCGGACCCAAGGAGGAGGGAGTGTCGCGGGCGCTGGGCGCTCTGGCAGGCTGACGCCGCGATCGCGGGTATTGACCGGGTACCGCTGCGCTGGGCCGGGTCCCCTGCCCGCCCTTCGCCCGTTTCCCCCCGGGGCCACGCCCCCGGCCCCCCACGCCGCAAACGCCGGCGGGGCCATGGACAGCCCCGCCGGCGTTTGCGGCGAATCGTCGAGCCGCGCCGGCGACTGAGGCGGGAACGGAGGAGAGCGGGGCGGGGAGAAGACCCCTCCGCCCCGCCGCCGGGGCCTCACCGCTCCCGCCCGCCCGCGCTGAGCCCCCGCACCCTTGCCCGTAACGCAAGGACGCGGCCCGGCGTAACACCCCGCCCGCACCCTGACCCGTATGCACCGCACCGAGGAAGCCACCGCCACCCACTGCCCCTACTGCGCCCTGCAGTGCGGCATGAACCTGCGCCCCCGCCCGGACGGCGACGGCGTCGTGGTCGAGGAGCGGGCCGACTTCCCCGTCAACCGGGGCGCGCTCTGCGGCAAGGGCCGCACCGCCCCCGCCGTGCTCTCCTCCCGGGTGCGCCTCACCGAGCCGCTGGTCCGTACCCGCGCCGACGGGCCGCTCGTACCGGCCACCTGGGAGGAGGCCCTCGACGCCGTCGCCGCCGGCCTCGCCCGCACCCGCCGCGCGCACGGCCCCGACGCGGTCGGCGTCTTCGGCGGCGGCGGCCTCACCAACGAGAAGGCCTACACCCTCGGGAAGTTCGCCCGCGTCGCCCTCGGCACCTCGCAGATCGACTACAACGGCCGCTTCTGCATGTCCTCCGCCGCCGCCGCCCACCAGCGCGCCTTCGGCCTCGACCGCGGGCTGCCCTTCCCGCTGGAGGACATCCCGCGCACCGGCTGCGTGATCCTCGTCGGCTCCAACCCCGCCGAGACGATGCCCCCCGCCCTGCGCTACCTCACCGAGCTCAAGGCCAACGGCGGCACCCTCATCGTCGTGGACCCCCGCCGCACCCGCACCGCCGAACACGCCGACCTGCACCTGGCCCCCCGCCCCGGCACCGACCTCGCCCTGGCCCTCGGCCTGCTGCACCTCGTCGTCGCCGAGGGCCGCACCGACACGGAGTTCATCGCCGCCCGCACCACCGGCTGGGAGGACGCCCGAGCCGCCGCGATGGCCCACTGGCCCGAACTCGTCGAGCGGATCACCGGCGTCCCGGTACCCCGGCTGCGCCGCGCCGTCGAGATGTTCTGCGCGCCCTCCTCCGCCATGGTGCTCACCGCCCGCGGCCCCGAACAGCAGGCCAAGGGCACCGACACCGTCGGCGCCTGGATCAACCTCTGCCTCGCCACCGGCCGCGCCGGCCGCCCCCTCTCCGGCTACGGCTGCCTCACCGGACAGGGCAACGGCCAGGGCGGCCGCGAACACGGCCAGAAGGCCGACCAGCTCCCCGGCTACCGCAAGCTCACCGACCCCGCCGCCCGGGAACACGTCGCCCGGGTCTGGGGCGTCGACCCGCAGACCCTGCCCGGCCCCGGCCGCAGCGCCTACGAACTCCTCGACGCCCTCGGCACCGACGTGAAGGCCCTCCTCCTCATGGGCTCCAACCCGGTCGTCTCCGCCCCCCGCGCCGCGCACGTGGAGGAACGCGTCCGCTCCCTGGACTTCCTCGCCGTCGCCGACGTCGTCCTCTCCGAGACGGCCGCCCTCGCCGACGTGGTCCTGCCGGTCACCCAGTGGGCGGAGGAGACCGGCACCACCACCAACCTGGAGGGCCGCGTCCTGCTGCGCCGCCGCGCCCTCACCCCGCCCCCCGGCGTCCGCAGCGACCTGGAGGTCCTGCACGGCCTCGCCGCCCGCCTCGGCGTGGAGAAGGGGTTCCCCACCGACCCCGAGGAGGTCTTCGGGGAACTGCGCCGCGCCTCCGAGGGCGGCCCCGCCGACTACTCCGGCATCTCCTACGACCGCATCACCGCCGAACAGGGCGTCTTCTGGCCCTGCCCCGAGGGCTCCCCGGGAACGCCCCGGCTCTTCCTCGACCGCTTCGCCACCGAGGACGGCCGGGCCCGCTTCATGCCCGTCGCCCACCGCGAGGCCGCCGAGACCCCCGACGCCGCCTACCCCCTGCTGCTCACCACCGGCAGGGTCGTCGCCCAGTACCAGTCCGGGGCGCAGACCCGTCGCGTGCCCGAGCTCAACGAGGCCGCGCCCGGCCCCTTCGTGGAACTCCACCCGCGCCTCGCCGCGCGCCTCGGGGTGGCCGACGGCACCCCGCTGGCCGTCACCTCGCGGCGCGGCCGGGCGGTGGCCCCGGCCCGGATCACCGACACCATCCGGGCGGACACCGTGTTCATGCCCTTCCACTGGTACGGCGAAGGCCGCGCCAACACCCTCACCAACCCCGCCCTGGACCCCGTCTCCCGGATGCCCGAGTTCAAGGTCTGCGCCGTCCGCGTGGAGCCGGCCTGACCCCGGAGACACGGCCCGGCCCCGGTCCGGCCGCGGACCATCTCTTGCCGCACTCTTGGCACCCGCTTTGGGGAGCCTCACAGCTGCCCCAACTAGCCTTCCGCGCATGTCACTCCGACCCCCGAACACCCTCCCCGTGCTGCCCTACCGCAAGCCCACGCGCGGCCGCGACTACTGGGTGCTGGACAACGTCCTGCCCGACGTGGACGCCGTACGGGAACGCTGCCTCGCCAAGGACGACTGGGTCCAGGGCGCCCCGCACAAGCCCGAGCCCTGGCCCGGCCTGCGCGCCATGCCGGGCCTGGAGCCGGACGAACTCGCCCACGTCGAGAAGCTGGTGCGGCAGGCCACCGGGGCGAAGCGGATCTGGGCCGAGGACCCCGCCGGCGCCGGCACCTTCAACCACAACTGCGTCCAGGTCGTCGGCGAGGGGGAGTGCGAGTCCCGGCCGCACACCGACTCCCGGACCCTGTGCCGCTACGCCGCCGTGCTCTACCTCACCCCCGGCATCCCCAAGGACTGCGGCACCAGCTTCTACCGCCAGAGCCTCCCCGGCGGGGTTCTCGGCGGCAACCAGGTCCTCGCCCCCCACAACAACCTCGTCGACGCCCTCGGCACTCGCTTCGTCCCCGAGGACTCCTTCACCGAGGACCTCCGCGTCCCGCACCGCTACAACCGCCTCCTGCTCTACTCCGCCAACCTGATCCACAGCGCCACCGGCTACTGGGGCACCACCCTGGAGGACAAGCGGATGACGGCCGTCTTCTTCTGGATGGCCTGACCGGACGCCCTGCACGGGCCCGGCGCGGGCGGCCCCCGATCGTCTCGGACATGAGTCCGATCCGCATCGGGGTTGCCGCCGGGGGGTAACCATCCGGTCACGCAGCGGGCCCAGAAAATGCCCGCACGCCCCTCGTGGCGGCGATGTGTCGTACCCCACACTGAGGTGCGGTGCCACCGTCCTCGGAGCCCCTGGAGGTCGCCCCCGTGCAGACCCGGACCCTGACCGTGAACGTGAGCCACCCCGCCGGCAGCTCCTTCCACGCCGACGCCGACGCCGTCGCAACCGCAGAGGCCGAGGCCGAGACCGTGGACGAAACCGCAGACGCCGCCGCACGCGCAGCCGCGGAGCACGCCGAGGACGACGGGCCCGAGGTGCTCGAACTCATCGAGCCGGCACCCCCGAAGCCCGGCCGGGGACCGATGGGACCGGCCGCGGGAGGGCCCTCCGCCGACCTCTTCCGCCAGTACCTGCGCGAGATAGGGAGGATCCCGCTCCTCACCGCCGCCGAAGAGGTGGAACTCGCCCGGCGGGTGGAGGCGGGACTCTTCGCCGAGGAGAAGCTCGGCGGCGCCGCCGACCTCGGCTCCCAGCTCGCCGTCGACCTCGACAAACTCGTCGTCATGGGCCGGATGGCCAAACGCAGGCTCATCGAGTCCAACCTGCGCCTCGTCGTCTCCGTCGCCAAACGCTACGTCGGCCGCGGGCTCACCATGCTCGACCTGGTCCAGGAGGGCAACCTCGGACTGATCCGCGCCGTCGAGAAGTTCGACTACGCGCGCGGCTACAAGTTCTCCACCTACGCCACCTGGTGGATCCGCCAGGCGATGTCACGGGCCCTCGCCGACCAGGCCCGTACCATCCGCGTCCCCGTCCACGTCGTCGAACTCATCAACCGCGTGGTCCGCGTCCAGCGCCGCATGCTCCAGGAGCGCGGCTACGAGCCCACCGCCGAAGAGGTCGCCCTCCACCTGGAACTGACCCCCGAACGGGTCCTGGAGGTCCTGCGCCTCGCCCAGGAGCCCGTCTCCCTGCACGCCCCCGTCGGCGAGGAGGAGGACGTCGCGCTCGGTGACCTCATCGAGGACGGCGACGCCGCCTCCCCCATGGAGTCCGCCGCCTTCTTCCTGCTGCGCGAACACCTCGAAGCCGTCCTGTCGACCCTCGGCGAACGCGAACGCAAGGTCGTCCAGCTCCGCTACGGGCTCGCCGACGGCCGCCCGCGCACCCTGGAGGAGATCGGCCGCATCTTCGGCGTCACCCGCGAACGGATCCGCCAGATCGAGTCCAAGACCCTCGCCAAACTCCGCGACCACGCCTTCGCGGACCAGCTGCGCGGCTACCTCGACTGACCGCGCCGCCCACGGGAAGGGGGCGCCCCGAAGGACGCCCCCACCGCTCGCGCGTGACCCGGGTCAGTCGACCTCGGCCACCGCCTGCGCGAACTGCGCCGCGTACAGCCGCGCGTACGCGCCGTCCGCGTCCAGCAGCTCCTGGTGCGTGCCCTGCTCGACGATCGAGCCGCTCTCCATCACCAGGATCACGTCGGCGTCGCGGATCGTCGACAGACGGTGCGCGATCACGAAGGACGTACGGCCGTGCGCCAGGCGGGCCATCGCCTTCTGGATCAGCACCTCGGTACGGGTGTCCACCGAGCTCGTCGCCTCGTCCAGCACGAGGATCACCGGGTCCGACAGGAACGCCCGGGCGATCGTGATCAGCTGCTTCTCGCCCGCGCTGACGCCCGCGCCCTCGTCGTCGAGCACCGTGTCGTAGCCGTCGGGCAGCGTACGGACGAACCGGTCCGCGTGCGCCGCCCGCGCGGCCTCCTCGATCTCGGCGCGCGTGACCTCGCGGGAGGCGCCGTACGCGATGTTCTCCGCGATGGTCCCGCCGAACAGCCAGGTGTCCTGGAGGACCATGCCGATCCCGGAGCGCAGCTCCTCGCGGGTCATCTTCGCGATGTCCACCCCGTCGAGGGCGATCTCGCCGCCGGTGACCTCGTAGAACCGCATCAGCAGGTTGACCAGGGTGGTCTTGCCCGCGCCGGTCGGGCCGACGATCGCGACCGTCTGGCCCGGCTCCACGCGCAGCGACAGGTCCTCGATCAGCGGCTTGTCCGGCTCGTAGCGGAACGCCACCTTGTCGAGGACGACCTGTCCGCGCAGCTCCTCCGGACGCTCCGGGACCTCGGCGTCCGGCTCCTGCTCGGGCGCGTCCATCAGCTCGTACACCCGCTCCGCCGAGGCGACGCCGGACTGCACCAGGTTCGCCATCGACGCCACCTGCGTCAGCGGCATCGAGAACTGGCGCGAGTACTGGATGAACGCCTGCACGTCACCGATCGACAGGTTGCCCGAGGCCACCCGCAGACCGCCGACGACCGCCACCAGCACGTAGTTGATGTTCGAGACGAAGAACATCACCGGCTGCATGATGCCGCTGACCAGCTGCGCCTTGAACGAGGCCCGGTACAGCTCCTCGTTCTGCTCGGCGAAGACCTCCGCCGACTCCTTCTGCCGCCCGAAGACCTTCACCAGCGCGTGGCCGGAGTACATCTCCTCGATGTGGGCGTTCAGCGTGCCGGTGCTCTTCCACTGGGCCACGAACTGCGGCTGCGACTTCTTGCCGATCTTCGCCGCGACCACCATGGCCACCGGTACGGTCGCCAGCGCGACCAGCGCCAGCAGCGGCGAGATCCAGAACATCATCGCCAGCACGCCGACGATCGTCAGCAGCGAGTTCATCAGCTGACCCAGCGTCTGCTGGAGGGTCTGCCCGATGTTGTCGATGTCGTTCGTCGCCCGGCTCAGCACCTCGCCGCGCTTCTGCTGGTCGAAGTACGACAGCGGCAGCCGCGACAGCTTCGCCTGGAGCTCCTCGCGCATCCGGTACACCATGCCGTTCTGCACGAGGTTCGACAGCCTCGTCGCGACCAGCATCAGCAGGGCCGCCATGACGAAGACCGCCAGCGCCCAGAGCGACACGACCCCGACGGCGCCGAAGTCGATGCCCTCGCCCGGCGTGAAGTCGGTGCTCGCCAGCATGTCCGCCATGCCGCCGTGCCCCTGGGCGCGCAGCCCTTCCAGCGCCTGCTCCTTGGTGAGGCCCTCGGGCATCTCCCGGCCGACGATCCCCGCGAACACCAGGTCCGTGGCCTCGCCCAGGATCTTCGGCCCGACCACCGAACAGGCGACGCTGCCGACCACGGCCGCGACCATGCCCCACAGCTTCTTCTTGTCCCTCGCCAGCTGCCCCAGCAGCCGCTTGCCCGACCCCTTGAAGTCCATGGACCTCTGGGGCGAGCCCATCATCATCCGTCCTCCGGGCCCGCTCATGCGGCCTCCGCCTCCGTCAGCTGGGAGAGCACGATCTCCCGGTAGGTCTCGTTGCCGGCCATCAGCTCGTGGTGGCGGCCCTCGCCGACCACCTGGCCCTCGTCGAGGACGATGATCCGGTCGGCGTCGCGGATCGTGGAGACCCGCTGGGCGACGATGACCACCGTCGCCTCCTCCGTCTCACGGGCCAGCGCCGCGCGCAGTGCCGCGTCCGTCGCGTAGTCCAGGGCCGAGAAGGAGTCGTCGAAGAGGTAGATCTCCGGGCGCTGCACCAGCGTGCGGGCGATCGCCAGGCGCTGGCGCTGGCCGCCGGAGACGTTCGTCCCGCCCTGGGTGATGGGGGCTTCGAGGCCGTGCTCCAGCTCGGAGACGAAGTCCTTGGCCTGGGCCACCTCCAGGGCCCGCCACAGCTCCTCGTCCGTCGCGTCCGGACGGCCGTAGCGCAGGTTCGAGGCGACGGTCCCGGAGAACAGGTACGGCTTCTGCGGGACCATGCCGACCGTCCGGGCCAGCAGCTGCGGGTCCAGCCGGCGCACGTCCTCGCCGTCGACGAGCACCTCGCCGCCCGTCGCGTCGAACAGCCGGGGCACCAGGCCCAGCAGTGTGGACTTGCCGCTGCCGGTGGAGCCGATCACCGCCGTCGTCTCGCCGGGGCGGGCCACCAGGTCCACCCCGCGCAGCACCGGCGCCTCGGCGCCCGGGTAGTGGAAGTCGGCGCCGCGCAGCTCCAGCCGGCCGCGCAGGGACACCGAACGCACCGGGTCCACGGGCGGGACCACGCTGGACTCGGTGTCCAGGACCTCCTGGATGCGCTCCGCGCAGACCTCGGCGCGCGGCACCATCATGAACATGAAGGTGGCCATCATCACGGCCATCACGATCTGCATCAGGTAGGCGAGGAAGGCCGTCAGCTGGCCGATCTCCATCTCCCGGCCGTCGACGCGCATCGCGCCGAACCAGATGACGGCCACGCTGGAGATGTTCACGACCAGGATGACGACGGGGAACATCAGCGCGAGCAGCCGGCCCGAGGCCAGCGAGACGCCCGTCAGCTCGGTGTTCGCCCCGCGGAAACGCTCCTCCTCGTAGCCGTCGCGGACGAAGGCGCGGATCACGCGGTTGCCGGTGATCTGCTCGCGCAGCACCCGGTTGACCACGTCGAGACGCTCCTGCATCCGGCGGAACAGCGGACGCGTCTTCCAGACGATCGCGCCGACCGAGATGCCCAGCACCGGGACCACGGCGAGCAGCACGCCCGACAGCTTCACGTCCAGGGAGAGCGCCATGGCGATGCCGCCGATGCACATGATCGGCGCCGAGACCATCAGCGTGAAGGTCAGCAGCGCCAGCATCTGGACCTGCTGGACGTCGTTGGTCGTACGGGTGATCAGCGACGGCGCGCCGAACTGGCCCAGCTCGCGGGCGGAGAAGCTCTGCACCCGGTCGAAGACGGCGGCCCGGAGGTCCCGGCCCAGCGCGGCGGCGGTCCGCGCACCGAAGTAGACGGCCCCGACGTTGCAGACGAGCTGGACGAGCGAGACACCGAGCATCAGTGCGCCGAAGCGCAGGATGTAACCCGTGTCACCGCTGACGACACCGTGGTCGATGATGTCGGCGTTGAGCGTGGGCAGGTAGAGGCTCGCACTGGTCTGCAGGAGTTGCAGCAGCACCAGTGCGGCGATGGGTTTCCGGTGCGGACGCAGGTACGTCCGCAGAAGTCGTATGAGCACGCGCAGGCTCCGGTAGGCAAGATCGAGGGGGTTCACTCCATCTTGTGCCAAGCGCAGGCTTGATCCCTACCGCTTTTCGCAAAACCGGGTCAAAAGGCGGAGGCCTCTTCATGCCAAGGTCCCCTTGCTGCCAGAACCCGCACGCGCAAAGCCTTGCGGACCGGGCGCGCATGCTGTCACTTCCCGCTCAGAAGGCCCCCGGGTGCAGTTGCTCCCGCGTCGCGACGTACTGATGGCGCACCGCCTGCCAGGCCGCGAACTCCTCGCCCGGCTCGAAGACCTGCGCGGCCGGCGCCGGCCACAGCGGCGGGGTGTGCGGGGCCAGCGTGCCCTGCCGCACCCCGAGCGCCCACGCCGCCTGCCGGGCCGCGCCCAGCGCCGCGTAGTCCGCCGGGGCGGGCACGACGACCTGCGTCCCGAACAGCCCCGGAGCGGCGGCCTGTACGGCGGGCAGCTCGGCCGCCGCGCCCAGCAGGAACACCCGCCGGATCCCCACGCCCCGGTGCCGCAGCACGTCGAGGGCGTCGACCAGCCCGCACAGCATCCCCTCGAACGCGGCCCGCGCCAGGTGCTCCGGCTTCATGGAGTCCCGGCGCAGCCCGGACAGGGTCCCGGCGGTGTGCGGCAGGTTCGGGGTGCGCTCCCCCTCCAGGTACGGCAGGAGCACGAGCCCGTGGGCGCCCGGCGTCGACTTCAGCGCGAGCGCGCTCAGCCCCTCCAGGTCGGTTCCCAGCATGTCGGCGGTGCCGCGCAGGGTCCGTACGGCGTTGGAGGTGTTCACCACCGGCAGGTGCATGCCGCCGGCGTCGGCGAGGGAGGTGATCAGGCCGCCCGGCTCGGCCAGCGCCTCGTGGTGCACGGCCATCACCGAACCGGTGGCCCCCAGCGAGACCACCGCGTCCCCCGGCCCCAGGCCCAGCCCGAGCACGGCCGCCGTGGTCTCCCCGGTCCCGGCGGAGATCAGCAGCCCTTCCGGGGTCATCCCGGCCGCGTCGCACGGGCCGAGGACCTCGGGCAGCAGCGCCTGGTGGCCGAGCGCCAGCTCGACCAGGTCCGGCCGGTAGGAGCCGGTGGCCGCCGACCAGTACCCGGTCCCGGAGGCGTCGGCCCGGTCGGTGGTGCGGCGGGCGGGCCGGCCCAGCAGCTGCCAGACGAGCCAGTCGTGCGGGGACATCAGCACCGCCACCCGGCGCGCGGCCTCGGGGTCGGTACGGGCCAGCCAGGCGAGCTTCACGATCGGCTGCGCGGGGTGCGGGACCGAGCCCACGGCCGCCGTCCAGGCGGCCTTGCCGCCGAGCGCCTCGACCAGGTCGGCCGCGGCGACCTGCCCGCGCCGGTCGTTGCCGACCAGGGCGGGCCCGACCAGCCCGCCCTGCGCGTCCAGTGCCAGCAGGCCGCGCCGCGCGGAGACCCCGATGGCCTGGACGCCCTCCAGCAGCCCGCCGCCGGCGGCCTCGCCGAGGGAGAGCAGCCAGGCCTGCGGGTCGGTCTCGTGGGGGACCGCCTCGCCCGCCTGCTGCGGATGGGGTGCGTAGCCCTGGCGCAGTACGGCGCCCGTGTCCGTGTCGCAGACGACGATGCGAGTGAAGGTGGAAGAGCTGTCCAGCCCGGCGACTATCCCCATGCGGAGAATTCTGCCCCACCGAACGGCCCTGCCAGGAGGGTCAGGTGTTGCTGGTTCCCCACTCGTCCTCGGACCCCTGCCGCCGGTCCCGCAGTCCGGGCACCCGCCTGGCCACCGAGGGCGGCAGGGCGTCGCCGACCCTGCCGCCGACGGCGGTGAACGCCTTGCCCGCGAACGCCCGCCCGTTCTGCCCCGCCGTCTCGGCGGCGTTGCGCACCACCGGGTTCTGCGCGAAGCGCCGGGCGGACTTCTTCATCTCCTCGTACCGCTCGCGCCCCGCGGCGGTTCCCACCACGTAGCCGAGGACCACTCCGGCGAGGAACGTGACCTTGTACCGCATGCCTGTCACCCTTCGTCGTGTCGGTGCCCGGCCGGCTGGCGATACCGATTGGCGGAGCACCCCCCTGCTTGCGCTAATCTATGACTCGCAACGGGCGCTCGCCCCCCGGCAAGGCCGGAGGTGGGCTGTTCGTGGCACCGCAGCAATCCCCTGTAGCTCAATTGGCAGAGCAGCCGGCTGTTAACCGGCAGGTTACTGGTTCGAGTCCAGTCGGGGGAGCGCGGTCCCCTGTAGCTCAATTGGCAGAGCAGCCGGCTGTTAACCGGCAGGTTACTGGTTCGAGTCCAGTCGGGGGAGCAGGAAGGGAAGAGGACCCGGTCGGGTCCTCTTTCTTTTTACCCCGGATCTGGAACCGGGCAGCTTCCAGCGCGGTCTCTCTGGACATGCGAAGCCGATCATGCGGGGCATCCGAAGCAGGAGATCGTATGAGCGGCTATGCTGCGGCAGACGGCGCGCACACATGTACGCGCCACGCCGTGAAGGGGCGGTAGCTCAGCCGGTTAGAGCAGCGGACTCATAATCCGTCGGCCGTGGGTTCGAGTCCCACCCGCCCCACCACGAGGCCCGTGTCGCAGAAACGTTGCGGCTGGTGTCGTCGGCGTCATCGGTGCCCCTGCCCAGGCCTGGGTGGGGGCACTTCTCCGTTTCGGGACGACACGGGTCCCGCCGATGTCGCCCGTGACGTCCCCGAGGCGCGCGAAGGGGCCGCAGGCGTGCGCGTCGGTGCCTGCGGCCCCGTGTGCCGGCGGCGGCCGGGGTCAGAACTTCTCCGTCTCCTCCACCAGGTGGCGCAGGACGTCCGTCAGGTCCTGGCGGCGGGCGAACGCCGAGCGCTGACGGGCCGCGCCCGAGCCGTCGCGCAGCAGTCCGCCCAGGGTCTTCGCCGCGTGGTCCAGGTCGCCGGCGGCGGCCAGGTCCGGGGCGACCAGGTCGAGCAGGGCCTCCGCCAGGTCGGCCGCCGGGAGCTCGGCGCCCGTGTACGGGTCCAGGCCGAATCCCTCCAGCCCGTCGTGCGCCGCCCGCCACCGCGCGAGACGCAGTACCTCGTCCCGTACGGGCCGTTCGGGCCGCTGCTCCGCGATGTCGCGCAGCGCCGAGGAGACCAGGGCGCGGCCCAGCTCGGCCTGGAGCACGGCCGTGTCGATGTCCGGGGACATGTCGGGCGCCCGGATCTCGAGCGTGGGCCAGTTTCCGGAGGGGCGGAGGTCCCAGTAGACCATCTTGGTGTCCAGGGCGGCCCCGGAGCCGAGCAGGGTCTGCACCGATCGCCGGAAATGGGCCGTGGACGGGAAGTGCGGCGGCGGGCCCGCCGAGGGCCAGCCCGCCCAGGCCATCGCCCGCCAGCTGGAGTGGCCGGTGTCACGGCCGTTCCAGAAGGGGGAGTTGGCCGCCAGCGCGATCAGCGTGGGCAGCCAGGGCCGGACCCGGTTGGACACCGCCACCGCGGTGTCCACGTCGAGGGTGCCGATGTGGATGTGGCGGCCGCAGCTGACCAGGGTGTCGGTCAGCGCGCCGAAGCGGCGGTGCTGCTCGCGCTGGCGCGGCTCGTCGTCGGTCAGGTGCAGCGGCCCTTCGACGGCCACGACGGGCGAGGGCGCGGCCAGCAGGCGGCAGCCGTGCTCACGGGCCGCCGCGGCGAGGGTCCGCCGCAGGGCGGCGAGCTCCTCGCGCAGGCCGGTCGCCGAGTCGGCGACCGGGGTGGAGATCTCCACCTGGTACCGGGTCCCCTCGGGATGCAGCTGCTGGGGGAGCCCGGCCGCGGTGGCGAGGACGAGCGGCGCGGCCGGGACGACCCGAAGGGTGCGGTCGTCGACGAGCAGGAACTCTTCCTCGACCCCGACCGTGAGGGGGGTGGTGACACCGCTCGCGGTGTGCAGGGCGTGGCCCGCGGGGCCGGTGTCACTGGTGCTCGTGGTGCTGTTGCCAGGATCGATCACTACGCCTCCCTGGACATACGAGTCTTTCATCATGAGCCGAACAGGCGCCCGGGACGCAACGTCGATCCGGTCAAATGTCGGGTGATAATGGCGAGTTAGCGGCAAGACCGATCGCGCACTGAAACCACCGGTCCGGGTGGGTCGCGCGGTGCGGGTGTGCGGTCGCGCGCTGCGCGCGCGTGATGCCCGTACGAACGCCCTCCGGGCTCCAGGAGCGCCCTAGAAAGGTCCGGTTACCATCCCGTGTGACCGGTACCGCCTCCCCGACCCGACCGAAGCGGCGCATACTCGCCGACCTGACACCGCTGCGCACCTCCGCCCACTACAGACGGCTGTGGGTGGGCGGCACCATCTCCTGGATGGGCCAGGCCATGACGGCCCTGGCGATCTCGCTCCAGGTCTACGAGATCACCGGCTCCAGCTTCTCCGTCGGGCTGGTCGGCCTCTTCTCCCTCGTCCCGCTCGTCGCCTTCGGCCTGTACGGCGGAGCCATCGCCGACACCGTGGACCGGCGCAAACTCGGCCTCTACAGCCAGATCGGGCTCACCGTCCTGTCCGCCGGCCTGGCGGCCGCGGCCCTGCTCGACTACCACCGGGTCTGGCTGCTCTACACCGTCGTCGCCCTCCAGGCCGTCTGCGGGGCGCTGAACGGGCCGGCCCGCTCGGCCATGATCCCGAAGCTGCTGCCGCCCGAGCAGCTTCCCGCCGCGAACGCGCTGGGCTCCGTCACCATGACCTCCGGCACCATGCTCGGCCCGGTGCTGGGCGGGCTGATCGTCGGCTGGTGGGGCTACCAGGCGGCCTACCTGATCGACGTCGTGACCTTCGTCGCCGCCCTCTATGCCATGTGGCGGCTCCCCGCGATGCTTCCGGAGGGGCGCAAGGGGCGGGCCTCGGTGATGGACGGGCTGCGTTTCCTCGGGACCACGCCCAACATCCGGATGACCTTCTTCTCCGACATGGCCGCGATGATCTTCGCCCAGCCGAAGGCGCTGTTCCCGGCCATCGCCGTCCTCTGGTACGGCGGCGACGCCAAGACCGTCGGCCTGCTGGTCGCCGCCCCCGCCGTGGGCGCGCTGCTCGGCGGGCTGTTCTCCGGCTGGCAGGGGCGGATCCGGCGGCACGGGCTGGCGATCCTGCTGTCCGTCGCCGCGTGGGGGCTGGCCATCGCCGTGTTCGGACTGACCCGCAACCTCTGGCTGGGGCTGCTCTTCCTCGCGCTGGCCGGGTGCGCCGACACCATCTCGATGGTGTTCCGCTCCACGATGATGCAGACCGCGACCCCGGACGGGATGCGGGGCCGGCTCCAGGGCGTGTTCATCGTCGTCGTCGCGGGCGGGCCCCGCCTCGGCGACTTCCTGGCCGGAACCGTGGGCGACCTCGCCTCCCCGACCGTCGCCGTCACCGGCGGCGGCCTCGCGTGCGTGGCCGTCCTGGGGCTGCTGGCCGCGCGGTGGCGGTCCTTCGCCCGGTACGACTCCCGGTCGCCGCAGGCGTAGGGGGGACGGGGCCGGGGCCCGGCTGTGAACGGGAGCCGGCGGGTGCGCCGCGCCGTCAGCGGGTCCCGGGGCCTGCCGGCACGCTCCACCACCAGCGGCAGCAACCTCTGCCGCCACCTGACGGGATGGACCACGCCGCCGGACACCCTGCCGTGGGCGTACCGCTCCGTCGAGGGCGACCTCCACGAGCTCTTCGGACGTCGCCCGCGAGAGGCCGGCGACCGCCTCGGCCGACGGCGGGACGTCCGTACCGGACAGGGCGTCGCGGAGTGCCTGCCGGACGTGGGGATCGCCGCCCGGGCCCCAACGGCCGGGGCCGGGGTCGAAGAGGCCGGGCATCTTCGCGACGGCGCCTCGGTCATGTGCCATGGCGCCGGTCTCCCGGGATCCGCGGTCCGGCCTACGCGCGGGCCTCCGGGCCGACGACGCCCCGCGCCACGCCGAGGTCCACCAGGTCCTGGGGGCGGATGCGGAGCTGGTCCGCCGTGGCGGGGGCCTCCTCGGCGGGGCGCTTGAGAATGGCCGCCGCCAGCTCGGGGGCGATCACCGAGAAGTAGCTGTCCGGGGTCACCCATGTGTTGCCCGGCGCGGCCAGGGCGAGAGCCCCGCCCGAACCGCCCTCGCCGATCAGCAGGGTCGTCACCGGGACGGTCGCTGCCGCGACCGCCGCGAAGCAGTCCGCGATGGCCGGACCGGCGCCCGCGTGCTCGGCGGCGGCGTCGTTGGCCGCGCCCGGGGTGTCGACCAGGGTGAGCACGGGGACGCCGAGCCGGTCCGCGAGGCGGATCACGCGGGCCGCCGTACGGTAGCCCGCCGGGCGGGTGGCGGTGCCGCACTGGGCCGCGTACGCCACCGCCCGCCCCTCCCGCAGCCCGAACCCGCACAGCATCCCGGCGTCGAAGGCCCCGGCCCGGTCCCCGCGCAGCGGCAGCCGCAGCCCGAAGTACGCGTCCAGGTACGCCTCCGCCCGGGGGCGCTCGGGGCGCCGGGCCTGCCGGACGGCGTCCCAGCCGGTCAGCGGGGGCGTGACGACACCCAGCGCGGCCGGGGGCTCGACGCGGACGCCCGCCCGGGGCGCGGCCAGCACCCGCAGCCAGTCCCCGACCGCCGCGGGCAGCTCCGCCGGGGGGACGACGGCGTCGACGTGCCCGGCGGCGTACTGCCCCTCGGCGGTGTACGCCGCCGGATCGGCGTCCGCCGGCCGCACCCGGGACCCGGCGAAGCCGACCTGCGCCCCGGGCAGCGCCAGCACCACGTCGGCCCCCGCTCCGAGGGTGGCCCAGCCGCCGCCGGTGGTGGGGTCGCGCAGCACCGCGATCTGCGGGAGCCCGGCGGCCCGGGTCAGCACGCACTGGCGGGCCACGCGCTGGAGCTGCGCCAGCGCGAGCATCCCCTCCTGCATGCGGGAGCCGCCGGTGGCGATCAGGGAGACCAGCGGCAGGCGGCGCTCGCGGGCGTGCGCGTACGCGGCCTCCAGCCGGTCGCCGGTACGCCGGCCGAGGCTGCCCCCGAGGAACCCGAACTCGAAGGAGACGAGGGCGGCCTCGTGCCCGCCGATGCGGGCGGTCCCGGTGACGACGGACTCCCGCTCCCCGGTCCGCGCCCCGGCCCGGGCCCGCGAGGCGTCGTACCCGGCCCAGCCGAGCGGCCCGTCGTCGTCGGGGTACTCCGCGGCGGGCGCGGGCAGCTCGGCGAAGCTCCCGGGGTCGGTCAGGGCGGCGATGGCGGCACGGGCCGAGAGACGGGTCGTCACGCGGCCAGGGTAGGCGGTGGGCGCGGCGTACGGGGGCCCGTGGCGGAGGCCCGCCACTGCCCGCGCGGGGTGCCGGGGCCATGGCGGGGTCTCGGCCGGACGTCCCTGCCCATGGCCAGGCCCGGACGGCCGGTTGACGCCGAGACATGGGAAGCGCGTAGCGATCCGATGCGCCTGTCCGCCCCGGATGCCTTCCTGATCGGCATTTCGTGCAGGCAGCGGCCCCAGGCGGGCGTCTGACGCCGAGACGGGAGGAGCGCGTGGCGATCCGATGCGTCGGGCGGTGCCGCTTGAGGCCTGTGGCCGGCCCGGACGCCCGGCGAGGCGGCCCCGACGACCTCGTCTGATTCCTGGTCCTGCCGCATGTCCATCACCGAACCGTGCCGTCCCTCCGGGAACCCCCCGAGCCCTCCCCGGACCGCCCGGCCGAGGTCCCGCCCTTCCCGGTCCCGCCCCGCGGTGCGGAGCCGACCCGGCGGGACTCCGCCCCCGGCCCACCCAGCCGCAGACGGGGAGCCGGGCGGCCATGGGAGTCGGGTGTGCCAAAGGAGACGGCCCGCACCCCCCTGCTACAGCCCCGACTCCCACGTCACCGTCGTTCCCCGGGAGCCCGCGTCCGTGTCGCCGTCGTCCGAGACCGTGAGGCGGACGCGGGACGGGGTGGCGTCCACCTCGACCGCGATCGCCGTGACCCCGCTGCGGCGGTGGGCCGCTGCCAGGGCGCTGCGGAGGGTGGCCAGGAGGGCGTCCGTCACCCGGTCAGGGAGCAGCGCGTCGACCGCCCCCGCGAAGTGGACCGACGGCTGGAAGCCCAGCAGGACGGCGGCTCCGCCGGTTTCCCGCAGCACCCGTCCCCGGAAGGTCGTCGGGGCGTCCGTCGGAGGCTGCTGGAGGGCGAAGATGGCCGTGCGGACCTCCTGGATGGTGGAGTCGAGCTCGTCCACGGCCCGGCTCAGCTCGTCGCCCACGTCCGCCACGTCCCCCGTCGGCGCGTTCGAGGACCGCCGCCGGGTGCTCTCCAGCATCATCTCCGTCGCGAACAGCCGCTGGACCACGAGATCGTGCAGGTCGCGGGCGATGCGGTCGCGGTCCTCGTAGACGGCGAGCTGCTCGCGGTCGTGCTGCGCGTCCGCCAGGACGAGTGCCAGCGCCGCCTGCGAGGCGAACTGCGAGGCCAGCAGCCGGTCGACGGCGTCGTACGGGCGCCCGCCCCGGGCTCTGGGCAGGGCGAGGGTGCCGATCAGCTGGCCGCCGCTCTGGAGGGGGAGCATCATGCTCGGCCCGAACCGCTTGCGGACGTGCGTGGTCATCCGGGGGTCGGTCGACGAGTCCTCTATGAAGACGGGTTCTCCGCCCAGCAGTTGCACCAGTACGGGCGAACCCGGCGCGATGGTGGTGCCGATCAGGTCGCCGGGGTCCCCGTGCGTGGAGGCGGCCACGATCTCCATGCCGCCCTCCGGGGTCGGCTGGAGCACCACGCCGGCCGCCGCGTCCGCCAGCAGCCGGGCCCGTTCGGCGACGCACATCAGGGCGTCGGCCGCCGGCCGCCCCGCCAGCAGGGTGGTGGTCACGGCGGCCGCGCCCTCGATCCAGCGCTCCCGGCGGCGGGCGGTCTCGAACAGTCGGGCGTTGCCGATCGCTATCCCGGCCTGCGAGGCCAGGACCCGCACCAGGGTGAGGTCCTCGTCCGTGAAGGGGCCGCCGCCGGCCTTCTCCGTGAGGTAGAGATTCCCGAAGACCTCGGTGTGCACCCTGATCGGCACGCCGAGGAAGCTGCGCATGGGCGGGTGCCCGGGCGGCAGGCCGGCCGAGCGGGGGTCCTGCGCGAGGTCGTCCAGCCGCAGCGGCCGGGGGTCGGTGATCAGCGCGCCGAGCACGCCGCTGCGGCCGTCGGGCAGCCGGGGGATCGCCGCCCGTTCGGCCTCGGTCATCCCGGAGGTGAACAGCTGGGTGAGCCTGCCGCGCTCCGGGTCGACGACCCCGAGCGCTCCGTACCGGGCCCCGCACAGCTCGGTGGCGGAGTCCACGACGTGCTGGAGGGTGGCCTGGAGCTCCGGCTCCGAGCCGACGCTGAGGACGGCGTCCAGCAGCACCGGGAGGCCGGACGGCGTCGCGCCGGCCACCAGCCCGCCCACCCCGGACTCCGGCCCGGGCTCCGGCTCGGGCTCCGGCTCGGCACCGGACTCGGGCTCGGTCCCGGACTCCGGCTCGGCACCGGACTCGGGCTCGGCACCGGACTCGGGCTCGGCCCCGGACCCCGGCTCGGCACCGGACTCGGGCTCGGCACCGGACTCCGGCTCGGAGCCCGAACCCGAACCCGGACCCGGCTCGGTCCCCGGACGGGAACCCTGCACGGACCCCGGCTCGTTCGCCGGCACGGACCCCGGACCACCCGTCCCTTCGGCGGCAGGCTCCTGCCTCATTCGGCCAGCGGGTTGAGGACCATCGGGGCGATCTTCCCTTCGAGCATCGCGCCGAGACCCATGACGGCGCACACGTCGGGCCGTTCCGCGATGGCCACGGGCATTCCGGTCGAATCCCTCAGCATCTGGTCCAGCCCCGGCAGCAGGGCGCTGCCGCCCACCATCATGATCCCCCGGTCCGTCAGGTCCGCGACCAGGTCCGGCGGGCAGTCGCGCAGTACCTTGCCGATGCCGTCGAGGACGGCCGTCAGCGGGGTGTGGATGGCGTCCCGGACGGCAGCCGTGTCCACGTGGACGGAGCGGGCCAGCCCGGTGGCCACGTCGCGGCCGTGGATCAGGGTCGAGGCGGGCCCGTCGGAGGTGATGCCGTTGCCGTGCAGGGCCAGCTGGAGGGGGCGGACGGCCTGGCTCGGCAGCATCAGCTCGTGGGCGTGGCGCAGGTGCTGGACCACCGCGTGGTCGATGGCCTCGCCGCCGACGGGGATCCGCTCGGCGGTGACGATCGAGCCGAGGGAGAGGACCGCGACCTGGGTGGCCGCCGCCCCGCACACCATGATCATCGTCGCGGTCGGCTGCTCCACGGGCAGGCCGCAGCCGACGGCCGCCGCGATCAGGGTGTCGACCAGTTCGACGCGCCGCGCGCCCAGTCCGACCATCGTCTCGACGGCCGCGCGCTGGGCCAGCGGGTCGGCGTCGTGCGGGGTGCAGCAGGCGGCACGCAGTCGGGGCTTGCGGCGCAGGGCCCGGCGCAGCTTCTCGCCGAGGAGGTGACGCAGCATCCGCTGGGCCATCTCGATGTCGACGACGGTGCCGCCGGAGACGGGGCGCACGACGCGGATGTAGTCGGGTGTGCGGCCCGTCATCCGCTCGGCGAAGGTGCCGACGGCGATGAGGGCGCCGGTACGGGTGTTGACGGCGGCGACGCTGGGTTCGTCGACGACCAGTCCGGCTCCCTTCACGTAGACGCGGGTCCTCGCGGCCCCCAGGTCGACGGCGACGTGGCAGCGGCGCAACTGCTCAAGACTGACGGTCACGGCAGGTCCTCCCGAGAGCGCTGGTACAGAAGGGGACCGGCGGACGCCGGTCGCATTTCATATCTTCTCGGGTTAATAGGGCATACCGCCTGCTGGAATGCTCCGGCCGGGGCGCGTCGTGCGGGGCGGACGTGCTGCACGGGGGTGGATTTCTGTACCGACAGGCAGCAGCATGCGCGCACCGTCCGCGCTACCCGTGCGTAACAAGGTATAGGGGACCAGATGCTGACGCCCCGCCAGAGGTTCCTGGCACTCCTGACCCTCTGCCTCACCCTGCTCGCGCTCGTCCCGGCCCAGGCTGCGGCCGCCCGCACGGCCGCCGCGGCCCGCAATCCGGTGGTGTTCGTCCACGGCCACAACGCCGATCCGGGCGTCTGGGGTTCCCTCCGCGCGGACTTCGTGGGCCACTCCTTCGGCTCCCTCGTCGGCCGCTGGTGCGTCAAGTGCGGCGGCGGAACGGCGACCGTGGACCACTGGATCTCGCCGGCCGGCCCCCACCACCGCACCTCCACCGCCTGGGGCGTCCGCGCCTTCCTCCGCTCCTGAGGCCGGGCCCTGGCTAGGCCGCCCCCTCCCCCGCCGGCTGCACCCGCTGGAGCAGGCCGTACGTGAACTCCGCCACCAGGGCCCGCCCCGACGCGGTGAACGCCAGCCGCCAGCGCGTCGGCGCGGTGCCCTCCATCGGCCGGGCCGGAGCGAAGGCCCGGGCCACCTCGTCCACCGTCGCCGACCAGGGCAGCAGATCCGCGTCCGTCTCCAGTACGGGCCCCCGCGCGCCCGGGGCCCGCACCAGCCACTCGTTCCACACCGCCCCGTCCGGCGCCGCCAGCACCTCGAACCGCAGCTCCGGCCAGAGCGGCACCGGCCACAGCAGCGCCTCGCACTCCAGGTCCCCGATCCGCCGCGGCTCCGCCGACTCCGGCGGGCCCAGCGCCGACCGGTAGCGGGCCAGTGCCCCGCGCGACCGGGGGGAGCGGACCATCGCCTGCCAGCGCCGGTTGGCCTCCCGCTGCTCGGCGAGGGTGGCGCCCAGCCGCAGCCGGGCCGCCTCCGCGAGATCCGGCTGGAAGTCCGCCATCCTGCGCAGCAGCACCAGCTGGAAGGAGTCCGGCCCGAAGGCTCCCGGGCGGCTCGGACGGGGGGTCGCGGTCATGGAAGCCACGATTCCACACAGGATCCTCACGCTCCCGGAATACTTATGTTGCCGGGGACCGCATAGCCTGCGGGCGCCATGAACTACTTCTGCCCCGCCTGCCAGAGACACCTCAACGGCGCGCTCGCGTGCGCGGGGTGCGGGACCCCGGCCGAGTACCTGTCGGCCGCCGCGCCCGGCGCGCCGGCCCCGGCCCCCGAGCCGCAGCCCGCGCTGGCCGAGGTGTTCGCGGACTCCCTCGTCGTGCTGACCGCCCCCCACGGGGGCCGGGCCGGCACGCGCAAGCGCGCGGCCACCCGCCGCAGGCGCGGGCGGACGGCCCTGGCCGTCGGGCTGGGGCTGGTGCTCGCGGCCGGGGGCTCGATCGCCGTGGCCCGGATCGTGGGCGACGACGAGGGGGTCAACCGGGCCGACGAGGTGGTGCTCACCGACAACGGGCCCAAGCAGCCCGACGCCCTCCCGAGCGAGGCCCCCGCCGCGCCCTCGGCCCTGCCGAAGGCCCCGGGCGGGGCGGCGAAGACGGCCCGGCCCAGCGCGAGCCCGAGCGGGTCGGCGCAGCCGGGGCCGAGCGGGAGCGCCTCCGCCCCGACGGGGACCCCTTCGCAGAAAGGTTCCGGCGGTGGGGCGACCGTACGGCCGACGGGATCGGGGAAGCCGTCGGCCGGCACCTCCGGCACGGCGCACCCGAGTCCGACGAAGACCAAGCAGGGCAAGCCGACGCCGCAGCCGACCGACACCTGCGTGTTCTGGATCTTCTGCTGAGCGGGCCGGGCCGACGGGCCCCGGGTCTCAGTCCAGCATCCGCTTGAGCAGATCCCGCAAGGTCGTGCGTTCCTCGGCGGAGAGCCCGGCCAGCGGCTCGCGCGCGAAGTCCAGCGACTCGCGCAGCCGCTCCGCCGTCTCGGCCCCCTCCCCGGTGGGCGCGGCGAGCTTCACCCGGCGGTCGGCCGGGTCCGGACGGCGTTCGACCAGGCCGCGGGTCTCCAGCCGGTCGATGATGCCGGTGACGTTGGACGGCTCGCAGCGCAGCTTCTGCGCGATGCGGCGCATGGGCAGCGGCTCCAGCGACAGCAGCGTCAGGACCTTCGCCTGGGCGCCGGTGAGCTGGTGGCGGGCGGCCGCCTCCTCGTACTCCATGTGGTAGCGGGCCACGACGTCGCCGATGAGCTCGACGACCTCGACGGTCACTGGGTCTGCGCGACGACTGGGCATGGGACCAGCGTACCCATTTGCTTGACAACATGAAATATCCAGGAGCATGGTTGTTTCAGGTCGTGAAGCAATTCTCCGGCTTCCGCGGTCCTCCATGGTCCGTGGTCTCCGGCGTTCCCGCTTCCCGTCCCCACCGCGTTCCCCACCCTCTTTCTGGAGCCCCTCATGTCTCAGATCCCCGCCGTCAGCCGCGAATGGCACCTCGTCCGCCGTCCGCAGGGCTGGCCCGTGGCCGAGGACTTCGCCCTCCGTGAGGTGCCCGTGTCCGCCGAGCCCGGCGCCGGCCGGATCCTGGTCCGCAACCTCCACATGTCCGTGGACCCGTACATGCGCGGCCGGATGAACGAGACCAAGTCCTACATCCCGCCCTTCCAGCTCGACGAGCCGATGCAGGGCGGCGCGGTCGGCGAGGTCGTCGCCTCCGACGCGGAGGGCTTCGAGGTCGGTGACCACGTCCTGCACATGCTGGGCTGGCGCGAGTACGCCGAGCTCGACGCGAAGCACGCCACCAAGGTCGACGCCTCCCTCGCCCCCCTCTCCGCCTACCTCGGCGTCCTCGGCATGCCGGGCCTGACCGCTTACGCGGGCCTCTTCGCGGTCGCCTCGTTCAAGGAGGGCGACTCCGTCTTCGTCTCCGGTGCGGCGGGCGCGGTCGGCGGCCTCGTCGGCCAGTTCGCGAAGATCAAGGGCGCCTCGCGGGTGATCGGCTCCGCCGGCTCGGACGAGAAGGTGACCCTCCTCACGGAGAAGTACGGCTTCGACACCGCCTTCAACTACAAGAACGGCCCCGTCGCGAAGCAGCTGAAGGAGGCCGCCCCCGAGGGCGTCGACGTCTACTTCGACAACGTCGGCGGCGACCACCTCGAAGCGGCCATCTCCGAGATGAACGTGCACGGCCGTGCCACCCTGTGCGGTGCGATCGCCGGCTACAACGACACCGAGCCCGCCCCGGGCCCGCGCAACCTCATGATGGTCATCGGCAAGCGCCTGCGCCTCCAGGGCATCCTGGTCGGGGACCACGCCGCCCTCCAGCCGCAGTTCGTCAAGGACGTGGCCGGCTGGCTGGCCTCCGGCGAGCTCCGCTACGACGAGACGGTCGTCGAGGGCGTCGAGAACGCGCCCGAGGCCTTCCTCGGAATGCTGCGCGGCGAGAACACCGGAAAGATGATCGTCACGTTCACCCGCTGAGCGGAGGATGCCCCGGCCGTCGGGCCGGGGCACTCCAGGAGACCCGCGTGTGCGGAGCGGTGTCCCCCCGGGACAAGGACTCCGCACGTCCTGCTCGCCCGGGCTGGTCCGGCCCCGGGTGGTGCCGATGGCGGAAGACCTGGCCGGGCGCTGCCCGGCCAGGCGGCGTGAGCCAGGAATCCCCCCACCGGGTTCGGAGAAACCCTCCCTCGGGCAGGGGAGCGGGCAACCGTTAGGCTCCCTCCATACCGTCGCGATCGTGGGCGCGAGTCGCGGCGTCTATCCGGAGGATCCACTTTCATGTCCATCACCCAGTCCGACGTCGCGTACACGGCCGTCGCCACCGCCGAGAACGGCCGCGACGGCCGCGTCGCCACCGACGACGGACAGCTCGACGTCGTCGTGAACCCGCCGAAGGAGCTCGGCGGCAGCGGCGCCGGCACCAACCCGGAGCAGCTGTTCGCCGCCGGCTACAGCGCCTGCTTCCAGGGCGCCCTCAGCGTCGCGGCCCGCAACGAGAACGTCGACGTCACCGGCTCCACCGTGACCGCCGAGGTCGGCATCGGCAAGAACGACGAGGGCTTCGGCATCATCGTCAAGCTCACCGCCTCGATCCCGAACGTGGATGCCGCCGTCGCGAAGGACCTGGTCGAGAAGGCCGACCGGATCTGCCCGTACTCCAAGGCGACCCGCGGCAACATCACGGTCGAGCTGAACGTCGCCTGACGTTCCCGCGCCGCAGCTCCACGAAGGCCGCACCCCCCGGGGGGTGCGGCCTTCGCCGTAAACTGGCCGCATGCGTGATCTTGCGGGGGGTTTCCGGTACCTGTGGGCCGGACAGAGATGGGTGTTCGCCAACGGCCGCTGGCTGGGCTTCGGCCTGCTGCCGGGCCTGGTCTCGCTGGTGCTCTACGGCGCCGCGCTGACCGGCCTCTTCTACGGGGCCGACGACTTCACCGCCTGGGCGACGCCGTTCGCCTCGGACTGGTCCTCGCCATGGCTCGGGCTCTTCCGCGGGTTCCTGACGGCCCTGGTCGTCTCCCTCGGGCTCTTCCTCTCGGTGATCACCTTCACCGCGGTGACCCTGCTGGTCGGCCAGCCCTTCTACGAGTCCCTCTCGGAGCAGGTCGACCGCACCGAGGGCGGTGAGGTCCCGGAGTCGGGGCGCTCGTTCTGGGAGGACCTGTGGATCTCCGCCCGGGACAGCCTGCGGCTGCTGGTGCGGGTGATGCTCTACGGGATCCTGCTGTTCGCCCTCGGGTTCATCCCGGTGGTCGGGCAGACGGTGGTCCCGGCGATCGGCTTCGGCGTCTCCGGCTTCTTCCTCGCCCAGGAGCTGACCTCGGTCGCCCTCCAGCGACGCCGGGTGGACCTCGACGAGCAGCTCGTCCTGCTGCGCGGGCGGCGCGCTACGGCGCTCGGCTTCGGGGTGCCGCTGGTGCTGCTGTTCCTGATCCCGTTCGTCGCGGTCTTCCTGATGCCGGGCGCGGTGGCGGGGGCGACCCTGCTGGCGCGGGACCTGGTGGGGGCCGACGGCTCCGAGGACGACGCGCGGGACGAGGAAGGCGGCCAGGACGGCACCGCCGCCCCGGCCCAGGCGGGGCCGTACGGGGCCGCGGGGCCCTACGGCCCGGGCTACGCCCAGGCCCCGGGCCAGGCGTACCCGCCGGCGCCCGGCCAGGGCTACGGCGGTCAGGGCTACGCCCCCGCTCCGGGCCAGGGCTACGGGCAGCAGGCGCCCGCGTACGGTCAGCCCCCGGTCCAGGGGCACGGCTACGGCCAGGCCCAGGGGCCGGGGCTGGGGCAACCGGGCGGGTACCGGCCGGACCCGCGGTCCTACTCCTGACGCCGGGCCCCGGGTGCGTCAGCGCCCGGACCCGCGCCGCAGCAGGGTGATCGCCCCCACCGTGTCCTCGCCCGCGTGGGCGGCCGGGTCGGCGTCCAGCCGCTCCTTCATCAGCTTCAGGTACGGCTCGATCAGCTCCGCGCTGACCCCCTGGTCGGCGGCGGTGCGCAGCAGCGTGCCGCTCGCCGTGACCTGCATGGCCAGGTTGGACACCACCCCGGTGGTGAAGTCCCGGGAGGTCAGCCGCTCGGCGGCGTTCCCGACGAAGAACCCCATCGCGCCCAGCCACTCCGACAGCAGCGGTGCCAGGTCCTGCGGGGCGATGTCCTCGCCCTCGATCAGCGCGTAGGCGTGCGAGATCCCGGCGAACAGCCCGTTCATCGCGCTCAGCAGCGCCACGTCGTGCAGGGCCGCGTGGCCCGGGTCCGTGCCGACGAAGCGGGCGCCGGCCGGGACCTCCAGGGTCGCGCGGTGGGTGTCGAAGAGGGCGCGGGAGCCGCTGTAGAACACGTATCCGCCGGCTTCGGGGACGCCGATCATCGACGGGGTGGCCATGATCCCGGCGTCCAGGAAGCGGGCGCCGCGCTCCTCGGCCCAGGCGGCCCGGGCCCGGCCCTCGGCGGGCGTGCCGGTGGTGAGGCTGACCAGGTCCTTGCCGGTCAGGTCGATCCCGTCCAGGACGGAGCCGATGCTCGCGTCGTCCAGCAGACAGAGCACGATCAGGGTGTTCGCGGCGACGGCCCCGGCGGGGCTCGCGGCGACGGCCGCGCCTTCGGCGGCCAGGGGCTGCGCCTTGGCGGGGGTGCGGTTCCAGACGGTCAGGGGGTGCCCGGCGGCGAGCCAGGTACGGGCGAGGGCGGTGCCCATGTCGCCGAGGCCGAGCAGGGTGAGCGGGCGGTGCGCGGTGTCGTTGTCGGTCATGCCGTTTAGCCTGGTGACAGGCTGACGGTTGCTCAAGTACGCACTTCGGAGTGGGTGGTTACCTCGAGGTGAGCGAGCAGGTGGGAGGGGTGGGCGGGATGGCGCTGACGCGCAGGCCGGGCGCGGACCACTGCGGGATCGCCGCGGCGATGTCGGTGATCGACGGAAAATGGAAGGTCTCGATCCTGTGGGAGCTGGACCAGCGCCCGGGCCTGAGGTTCGGTGAGATGCGCCGCCTGGTGCCCGGGGTGTCGGAGAAGGTCCTCGCGGCGCAGCTGCGGGAGCTGGAGACGGACGGCATAGTCCACCGCGAGGTCTACGACGAGGTCCCGCCCCGGGTGGAGTACTCCCTGACCCCGCTCGGCCGGGAGCTGAACGGGGCCCTGGAGTCCCTGGGGGAGTGGGGCGCCAAACACCTGCTGCCGGATCACTAGGCGGGGAGGACGTCCGCCGTGGCCACCGTCGGGGTGTGGGCGTCCGCCTCGGCGAGGAGGGTGCCGTCGGGGGACCAGATCGCCGCGCCGCCGCAGCCGGTCCAGGGGCCGGCCGGGCCGACGTGGTTGGCGAGGACGACGTGGAGGCCGTGGTCCTTGGCCATGCCCGGGTAGATGGTGGCGCGTTCGGCGATGCCGCCGCCCGTGCCGTACAGGGAGCTCGCCAGGTGGACCCGGCAGCCGTCGGCCGCGCCCCGGGCGGGCAGGTCGGGGAAGTGGTTGTCGAAGCAGACGCCCAGGGAGAAGCGGATGCCGCCGAGTTCGAAGCGGCCGTCCGCGGTGCCCGGGGTGAAGGCGCCCTGTTCGTGCTGGTAGAGGTGCTGCTTGGCGTACGTGGTGAGGTGCGCGCCGGACGCGTCGTAGACCAGGGTGGCGATGGCGGGCAGCGGGTCCGGGGTGCGCAGGGCGACGTTGACGGCCACGGCGGTGCCGGACGAGCGCAGTCCGTCCAGGCGGGGGTCGTCGGCGTCGGCCATCCAGAGGGAGGGGCCCTCGGCGAGGGCTTCCAGTTCGTAGCCGGTGAGGGTGAACTCCGGGAAGACCACGAGCTCCGCGCCCCGGTCGCGGGCCTGCGCGGCGAGGGCGGCGGCCTGCGCGGCGTTGGCGGCGACGTCGCCGGGTGTGCAGGTGAGCTGTGCGGCGGCGATCTTCATGGCGCTCAGGATGCCAGGACGGCGCCGGGGAGCTGCCCGCGGCGGCGTACGAAGGCCAGCTCCACCAGGTTGAGTCCGGTCACCACGGCGGTCAGCAGTGCGAGCGCCGCCAGCGAGGGCAGCAGTACGGCCCCCGGCAGCAGGAGCAGGACGAGCGCGGCTGCGGTCAGCCGGGTCACCGACCAGGAGCGGAAGAGGTGCCAGCGGGTGTAGCCGAAGGTGGCGAGGAAGAGGGCGCAGCCCCCGTAGAGGAGGGCGGCGACGCCGAGCGGGAGCCGGGTCCCGGGGTGGGCGACGGCCTCGGCCATGCCGACGGCCACCGCGATGATGGAGGCGATCAGGGAGAGGTGCCCGTACGAGAGGACCTGCCGGGCCACGTCGGCCCGTACGGCCGCGGTCTCCAGCCCGTGCCGGACGGCGTCGGCCGCGAGGTGGAAGTACACCCACCACAGGCTGCAGACCAGGGCGAAGGCCACGGCTACGGCGGCCAGCGCGCCGGTGTCCAGCTCGGGGGAGGAGGCCACCGGGGCGCCGACGGCCACGATCGACTCGCCCAGGGCGATCATCACGAACAGACCGAACCGCTCGGCGAGGTGGCCCGAGTCGAAGCTGAGCCGGACCATGGTGCGGCGGGTCAGCCGGGGCGCGGCCAGGTCCACGGCGGCGGCCAGGGCCCACAGTCCGGTCCGGGCGGACCCGTCGAGGAAGGAGCCGGCCAGCAGCAGGGGGCCGCTGAGCAGCACCGACAGGGTCACCGGGGTGGGCCTCGGGCGGCGGCTGCGGCCGTGTGCGAGCACGGCGAGGACGAGGCGGGCTCCGAAGTAGGCGCCGGCCAGGAGCGGTCCGCGGTCCCCGAAGGCGTCGGGCAGGGCCAGGGCCATGAGGAGGCCGCACAGTCCGGCGGCGAAGAGGCCGATCCGCTCCGTCGGCCGGTCGGCGTCGTGGGTGTTGGCGTGGATCGTGTTGCCGACCCACACCCAGTAGACGGGGACGAAGACGATCAGGGCGCGGCCGGTGCCGGCCCACCCGTGGTCGTGGTGCAGCAGTGCCGAGACCTGGGTCACGGCGAAGACCAGCACGAGGTCGAAGAACAGCTCCGACCACGCGACCTTCTTCTCGTGCTCTTCCGGCTCCATGTGGTGTCCCCCCGCTCGAAGTCCGGGGGAAAGGATGCCCGGTGGGGGCGGCCGGCTACGCGCCGGGGCCCCGCAGCAGGGTCAGGAAGGAGCGGAACGCACCGGGCATGTCGACCGATTCCGGGGCGAGCAGCCACTGGTACTGGAGGCCGTCCATGACCGCCGTGAGCAGGGGGGCGGCCTGTTCCGGGGTGAGGCCCGAGGGGAGGAGCTCGCCGAACTCGGCGCGCAGCAGGGCGGCCATCTCGCCGCGCACCTGCGCGTAGCGCTCGGTGAAGAAGGCGCGGGCCGGGTGGCCGTCGGTGACGCTCTCGCCGAGCAGGGCGGAGAAGGTCTGGACGATGCCGGGCCGCATGGCGTTGTACTCCACCAGGGAGGCCAGCAGGTCCAGCCGCCACGTGTCGGCGGAGGCGCGGGAGCCGCCGCCGGTGTCCCAGCGGTCGCGCTCCTCCAGGACCGCGACCAGCAGGGCCTCCTTGGTCGGGAAGTAGTGCAGCAGGCCCTGCTGGGTGAGGCCCACGCGCTCGGCGACGGAGGCCAGGGAGGCGCCCCGGTAGCCGCGTTCGGCGATCACCTCGACCGCCGCACGGACGATCTCGCCGCGCCGCTCCTCGCTCTTGGCCCTGACCATCGCCCCGCCACACCCCTTCCGTTCGGATCCGGTCCGCAGTCGTACGACCGTACGCCATGCGTGGATCACGAAAAGATGACAAGACCTACCGTCCTACAGGGCAAGGGTCCACCATGGGCGCACCGCACCGCACCGCACCGCACCCACAGAGCGAGGAGGCACGGCCGTGACCGCTGCCGATCAGGTCCCCGACGAGCGCGCGAGCGAGCAGCTCCGCGAGGACGCCGTCGAGGCGGCCCTGGACAAGCTGGACCTCGACGCCAAGACCCGCCTCCTGTCCGGTCAGGACATGTGGTCCCTGCCCGCCCTCCCGGAGATCGGGCTGGGCTCGCTGGTCATGTCCGACGGCCCCATCGGCGTCCGGGGTGTGCGCTGGACCGCCGACGACCCCTCCGTCGCCCTGCCCTCCCCGACCGCCCTCGCCGCCTCCTGGGACCCGGTCCTGGCCCGCCGGGCCGGCCGGCTGCTGGCCCAGGAGGCCCGCCGCAAGGGCGTCCACGTCCTCCTCGCGCCCACCGTCAACCTGCACCGCTCCCCGCTCGGCGGCCGCCACTTCGAGTGCTACTCCGAGGATCCGTACCTCACGGGGGCCATCGGCACCGGCTACGTCCAGGGCGTCCAGGACGGCGGCGTCGGCACCACCGTCAAGCACTTCGTCGGCAACGACGCCGAGACCGAGCGCTTCACCGTCGACAGCGTCATCGCCCCCCGCCCGCTGCGCGAGGTCTACCTGGCCCCCTTCGAGGCCATCGTCCGCGGCGCCCGCCCCTGGGGCGTCATGACCGCCTACAACCGTGTCAACGGCACCACCATGACGGAGCACGGGCAGCTGGTGAACGGGGTCCTGCGGGGCGAGTGGGGCTTCGACGGGTGCAACGTCTCCGACTGGATGGCCGCCCGCTCCACCGCCGGCTGCCTCGACGGCGGCCTCGACGTGGCCATGCCCGGCCCGACGACCGTCTACGGGCCCGCCCTCGCCGAGGCCGTGCGGGCCGGCGGGGCGGACGCGGCCACCGTGGACGGGGCCGTGCGCAACGTCCTGCGCCTCGCCGCACGCGCCGGGCTCCTGGAGGGCGCCCCCGCCGCCGTCGCCGAGCCGCCCGCGCCGCTCGACGGGCAGGCCCTGGCCCGAGAGCTGGCCGTCCGCGGGGCCGTCCTCGTCCGCAACGAGGGCGGCGCCCTGCCGCTGGAGCGGTCCGCCGGCCGCACCGTCGCCCTGATCGGAGCCGCCGCCCGCGACGCCCGCGTCCTGGGCGGCGGCAGCGCCACCGTCTTCCCCGAGCGGGTGGTCTCCCCGCTCGACGGGCTCACCGCCGCACTGCCCGAGGGGGCCCTGGCCTACGCCGTCGGCGCCGACCCCAGCGCCGAGCCCGCCCCCGCGGGGCAGGGCTTCGAGCTGCGTGCCGTCTGCCGCGACGCCTCCGGGGCGGTCCTCGGCGAGGGCAGCCTGCCGACCGGGCAGGTCCAGTGGATCGGCGAGGACCTGCCCGAGGGGGTCTCGTACGGGACGATGGCCTCCGTCGAGGTCACCGGGACGTTCGTCCCGCGCGAGAGCGGCGAGCACGTCTTCGGCACCCGCGGGCTCGGCGCCTTCCGCCTCGCCGTCGGCGGCCGGACCCTGTGGGAGGGCGTCCAGGAGATGGGCGACGAGGCCGACCCCTTCGAGGCCTTCTTCGGCGCCCCCAGCGAGCGTGCGCGGGCCGTCCTGGCCGCCGGGGAGCCCGTCGAGGTCTCCCTCACCCACCACGTGCCCGACATGGGCGCGATGCCGCTCAAGGCGGTCATGTTCTCCCTGCTGCACCTCGGCCCCCGCCGCGACCCCGACGAGCTGATCGCCGAGGCCGTACGGGCCGCCCGCGCCGCCGACACCGCCGTCGTGGTCGTCGCCACCACCGAGCGGGTGGAGTCGGAGGGCTTCGACCGCGGCGGCCTCGGGCTGCCGGGCCGCCAGGACGACCTGGTCCGGGCCGTCGCCGCCGCCAACCCGAACACCGTGGTCGTCGTCAACGCGGGCTCCCCGGTCGAACTGCCGTGGCGCGAGGACGTCGCCGCCGTGCTGCTGACCTGGTTCCCCGGGCAGGAGGGCGGGGCCGCGCTGGCCGACGTGCTCTTCGGGGACGCCGAGCCCGGCGGGCGCCTGCCCACCACCTGGCCCGCCGCCCTCGCCGACGCGCCCGTCACCGAGGTCGTCCCCAGCGGGGGGCGGCTGGAGTACCGCGAGGGGCTGTTCGTCGGCTACCGGGCCTACGAGGCCCGGGGCGTGCGGCCCGCCTACCCCTTCGGGCACGGCCTCGGCTACACCGACTGGGCCTACGAGTCCCTGGAGGCCACCGCCGAGTCCGTCCGGGTCCGCCTCACCAACACCGGGACCCGGCCGGGCCGCGAGGTCGTCCAGATCTACCTGGCACCCGTCGCGGCTGCCTCCGACAGCGCGCGGAGCACGACCGTCGAGCGCCCCGCGAGCTGGCTGGCCGGCTTCGCGTCCGTCGCCGCCGGCCCCGGGGAGAGCGTCGAGCCGGAGATCGAGCTCCCCGCCCGGGCCTTCGAGGTCTGGGACGAGGAGGCCCACGGCTGGCGCCGGATCGGCGGCACCTACGAGGTCCGCGCGAGCCACTCGCACGCCGACACCCGGCTGACGGTCACCCTCGACCTCTAGCGGGCAAAGGGCCGCGACACGCCGGGGCGGGGGATTGGCCGGAAATCACCCTTGCCGCGGCCTGGGAACCGGGCCGGCGGCGGCCCCTGACAGCCGCCCCGGCCCTTCGGCGCGGGGCCGGGTCCCCTCCCGCGCCGGCGGGGGAGCGTCAACGCGGCGGCTGTGCCGCCGTCACCTGCCGGTGGGCCAGTTCCGCGAGCCGCGCCTGCCCGTCCCGGCCGGGGTGGAACCAGTCCCAGTGGCTCAGCTGGTCCGCCGCGAACGGGTACTGGAAGACGGCTCCGCCGTCGTAGCGGCACAGCTCGTCCTGCGCGCAGACCTGGCGCAGCGCCTCGTTGTACTCGACCACCCGCGCCCGCACCTTCTCGCGGCGCGCCGTCGCCTCCGCGTCGGCGGACAGGGGCTCGGCCAGCATGGACTGACAGATCCCCAGCTTCCAGACCTGACGCACCATCGGGCTGTCCTTGCCCTGCTCCCACAGCCGCTGGAGGTCCGGGACGGAGGACACGTACACCTGCGAGGCGGGCGAGGCCGCCCGCAGCCCCTTCAGCGCCTGTTCGAATTCGGCCCGGAACTCCGCCACCGGGGTCATGGACGAAGCCGTGGGCCGGCAGGCGTCGTTCGAGCCCACCATCACCGTGACCAGGCCCGGCTTGTGCTCCGCCGCCTCGGTCAGCTGGCCGGGCAGGTCCGCCATGCGCGACCCGGTCACCGCGTAGTTCCAGCTGCGTTCGGGCACCTGCGCCCCGCCCAGCAGGCGGGCCGCCAGGGAGTTGACGGCGGGGTCGCTGCCGGTGGCCCAGGAGACCTCCGGGCAGTCGGCCAGTACCGAACAGGCGTCGAAACCCCGGGTGATGGAGTCCCCGACGGCGGCGACGGAGGTCGGCGCCGGGTTCCAGCGCGGCTTCGGCTGCGCCCCCCGCCCGCTCCCCTTCGCGGGCGCGGCGCCGTCGTCACACCCCGTCACCGTCGCGGCCAGCACGGCCACCGCCACGCCCGCGCCAGTGACGGTCCGGCGTACGCGGCGGCGCGCAGCGGTGGTGCGCATCGGGTGGTCCCTCCCTCTCGCCCCGTGTCCTTCCCGGGGCGTCCTGCTGAGTGAATGCTCTGTGTTTACGGGCTTCGGAGCGACCGTACGTCACATCATGACCCCCGGCGCACGGTAGCTTTTTCCCGTGGCGTTTCGGCCGCAGGTGCCGCTGCGCAATGTCTAATATTTTCCGTTACATTACATCACGTCACATACTGTCCGTTTTCTGGAGTTTATTCCCGACCTCGTCCCACACTGGAGGTCCCGGTGACGACACGTGGAGTTCTGTACGTGCATTCCGCACCGCGTGCGCTCTGCCCGCACGTGGAATGGGCCGTTGCGGGCGTGCTCGGGGTGCGGGTGAACCTCGACTGGATCAGGCAGCCCGCCTCCCCCGGCACCTGGAGAGCGGAGTTCTCCTGGCAGGCCGAGGCGGGCACCGCCTCGAAACTCGCCTCCGCCCTGCGCGGCTGGCACCTGCTCCGCTTCGAGGTGACCGCCGAACCCTGTCCGACCGCCGAGGGTGAGCGCTACAGCTCCACCCCGGAGCTCGGCATCTTCCACGCCGTCACCGGCATGCACGGGGACATCCTGATCCCCGAGGACCGGCTGCGTGCCGCCCTGGCCCGCTCCGCGCGCGGCGAGACCGACCTGGAGGCGGAGATCTCCAAGCTGCTCGGCAAGCCCTGGGACGACGAACTGGAGCCCTTCCGCTACGCCGGCGAGGGCGCCCCGGTCCGCTGGCTCCACCAGGTGGTCTGAAGCCGGGCGGCCCGTGAAGACCCAAGGGGAAGGCCCCCTCCCGGCAGAGTGCCGGGAGGGGGCCTTCCCCTTGGTGCGGGTGCCTGCCCTCAGACGGTGCGGAACGCGAGGGAGACGTTGTGGCCGCCGAAGCCGAAGGAGTTGTTGATCGCGGAGATCGGACCCTCCACCGGCAGCTTGCGGGGCTCGCCGCGCACGATGTCGGCGTCGATCTCGTCGTCCAGGTCGTCGATGTTGATCGTCGGCGGGGCGATCCGGTGGTACAGCGCCAGCACGGTCGCCACCGTCTCGATACCGCCCGCGCCGCCCAGCAGGTGACCGGTCATCGACTTGGTCGCGGAGATCGCGACGTGATCGAGGTCGTCGCCCAGGACCTTGCGCAGGGCCTTCAGCTCGGCCGTGTCACCCTGCGGGGTGGACGTGGCGTGCGCGTTGACGTGGACGAGCTCGGACGGGTCGAGGTCCGTGTTGTCGAGCAGGTTCTGCACGGCGGCCGCGACACCGCGGCCCGTCGGCTCCGGCTGCGCGATGTGGTGGCTGTCCGCGGACAGGCCCTGGCCCAGCACCTCGCAGTAGACCCGGGCGCCGCGCTTGGCGGCGTGCTCGGCGGACTCCAGGACCACGACGCCGGCGCCCTCGCCGAGGACGAAGCCGTCGCGGGCCTTGTCGTACGGGCGGGAGGCTGTGGTCGGGCTCTCGTTGTTCTTGGACATCGCCATCATGTTGGCGAACGCCGCGATCGGCAGCGGGTGGATGGCCGCCTCGGTGCCGCCGGCGACGACCACGTCGGCACGGCCGGTGCGGATCATCTCGACGGCGTAGCCGATGGCCTCGGCGCCCGACGCGCACGCGCTGACCGGGGTGTGGACACCGGCGCGGGCGTTGACCTCCAGGCCGACGTTGGCGGAGGGGCCGTTCGGCATGAGCATGGGGACGGTGTGCGGGGAGACCCGGCGCACACCCTTTTCCTTCAGTACGTCGTACTGGTCGAGCAGGGTGGTGACGCCGCCGATGCCGGAGGCGATCACGGTGCCCAGACGCTCGGGGACGACCGTCGCGCCCGCCGCGTCGGCTGACGTCTCAGCGCCGGCCGGAGCGGTGTAACCCGCGTCGGCCCAGGCCTCGCGGGCCGCGATGAGGGCGAACTGTGCCGAGCGGTCGAGCTTGCGGGCCAGCGGGCGGGGGAGTACCTCGGCCGGGTCCACAGCGGCCTGGGCGGCGATACGGACCGGCAGTTCGGCGAAGCGCTCGCCCTCCAGGGGCGAGACACCGGACCGGCCGGCGAGCAGACCTTCCCAGGTCGAAGCGCTGTCGCCACCCAGCGGAGTGGTTGCGCCGATACCGGTGACGACCACGGTGCGATTGGTCGGGCTCACAGGAATTCTTTCTCCACGTCTCAGGGGGTGCTGAATTGTCACGGCGCCACCGCGGGGTGGCGACAAACGCTCGTCAGGCTCAGGCCTGGTGCTTCAGGATGTAGGCGGCGGCGTCGCCGACCGTCTTGAGGTTCTTGACGTCCTCGTCGGGGATCTTGACGTCGAAGCGCTCTTCGGCGGCGACGACGACCTCGACCATGGACAGCGAGTCGACGTCCAGGTCGTCGGTGAAGGACTTGTCGATCTCGACGTCCTCGACCGGGATGCCCGCGATCTCGTTGACGATCTCCGCGAGACCCTCGACGATTTCGTCCTGCGTGGCGGCCATGTGGCGCTCCTTCTGTGGCTAGCTAGCTGGTGGAACAGGTCCGGAAGTGATCCGGGCCCTAGGGGAGGGTAACGACCGTCGCGGCGTAGACGAGCCCCGCCCCGAAGCCGATGACGAGCGCGGTGTCGCCGCTCTTCGCCGCTCCGGTCGCCAGGAGCCGCTCCATGGCGAGCGGGATCGAGGCGGCCGACGTGTTGCCGGTGGTTTCCACGTCGCGGGCGACCGTGACGTGCTCCGGCAGCTTGAGAGTCTTCACCATCGAGTCGATGATCCGCATGTTGGCCTGGTGCGGAATGAAGACGTCCAGGTCATCCGGGGTGATCCCGGCGGCGTCGAGCGCCTGCTGGGCCACCTTCGCCATCTCGAAGACGGCCCAGCGGAAGACCGCCTGGCCCTCCTGGGTGATGGCCGGGAACTTCTGGGCGGCGTCCGTGCTGCGGAACTCGTCCCACGGCACGGTCTGCTTGATGGTCTCGGACTTGTCGCCCTCCGAACCCCACACCGTGGGGCCGATGGCCGGCTCGTCCGACGGGCCGACGACCACGGCGCCCGCGCCGTCGCCGAACAGGAAGGCGGTCGCCCGGTCCTCCAGGTCCGTCAGGTCCGACAGCCGCTCGACCCCGATGACGAGGACGTACTCGGCGGACCCCTCCACCACCATGCCCTTGGCGAGGGTCAGGCCGTAGCCGAAACCGGCACAGCCCGCGGAGATGTCGAAGGCGGCGGGCTTGCCCGCGCCGATCCGGTGCGCGATCTCGGTCGCGATGGCCGGGGTCTGCTTGAAGTGCGAGACCGTCGAGACGATCACCGCGCCGATCTGCTCGGGAGAGATCCCGGCGTCGGCGAGCGCCTTGCCGGAGGCCTCCACCGACATCGCGGCGACGGTCTCCTGGGGCGAGGCCCAGTGCCGGGACGCGATGCCGGAGCGGGAGCGGATCCACTCGTCCGAGGAGTCGATCGTCTCGAGGATGACCTCGTTGGGCACCACACGGGTCGGGCGGTAGCCGCCGACGCCGAGGATGCGGGCGTACGGGGAGCCCTTGGCCGGCTTGATCTTGGACATGCTGTGTGGGCTCCTACTCTCAGGCCGTCAGCTCGGCGATGAGCTTTGCGGCCTTGTCGAGGTCGTCCGGCGTCTTGAGTGCCACGTTCGGCACGCCCTTGAGCGCGCGCTTGGCCAGACCCGTCAGGGTGCCGCCGGGGCTCAGCTCGACGATCCCGGTGACGCCCAGCTCGGAGAAGGTCTCCATGCACAGGTCCCAGCGCACCGGGTTCGCGACCTGGCCCACCAGGCGGGCGACGACGTCGGCGCCCGACTCGACCACGAGTCCGTCCCGGTTGGACACGTACTTCAGCGCCGGGTCGGCCGGGGCGAGGGCCTTCGCGGCCTCCGCCAGCGTGGCGACCGCGGGCGCCATGTGGTGCGTGTGGAAGGCACCGGCGACCTTGAGGGGGACGACCTTCATCGCGCCCTCGGGCTTGTCCGCGACCAGGGCCGCGATCTGCTCCGCGGTGCCCGCGGCCACGATCTGGCCGGCGCCGTTGATGTTGGCCGGGGTCAGCCCCAGCCTCTCCAGGTGCGCGACGACCACCGCCTGGTCACCGCCCAGGACCGCGGCCATGCCCGTCTCGGTGACGGCGGCGGCCTCGGCCATGGCCAGCCCGCGGGTGCGGACGAACGACAGCGCGTCGCCCTCGCCCAGCACACCGGCGTACGCGGCCGCGGTGATCTCACCGACGCTGTGGCCGGCGACGGCACCGAAGGCCGTCGGGGTGCCCAGCGCGGAGGCGGACAGCAGGCCTGCCGCGACCAGCAGGGGCTGTGCCACCGCCGTGTCGCGGATCTCGTCCTCGTCGGCCTTGGTGCCGTAGTGGACGAGGTCCAGCCCGATGGCGTCGGACCACCCCGCGACGCGCTCGGCGGCGCCGGGGAGTTCGAGCCAGGGAGTCAGGAAGCCGGGCGTCTGAGCGCCTTGGCCGGGAGCGACGAGTACGAGCACCCTCACACTCTCTCTTGTGGATGGTCTCCGCCGCCCGTGGGGACAGGGACGAAGAACCGTCGGGGTAATTGTTGATGTCCGACAAAAGTCTAGGGCTGCTGATCTCCGTCGGCCAGACGCCCGAGAATCAGGGCGATCCGCAGCGTAAAGGCCGACCGGACATCGGAGGGTGACCAACCGGTGACGTCGGTCACACGTCGGAGCCGGTAGCGCACCGTGTTGGGGTGCACGAAGAGCATCCGCGCCGCCCCCTCCAGGCTGCTCGCCTGCTCCAGGTAGACGCTCAGCGTCTCCAGCAGCGCCGAGCCCGCCTCCTCCAGCGGTCTGTAGATCTCCTCCACCAGCTGCTCCCTGGCCGAGGGATCCGAGGCGATGGCCCGCTCGGGCAGGAGATCGTCCGCCAGGACCGGCCGGGGCGCGTCCTGCCAGGCCGTGCACGCCTTCAGCCCGGCGGCCGCCGCCTGCGCGGACTTCGTCGCGTTCAGCAGGTCCGGAACCACCGGCCCCGCCACCACCGGACCGGCCGCGAACGGGCCGATCAGAGACTTCGCCACCTGGAGCGGGTTGTCGCTGCCGCCCGCGATCACCACCAGCCGGTCGCCCAGCACGCCCGTGAGCACCTGGAGCTTGTGGTGGCGGGCCGCGCGCCGGATCGCCTCGACCGTCAGTTCGCTGTCCCCCTCCGGGGCCGTGCCCAGCACCACGCACACGTGCTCCGGGGAGTTCCAGCCGAGCGCCGCCGCGCGCGACAGGGCGCCCTCGTCCGCCTCGCCCGACAGCACGGCGTTGACGACGAGCGACTCCAGCCGGGCGTCCCACGCCCCGCGCGCCTCGGCGGCCTGCGCGTACACCTGGGCCGTCGCGAAGGCGATCTCCCGGGCGTACACCAGCAGTGCCTCGCGCAGGATCGACTCGTCCCCGGGGGCCGCGACCTCGTCGATCGCGGCCTCCATGACCTCGATCGTCGTACGGACCATCTCCACGGTCTGGCGCAGGGTGATCGCCCGGGTCAGCTCCCGCGGCGCCGTGCCGAACACGTCGGTCGAGATGGCCTGCGGGGTCTCCGGGTGCCGGAACCACTCCGTGAACGCGGCGATGCCCGCCTGGGCGACCAGGCCGATCCACGACCGGTTCTCCGGAGGCATCGCCCGGTACCACGGCAGGGCCTCGTCCATGCGCGCGATCGCGTTGGCGGCGAGCCGGCCGGAGGACTTCTCCAGCCGGCGCAGCGTCGCCGCATGCGGATGGGCCGGATGCGCGGGACGGGTCTCGGGGGAATGCTCACGTTCGGGTTGGGGCACGGGACAAGACTGCCTTATCGACGGCCCGGCGCGGACCCGGGTCCCGGGCCGGGGTCCCCCGGAGAGGGCTACCGTGGCTCCCATGATCGATGTACGCCGCGCCGCCGACCGGTACGAGGGAGGGGATCCGGGTACCGGGATCACCACCCGGCACGCCTTCTCCTTCGGCTCCTCCTACGACCCGGACAACATCCGCTTCGGCCCGGTGCTCGCCTGCAACGAGGAGCTGCTCGCCCCCGGCTCCGGCTTCGACGAGCACCCGCACAGCCACACCGAGATCGTGACCTGGGTGGTGGAGGGCGAGCTCACCCACCGCGACAGCACCACCGGGCACACCGTCACCGTCCGGCCCGGGGACGTCCAGCGGCTGGGCTCGGGCTCCGGGGCCCGGCACGTGGAGCGCAACGACGCGGCCCGCCCGCTGTGGTTCGTCCAGACCTGGCTCGCGCCGCTGGCCGCGGGCGGGGAGCCCTCGTACGAGGTCGTGCGGGACCTCGCGGACGGGACCCCGTACGAGGTCCCGGCGGCCGGGGCCGTACTGCACGTCCGGCGGCCCGCCGCGGGCGAGCGGATCCCCGTGCCGGACGCGGAGCGGGTCTACCTGCACGTGGTGCACGGGGACCTGAGGCTCGACGGCGCCGAGCTGGGACCCGGGGACTCGGCGCGGATCACCGGCGAGAAGAACCTGGAGATCACGGCCGGTTCCCCGGGCGAACTGCTGATCTGGGAGCTGCCCGCCTAGCGGGAGCGCAGCTCCGCGAGGACCGCGTCGGTGAAGGGGGTCCAGGCCTCCACGGCCCAGGGTCCGAAGGCGCGGTCCGTCAGCGCCACGCAGGCGGCGCGGACGTCGGGGTCCACCCACAGGAAGGTGCCGGACTGGCCGAAGTGCCCGAAGGTGCGCGGGGAGGAAGTCAGGCCCGTCCAGTGCGGGGTCTTGCCGTCGCGGATCTCCAGGCCGAGCCCCCAGTCGTTGGGGGACTGGTGCCCGTAGCCGGGCAGGACGCCCTTGAGGCCGGGATGGACCACCGAGGTGGCCTCGGCGACCGTACGGACGTCCAGCAGCCGGGGGCACTGGAGTTCAGCGGCGAAGCGCACCAGGTCGGAGACGGTGGAGACGCCGTCCTTGGCCGGAGACCCCTCCAGGGTCGAGGAGTTCATGCCCAGCGGCTCGAAGACGGCCTCGCGCAGGTAGTCGGCGAAGGGGATCCCGGTGGCCTTCGCGAGGTGGTCGCCGAGCACCTCGAAGCCGGCGTTGGAGTACAGCCGGCGCTGTCCGGGCGGGGCCGTCGCGCGGTGCTCGTCGAAGGCCAGGCCGCTGGTGTGCGCGAGGAGGTGACGGACCGTCGAGCCCTCGGGCCCGGCCGGCTCGTCGAGCTCGACCGCCCCCTCCTCGTACGCGACGAGGACCGCGTACGCGGCGAGCGGCTTGGTGACCGAGGCCAGCGGGAAGCGGCGGTCCACCGGACCGTGCGAGCCGGCCAGGCTCCCGTCGGCGCGCACGACCGCCGCCGCGGCGGCGGGCACCGGCCAGTCCTCGATCGTCCGCAGGCTTTCCAGGCCGTTGAGGCCTTCCATGCTCTCCATGGGCCCGAGCCTACTTCGCGCACTTGCCTGGAGCGCACTCCAGGGTTTTAGCGTAGTGGTCATGAACCTGACGGAGACGCGGTACACGATCAGCGAGGTCGAGGCGCGGACCGGTCTGACCCAGCACACGCTGCGCTGGTACGAGCGGATCGGCCTGATGCCGCACGTGGACCGCTCCCATTCGGGACAGCGGCGGTTCAGCGACAAGGACCTCGGCTGGCTCGCCTTCGTGGGCAAGCTGCGCGCCACCGGGATGTCGGTGGCGGACATGGTCCGGTACGCCGAACTCGTCCGCGAAGGGGACCACACGGTGGACGAGCGCCGCGCGCTCCTGGAGCGGACGCGCCACGAGGTGCTGGCACGGGTCGCGGAGCTGACGGACGCGCTCGAGGTACTGGACTGCAAGATCGCTATGTATGCGCGGAACACCGTGGGAGCGGTGGGCGCGGGAACGGGGAAGGCACAGTCATGACGGAGCAGATCACCATCGCACGCGCCGAGCTGGGCAAGGGCGGCCCGGTCGTCGGGATCCAGGGTCTCGGCTGCATGGGCATGAGCGAGTTCTACGGGGAGACCGACGGGGCGGCGGCCCGCGCGACCCTGGACGCGGCGCTGGCCGTCGGCATCACCCTCTTCGACACGGCGGACATCTACGGACGCGGGGCGAACGAGGAGTTCCTGGCGCCCTTCGTGGCCGCCCACCGGGACGAGATCACCCTGGCGACGAAGTTCGCCATCGAGCGCAGCGACGACCCGGCGTACCGGGGGGTCCGCAACGACCGCGCGTACGTCCGGCGGGCCGTCGAGGGCAGCCTGCGGCGGCTCGGCGTGGACGTCATCGACCTCTACTACATGCACCGGCGCGACCCGGCCGTGCCCTTCGCCGAGTCGGTGGGCGCGATGGCCGAGCTGGTGCAGGAGGGGAAGGTGCGCCACCTGGGTCTCAGCGAGGTGACCGGAGCCGAGCTGCGCGAGGCGCACGCGGTGCACCCGATCGCGGCCCTGCAGTCGGAGTGGTCGCTGTTCAGCCGGGGCGTGGAGCGCAGCGCGGTGGGCGCGGCGGCGGAGCTGGGCGTGGCCTTCGTGCCGTACTCGCCCCTCGGGCGCGGGTTCCTGACGGGGGCCTTCGCGGACGCGGCCGCCGAGTTGTCCGCCGGTGACTTCCGGCGCAACCAGCCCCGCTTCACGGGGGAGAACGCCAAGGCCAACGCGGCCCTGCTGGCTCCGGTCCGGGAGATCGCCGCCGCCCGCGGGGCGACGGCGGCGCAGGTCGCGCTGGCGTGGGTGCAGCAGCGGGCGTCGGTGCACGGGCTGACGGTCGTGCCGATCCCGGGCACCCGCAAGCCGGGCCGCCTCGCGGAGAACGCGGCCGCGACCCGGATCACCCTCACGGCCGCGGAGCTGGACCTGCTGGAGCCCCTCGCGTCCCAGGTGATGGGCGCCCGCTACCCGGACATGGCCTTCACGTCGGACTCCCGCGAGGACTGATCCGCCGAGGGCGAGGGTCGCGCGGACCCGCGCCCCCGGCGGATCAGGCGCCGGCCGTGAAGCGGGCGCGGAGGGTCTCGTACTCCGCGTCGGTCAGCAGGCCCGTGCTGTGCAGCTCGCTGAGGTGCTGGAGCCGTTCCCCCGATATCCGGGCGCGGGGGACGGCTCCGACCGGCGCCCGCTCCCGCAGCGCGGCGAGCACGGCGGCCGCGAAGGGCAGCGACTCGTGCACCGCCCCGTAGCCCACGCCGAACACCGCCGCCGCGAGGTCGTGGTCGGGGGCTTCCGGGGTCGCGGCGCCGTCCCGCGGCAGCAGCCGCAGGTACCCGCCCCCGGGGCGGTCGGGGGACACCCACTCCACCCCGGACAGCGCCGCCAGCGCGAACCTCTGGTCCCCGGCGCGCCACTTCGCACTGCTCGCGCCCGTGCGCGACCAGTGGAACGTCACGGCCGTGCCGTCGAACCCGACCCGCGCGTCGTACGCCTTCAGCTGGAGCGGAGGCCGCGGGACCGCGACGAGGAACCGTTCCGCCGGAGCGTCGGCGCCGTCCGGCCCCAGCCGGTCGCGCAGCGCCCCGGCGAAGGCGGCGGCCTGCTCCGCCCGGTCGGCGGGCACCACCAGCCGGTACGGATCGCAGGACTCCTTCAGCTGCCCGGCGGCAGCCTCCATCAGCGGATCGGCCCCGGGTCGCGGCGTGGCGCGCAGCACCACGGTCTCCCGCCGCCCGACACCGGCCGCGGCAGCACCCACCGACACCCCGGACAGCGCTTCGAGGGGGATCCGGCGCTCGCCCAGCGCGTTCCAGAGCCGCGGAGTGCGCATCCCCCGTGCGAAGCGGATGAGCACCGAGTCCGAGTCGGCGTCGAACTCCCAGACGGCATGATTTCCGGCCAGTACGTCACCCATGCGGCACATGGTAAAGGGACGCGCCCCTGCGCGTCCCCCTCGTCAGCCGGCCCGATTTTTCGACTTGTTACGGGTCTGGGGTGCGTCGGACGCCCGTCAGGCGTTCCTCAGGCAGCCGTCCGCGACCGGTCAGTCACCTTCCGTGCCGGAGATCCCGCTCCGGCAGTCGTCGCTGCCGTTCGCGCACGCGACGGAACCGAAATCGCCGGTTCCGATCTTGGCGAAGTTCTCCAGCGAGGCCGTGCCTGGCTCGAAATAGCCGGTGTGGCTGTGCGCCCCGGCGGACGAGAGCAGCCGGGCGCCGAACGCGGGCGACACCGGGTCCGCCCCGTGGCCGACCCCGCCGACCTCCAGGTGCGGGACGTCGGCGATCCAGTCGCCCTCGGCGCGGGTGGCCCACACCCGCGCCGAGGTGTGCAGCTCCGCGGCGTTCCCTACGCGCATGCCGGGGCTGCCCGCCACCACCACGTCGGTCACCCGCTCCGGCAGCGCGTGCGCGGCCACCCCGCACACCACGGACCCGTAGCTGTGGCAGAACAGGGCCACGCCCGCGTCCCCGGGCAGGGCCGCGGCCAGCGACGCCAGCCGCACGGACCCGAGGACGGCGAGCCGGCCGGTGGCGGCGTCCACCCCCACGCCGGTGGGGGCCACGTAGCCGGCCCAGGCGATGACGGCCGTACGGGCGGCGGGCGCGGCCGCGCGCTCGGCCTCGTACAGGGATTGCGCCATGCCGGCGGGGGCCGTGAGCCGGCGCTGGCTGCGCTCGAAGGTGAGGGCGTCGGTGTCCACGCCCGGGACGATCACCGAGACCCGGCGGGCGCCGTCGAGGTCTCCGAAGACCTCGGCGACCAGGCCGTCGCCGGTGGGGTCGAAGAGCAGGATCTGTCGGTCGCCCGCCGCGAGGGACTCGAAGCGGTGGGCCCTGCGTATGGCGTTGGCGCGGTCGGCAGGGGTGAGGGCCACGTCCTTGCCCCGGGCCTCCTCCAGGCGCGCGGTCTGGGCGAGCGCGTTGTGGTTGGCCCGGTAGCGGGTCGTGGCGGGCACCCCGTCGAGGTTGCCGACCACGAGCGGGTAGCCGTCGGCGAGGTGGTTGCGCCGGGTCGTGTCGAGGTCGGCGAAGAAACGGGCGACCGTCCGCACGGGGGCGTCGGCCGCGGGCACCGGCCGGCCGTCGATCCGGGCCGTGGCCCACGCGGCGAGCGCGGCGGCCCGCGCCGGAACCGCGGTCTCCGGGCGGTGCACGGCGGTCCAGCCGGTGGTCGCCAGCATGAGGAAGACGACGCCGAGCGCGAGCAGCATGCGCAGGACGGCCGGACGCACGGGGGCGTCGACGGGGGCGTCGGCGATGGGGTGGGCGGGGCGGCCGGGCAGGTTCACTGGAGCCAGACTAAGAGACCCCTGGAGCCAGCGGTGCCAGGGGTGACAGGACTCACGGCAGACCGTGGTACGCATCGCCCCGCACGGTCACGCTCCGTCGCGGCGGGGGCGGTTGGGGATCTTCGGAGGGGTGGCCGGAACTCGCCGTCGAGTGCTCCGGACCGCCGGCCGGAGACGCCCGGCGGCTTTGCCGGGGCCGCCGCGCGCTGCCGGGCCTCAGGCGCTTTCGGCGGGCGCGGGCCGACGCCAGTGACCCGCCAGGGCGGGTCCGATCTGGTCGAGGTAGGCCTCGGTCATCCGGCGGATCGCGGTCACGCTGACGTCCTCGCCCTGCCCCCAGAGCCTCCCGGTGACCCGCATCACCCCGGAGAACGCGGCGACGGCGACCCGGGGCCGCGGATCGGCGTCCAGGTCCAGCCCCTCGCGGTCGGCGATCAGCCGCGCGATCCTCTCCTCCAGCTCCGTGGAGCGCCGCAGGTGGACGGCGAGCAGGGCCGGCGTGGACTCGATCAGCCGGTAGGCCTGCATGTACAGGTCGACGGGGACCACCTCGGAGAGGGCCTCGTCCAGGGTGTCCCAGGCGGCGAGCACGGCGCCCCGCATGGCCTCCAGCGGCGGCTCGCCGGGCGGGCGGGCGCCCAGCGCGTCGACGAAGTGGGACTCGACCAGGTCCTGGACGGCGAAGGCGACCTCCTCCTTGTTCGCGAAGTAGCGGAAGAAGGTGCGCTGGGAGACCTCGACCGTCTCGGTGATCTCGTCGACGGTCGTCCGCTCGTACCCCTGCGAGATGAACAGGAGCAGCGCGGCGCGCAGCAGCGCGTCCCGGGTGCGCCGCTTCTTGCGCTCGCGCAGTCCGGCCGCCGGGGCGGGACGCTCGTCGGTCATCACCGCGGGGTCCTCTCTGATGCTGAATCTGACGCTGAGTGAGCGGTCAGGGTACCTGTGACGGAGCTGACAGCTACTGCCGCGCTAAGCCGTTTGTGAACTGTCAGTCGCTGTCACTAACCTGCTGGGCATGACTGGTCAGATCACCCTTGCCAAGGAATCGAGTCCGTCACCGGTCCGCTCCGGTCTGCGCGGCCACCCGTGGCTCACGCTGTTCGCGGTGGCGATCGGCGTCATGATGGTCACCCTCGACGGCACGATCGTCGCCGTCGCCAACCCCGCGATCCAGAAGGACCTCGGCGCCAGCCTGGCCCAGGTGCAGTGGATCACCAACGGCTACCTGCTGGCCCTGGCGGTCTCCCTGATCACCGCCGGCAAGCTCGGCGACCGCTTCGGGCACCGCCAGACCTTCCTCATGGGCATCGCCGGCTTCGGGCTCTCCTCGGCGGTGATCGGCCTGTCCAACGGGGTCGGGCTCGTGATCGGCTTCCGCGTCGCCCAGGGCCTCTTCGGCGCCCTCCTGATGCCCGCGGCCCTCGGCCTGCTGCGCGCCACCTTCCCCGCCGAGAAGCTCAACATGGCCATCGGCATCTGGGGCATGGTCATCGGCGCGTCGACCGCGGCCGGGCCCATCGTCGGCGGCCTGCTCGTGGAGCACGTCAGCTGGCAGTCCGTCTTCTTCATCAACGTGCCGGTCGGCGTGGTCGCGCTGCTCTTCGGACTGTTCATCCTGCTCGACCACCGCGCCGAGAACGCCCCGCGCTCCTTCGACCTGCCGGGCATCGTGCTGCTGTCCGCGGCGATGTTCTCCCTGATCTGGGCGCTGATCAAGGCCGCCGAGTGGGGCTGGGGCGATGTGAGGACCCTGCTCTTCCTCCTGGGCTCCCTGGTGTGCTTCGGCCTCTTCGCCTTCTGGGAGACCCGGGTCTCCGAGCCGCTGATCCCGCTCGGCATGTTCCGCTCGACGGCGCTGTCCGCGGGCACCGTTCTGATGGTGCTGATGGCCTTCGCCTTCATGGGCGGCCTGTTCTTCGTCACCTTCTACCTGCAGAACGTGCACGGCATGAGCCCGGTCGACAGCGGTCTGCGCCTGCTGCCGCTCACCGGCATGATGATCATCGGTTCGCCGCTGGCCGGCGCCGCCATCACCAAGGTCGGCCCGCGCGTCCCGCTGGTCGCCGGCATGGTGGCCACGGCCGTCGCCTGCTTCGGGATGTCCCGCCTCACCCCCGACACCGGCACCCTCACGATGTCCCTGTGGTTCGCACTCCTGGGCCTGGGCCTCGCGCCCGTCATGGTCGGCGCCACCGAGGTCATCGTCGGCAACGCACCGCTGGAGCTCTCCGGTGTGGCCGGCGGTCTCCAGCAGGCCGCCATGCAGGTCGGCGGAAGCCTCGGCACCGCCGTCCTCGGAGCGGTCATGGCCGCGGAGGTCAGTGACACGTTCGGGGACAACTGGAAGGGCGCGGGCCTGCCCCCGCTCACCCCCGAGCAGCTGGAGCTCGCGGAGCGGGGCGTCCAGGTCGGCATCGCCCCCGTCCCGCCGGGGGTGCCCGAGCCGGTCGCGCGGACCATCTCCACCGTCGCGCACGAGACCTTCGTCTCCGGCATGAGCACGGCCTTCACCTGCGCCGCAGTGGTCGCGGTCCTCGCCGCGGTCGTCGCCTGCTTCACCAAGCGCGGCGAGAACGCCGGGGCCGGGGCGGGCGCCGCCCACATCTGAACCGGACCGCCCGCCGTCACGGCCGCGTCAACCCCGCGCCCGCCGCAGCCCCGCCGCAGCCCCGTGGCGGGGCTGTCGCCTATCAGGGTGGACCCGCCCGCGGCCCCTTCCGCTCGTACGTCGTCGCAGGTCAGCGTGGTGCCACGGAGTCCTCGGAAACGGTCCGGGGCCCGTACGTCCACAAGGAGTTGACCCCGTCATGCGTACGTGGAGCACCGCACGCGTCACCACCCTCGCCGCCGCCCTCCTGGCCGCCTGCGCCCTCATCCCGTCCACCGCCGGCGGCGCCCACGCCGCCGGGGCCCCGCCCTGTGCCACGGGAGAGCTGTGCCTGTGGGCGAAACCCGACTTCAAGGGCACCAGGCAGACCTACGACCTCAGCACCCTCGACATCAACAGCTGCACCGCCCTGCCGCCGAAGGCCGGCTTCCAGTCCCTGGTCAACCGCACCGGGCGTCCGGTGACCACGTACCAGTCGGCCGAGTGCGCGGAGACCGGCGAGTTCCAGACCTACCCCGGTGACGGGGTCTGGCTGCCCCAGTCCCCCTACCAGGTCAGGGCGTTCAAGGTGTGGGAGCGGTAGGCCCGGCCTGGCCGGCGGCCGCCTCGGGCCCCGGGCCGGCCTGGGCGGGCATCGCGCACCGGGAGCCGTGGCCCAGCCGCGCGACCTCGGCCCGCAGCGCCCGCACCTCCTCCTGGAGTTCCCGGACGGCCGCCAGCTGGAGCCGCTCCACCTGGTCGTCGCGCTCGAAACGCGCGATGAACCAGGCGGCGATGTTGGCGGTCACCACACCGAGCAGGGCGATCCCCGACAGCATCAGCCCCACCGCCAGGACCCGGCCCAGACCGGTGGTGGGGGAGTGGTCCCCGTACCCGACCGTGGTCATGGTGGTGAAGGACCACCACACCGCGTCGCCCAGGTTCTTGATGTTCCCGTGCGGCGCGTCCCGCTCCACGCTCAGCACCGCGAGCGAGCCGAACATCAGCAACCCGACCACGGCACCCGCCACGTACGTGGTCAGCCGGATCTGCGGGGCCATCCGCGCCCGCCGCCCCACCAGCATCAGGGTCGCCACCAGCCGCAGCAGCCGCAGCGGCTGGACCAGCGGCAGCACCACCGCCGCCAGGTCCAGCCAGTGCGTCCGGACGAAGACCCGCCGGTTCGCGGACAGCCCCAGCCGCACCACGTAGTCCACCGCGAAGGCCGCCCACACCGCCCACTCCGCGTGCGTGCAGGCCCGGTGCACCCCCTCTCCCGCGTCCGGCGCGACGATGGGCACGGCGTAGGCGACGGCGAATGCCACGGCGAGCACCAGCAGGGGGACCTGAGTACGGCGCTCCCACCGCGCCTGGCGGGAGGTTTCCTTCATACGGATCATCGTAGGTACACGGGAAGGGGGTGTTGGGACAGGTGTCCCAACGCCCCCACGGAAAAGTGATTTCGCCCGTGTCCGTCCCGTCGCGGCTACGCGTCCCCGCCCGCCGCGCCCGGGTCGGCGGCCGCGACGTCCAGCAGCTGGTACCGGTCGACGGCCTGCTTCAGCGCCGAGCGGTCGATCTTCCCCTCACGGGCGAGCTCGGTGAGGGTGGCCAGGACCACCGACTGGGCGTCGATGTGGAAGAAGCGCCGCGCCGCGCCGCGGGTGTCGGCGAAGCCGAAACCGTCCGCGCCCAGCGAGGTGTAGGTCCCCGGCACCCAGCGCGCGATCTGGTCCGGTACCGCGCGCATCCAGTCCGAGACCGCCACGAACGGCCCCTCCGCGCCCGACAGCTTCCGGGTCACGTACGGGACGCGCTGCTCCTCCTCCGGGTGGAGCAGGTTGTGCTCCTCCACCGCGACGGCCTCGCGGCGCAGCTCGTTCCAGGAGGTCGCCGACCAGACGTCCGCCCGGACGTCCCACTCCTCGGCCAGGATCCGCTGCGCCTCCAGCGCCCACGGCACCGCCACGCCCGAGGCCATGATCTGCGCCCCGACGGCGCCCGAGGTGCCCTGCGAGACGCGGTGGATGCCCTTGAGGATGCCGTCCACGTCGACGTCCGCCGGCTCGGCCGGGTGCTGGATCGGCTCGTTGTAGACCGTCAGGTAGTAGAAGACGTCCTCGCCCGGCTCGTTCGTCTCCGTCGGGCCGTACATGCGCCGCAGGCCGTCCTTGACGATGTGCGCGATCTCGTAGCCGTAGGCCGGGTCGTACGCCACGCAGCCCGGGTTGGTCGACGCCAGCAGCTGGGAGTGACCGTCGGCGTGCTGGAGGCCCTCACCCGTCAGGGTGGTCCGGCCGGCGGTCGCACCCAGGACGAAACCGCGCGCCAGCTGGTCGGCCATCTGCCAGAACTGGTCACCCGTCCGCTGGAAACCGAACATCGAGTAGAAGACGTAGACCGGGATCAGCGGCTCGCCGTGCGTCGCGTACGCCGAACCCGCGGCGATCAGCGAGGCCGTGCAGCCGGCCTCCGAGATGCCGTCGTGCAGCATCTGGCCGGTCGGGGACTCCTTGTAGGCGAGGAGCAGGTCGCGGTCGACCGCCTCGTACTGCTGGCCCAGCGGGTTGTAGATCTTGGCACTGGGGAAGAAGGCGTCCATGCCGAAGGTGCGGTACTCGTCGGGGGCGATCAGCACGAAGCGCTTGCCGATCTCCTTGTCCCGCATCAGGTCCTTCAGGATGCGGACGAAGGCCATCGTGGTGGCGATCGACTGCTGGCCCGAGCCCTTCTTGGCGGCCGCGTAGGCCTTGTCGTCCGGGAGGGCCAGGGGCTTCGCGCGCACCACGCGGGTGGGCACGTACCCGCCGTGGGCGCTGCGCTGGTCGTGCATGTACTGGATCTCGGGCGAGTTGCGGCCCGGGTGGTAGTACGGCGGGGCACCGCTCTCCAGCTGCGCGTCGGTGACCGGGATGTGCAGCCGGTCGCGGAAGCGCTTGAGGTCGTCGACCGTCAGCTTCTTCATCTGGTGCGTGGCGTTGCGGCCCTCGAAGTTCGGGCCGAGCGTCCAGCCCTTGACCGTCTGCGCCAGGATCACCGTCGGCTGGCCCTTGTGGGCCTTGGCCGCCGCGTAGGCCGCGTAGACCTTCTTGTGGTCGTGGCCACCGCGGCCCAGGTGCTGGATCTGCCGGTCGGTCATGTTCTCGACCATCGCGCGCAGCCGCTGGTCGCCGCCGAAGAAGTGCTCGCGGATGTACGCGCCGGACTCGGTGGCGTACGTCTGGAACTGCCCGTCGGGGGTGGAGTTCATCTTGTTGACCAGGATGCCGTCGCGGTCCTGGGCCAGCAGCGGGTCCCAGGAGCGGTCCCAGATCAGCTTGATGACGTTCCAGCCGGCGCCGCGGAAGATCGACTCCAGCTCCTGGATGATCTTGCCGTTGCCGCGCACCGGGCCGTCGAGGCGCTGGAGGTTGCAGTTGACGACGAAGGTCAGGTTGTCCAGGCCCTCGCGGGCGGCCAGGGACAGCTGGCCGAGCGACTCCGGCTCGTCCATCTCGCCGTCGCCGAGATACGCCCAGACGTGGGACCTGGAGGTGTCGGCGATCCCGCGGGCCTCCATGTACCGGTTCATCCGGGCCTGGTAGATCGCACCGAGCGGGCCGAGGCCCATCGAGACGGTCGGGAACTCCCAGAAGTCCGGCATCAGCCGCGGGTGCGGGTAGCTCGACAGGCCGTACGGGGCCTTCGACTTCTCCTGGCGGAACGCGTCGAGCTGCTGCTCCGAGAGCCGGTCGAGCAGGTAGGCGCGGGCGTAGATGCCGGGGGAGGCGTGGCCCTGGAAGAAGATCTGGTCGCCGCCGTCGCCCTCGTCCTTGCCCCGGAAGAAGTGGTTGAAGCCCACGTCGTAGAGGGAGGCGGAGGAGGCGAAGGTGGCGATGTGCCCGCCGACGCCGATCCCCGGGCGCTGGGCGCGCGAGACCATGACGGCCGCGTTCCAGCGGGTGGCGTTGAGGACCTTGCGCTCGATCTCCTCGTTGCCGGGGAAGAAGGGCTCGTCCTTGGTCGCGATGGTGTTGACGTAGTCCGTGGAGCGCATCTCGGGGACGGCCACGCGCCTCTCGCGGGCCCGCTCGATCAGTCGCAGCATCAGGTAGCGGGCGCGCTCACGGCCCCGCTCGTCGACGGCGGCGTCCAGGGAGTCGAGCCACTCCTTGGTCTCCTCCGGGTCGAAGTCCGGGACCTGGCTCGGCAGGCCGCCAATGATGATCGGATTGCGATCGGATGCGGAAGCCACGCTGTTCCTTCGCTGTCAGGGGAGTCGTGCCTTGGGTCGCCGCCTCCCATGGTCTTACGCCCGGGCGAAATCTTCACCTCTACCACTGGGTAACACCTGGAGCGGGGAAGGAGCGCCGGGCGGGCCGTGCCGGTCCTGGACTCGGCGGGGCCAAATCGCAACCTTACGCCCAGGACGATCACCGGGTTCGTAAGGACGTTCGTCCCTCAAACAGGTAGGAAAGTCCTCTGCGGTGCCGAATGCGCTGGAATGGTGTGGGATGAATCACCGGTGGTCCCCTCGGGAACCCTGAAAGTTGCGGCGAGACGGCCGCAATCGTCACCGTTTCGACGGTCTCGGCGGCCGGGTACTTGCGCGATCCGCCGCGCCCGTGTGGACTACGCCCAATGCTGCGCGTACGCGCGCCGCCGAAAGACATTCACCGAACATGAGCAGGAGGCACCCCGTGAGCGCGACCGCGGACCACGCGGAGAGCCTGGCCGCCCGGCTGGGTTTCCAGTCCGAACAGGTGGTCCAGGAGATCGGCTACGACGAGGACGTCGATCAGGAATTCCGTGAAACCGTCGAGGACCTCGTCAGTGAGCTCGCCGACGAGGACTACGACGACGTCGCCGACGCGGTGCTGCTGTGGTTCCGCGACGAGGACGGCGATCTGACGGACGCCCTGGTCGATGCGACCGAGCTGGTCGAGGACGGCGCACTGATCCTGCTGCTGACCCCCAAGACGGGCCGTGACGGCTACGTCGAGGCCAGCGACATCAGCGAGGCCGCCGAGACCGCCGGTCTCTCGTTGGCCAAGGGCCTGCCCGTCGGCAAGGAGTGGACCTCCACCAAGCTGGTGACGCCGAAGGCGGCCAAGTCCAAGCGCTGAGCCGCTCCCCGCAGCCAAGTGGGACGCACACCCCGCGGGCCCGGATCACACCGGGCCCGGCGGGGTGTGCGCGTTCCGGGCCCCGCACCGCCGCCGGCCGTGCCCGTCGCGGCGCGCCGCGCCCGTCGGCGGCCCGATCGGCCGGGACCGGCCTTAGGGTGGGTCTCACCCGAACGGCCCCGTGCGGGACCACAGGAACGAAGGGATGCGAGAGATGGCGATCGAGGTCGGACACAAGGCCCCGGACTTCGAGCTCAAGGACAACCACGGCGCCACCGTGCGGCTCTCCGACTTCCGGGGGGAGAAGGCCGTCGTGCTGCTCTTCTACCCGTTCGCCTTCACCGGCGTGTGCACCGGCGAGCTCTGCGAGCTGCGCGACCAGCTGCCCCGCTTCCAGAACGACGACGTCCAGCTGCTGGCCGTCTCCAACGACTCCGTGCCGACCCTGCGCGTCTTCGCCGACCAGGAGGGCCTGGAGTACCCGCTGCTCTCCGACTTCTGGCCGCACGGGAAGACCTCCCGCGCGTACGGCGTCTTCGACGAGGAGAAGGGCTGCGCGGTCCGCGGCACCTTCGTCATCGACAAGGACGGCGTCGTGCGCTGGAGCGTCGTCAACGGGCTGCCCGACGCCCGTGACCTGAACGAGTACATCAAGGCCCTCGACAGCCTCTGAGGACGCCCGGACGGGTTCGCCGTGAAAACCGCCTGTGGGCGGGAACCCGTCACTAGGATCTAAACGTTGATCCGTTAGCAACGCACGCGGGGCACCGCCCCACACACACCAATGGAGGACTCGTGGGAGTCAGCCTCAGCAAGGGCGGCAACGTCTCGCTGACCAAGGCCGCGCCCAACCTGACGGCGGTCATCGTCGGTCTGGGCTGGGACGCCCGCACCACCACCGGTGTCGACTTCGACCTCGACGCCAGCGCGATCCTGACCAACGACCAGGGCAAGGTCGCCACCGACTCGAACTTCGTGTTCTTCAACAACCTGAAGAGCCCGGACGGCTCGGTCGAGCACACCGGTGACAACCTGACCGGCGAGGGCGAGGGCGACGACGAGGCGATCAAGGTCAACCTGGCCGGCGTCCCCGCCGACGTTGCCAAGATCGTCTTCCCGGTCTCCATCTACGAGGCCGAGAGCCGCCAGCAGAGCTTCGGCCAGGTCCGCAACGCCTACATCCGCGTCGTGAACCAGGCCGACAACAGCGAGCTCGCCCGCTACGACCTCTCCGAGGACGCCTCCACCGAGACCGCCATGGTCTTCGGCGAGCTGTACCGCAACGGCGCGGAGTGGAAGTTCCGCGCCATCGGCCAGGGTTACGCCTCGGGTCTGCGCGGTATCGCGCAGGACTTCGGCGTCAACGTCTGAGCCGAGAGAAGTTCGTACGTCCGGCGCCGTGCACCTCTGTGTACGGCGCCGGACCGGCTTTGCCACCATGGAGCCGGGTGGCGCGGCCACCATCACCACGTCGTTCGGGGAGGACCACATCATGGGCGTCACACTCGCCAAGGGGGGCAACGTCTCCCTGTCCAAGCAGGCACCGAACCTCACCCGGGTTCTGATCGGCCTCGGATGGGACGCGCGCTCGACCACGGGGGCCGACTTCGACCTCGACGCCAGCGCGCTGCTCTGCCGCGACGGCCGGGTGCTCGGCGACCAGTACTTCGTCTTCTACAACAACCTGAAGAGCCCCGAGGGATCTGTCGAGCACACCGGCGACAACCTCACCGGCGAGGGCGAGGGCGACGACGAGTCGATCATCATCGACCTCACGAAGGTCCCGGCCCAGGTCGACAAGATCGTCTTCCCCGTCTCCATCCACGAGGCGGACAGCCGCCGGCAGAGCTTCGGCCAGGTCAGCAATGCCTTCATCCGTGTGGTGAACATGGCGGACGACCAGGAACTCGCCCGCTACGACCTGACCGAGGACGCCTCCAGCGAAACGGCGATGATCTTCGGCGAGGTCTACCGCTACGGGGGCGAATGGAAGTTCCGTGCGGTGGGACAGGGGTACGCGTCGGGCCTGCGGGGCATCGCTCTAGACTTCGGGGTCAACGTTTCGTAAAGCCGTACAAGACGATGGGGTGCCAGTGGTTCTCAAAACCTTCGGCTGGTCGTTCGCAGTCACTGCGCTCGGTCTGGCCGCAGCGGTGTTCTACGGGGGGTGGACCGCTTTTGGGATCGTGGCGATCCTGACGATCCTCGAGATCTCGCTGTCCTTCGACAATGCGGTGGTCAACGCCGGAATCCTGAAGAAGATGAATGCCTTCTGGCAGAAGATCTTCCTCACGGTCGGCGTCCTCATCGCCGTGTTCGGCATGCGCCTGGTCTTCCCCGTCGTGATCGTCGCGATCAGCGCCAAGATCGGGCCCCTCGAGGCCGTCGATCTCGCGATGACCGACAAGGACAGATACCAGCAGCTCGTCACGGACGCCCACCCGTCCATCGCCGCCTTCGGCGGCATGTTCCTTCTGATGATCTTCCTCGACTTCATCTTCGAGGACCGCGACATCAAGTGGCTCGCCTGGCTGGAACGCCCGCTCGCCAAGCTCGGCAAGATCGACATGCTGTCCGCGTGCATCGCGCTGATCATCCTCGTCATCACCTCGATGACCTTCGCCACCCAGGCCCACCAGCACGGCGGGGTCCACGTGGACAAGGCGCAGACCGTCCTGATCTCCGGAGTCCTCGGCCTGATCACCTACATGATCGTCGGAGGCCTCTCCGGCTACTTCGAGAACAGACTGGAGGAAGAGGAGGAGGCCGAGCACGAGGCGGAGGAAGCGGCCAAGAAGAGCGGCAAGCCCGTCTCGGCCGTCGCGATGGCCGGCAAGGCCGCGTTCTTCATGTTCCTCTACCTCGAGGTCCTCGACGCCTCCTTCTCCTTCGACGGGGTCATCGGCGCCTTCGCCATCACCAACGACATCGTGCTGATGGCCCTCGGCCTCGGCATCGGTGCCATGTACGTCCGGTCGCTCACGGTCTACCTGGTCCGCCAGGGCACTCTCGACGACTACGTCTACCTGGAGCACGGCGCGCACTACGCCATCGGCGCCCTCGCCGTGATCCTGCTCGTCACCATCCAGTACGAGATCAACGAGGTCATCACGGGCCTCGTCGGCGTCGTGCTGATCGCCTGGTCCTTCTGGTCCTCCGTGCGCCGCAACAAGCGGCTGGAGGCCGAGGGCGGCGACGGAGAGCCCGCGGAGGTCGGCGCCGGGGTGTGACCCGGCCCCGATTGCGGAACGCTCCTACACGAGCCGTCTCTTCACCGGCGGGGGGGGGGGGGGGGGGGCCCCCCCCCCCCCCCCCCCCCCCCCCCCCCGCCGCATATCCGCGCACGGACCGACCAGGGGGGTTGGGGTACATGGGGTTCTTCGACGGGTTCTTCGACGGGGTCAGGGGCGCCCGCGCCATGCGGTTCGACTCGGGCAACGCCTCGTCGAACGCCATCGAGCTGACCAAACGGCAGCCGACCGTCTCGCTCACCAAACAGCAGGCCGTCCACGGCAACCTCCGGGTGAACCTCTCCTGGCGGATGCGCACCTCGGACATCGGCGGCCGCTCCGGCCAGAGCGGGCAGCTCTTCCGCCACCCGTTCAAGCTGTTCAAGCCCGACATGGTGCAGGCCCACACCCAGGGCATGGTGAACGTCGACCTCGACATGGGGTGCCTGTACGAGCTGGCGGACGGCACCCGCGGCGCCGTACAGCCGCTGGGCAACCTGCTCGGCGACCTCAACGACCCGCCGTACGTGAAGCTCAGCGGGGACGACCGGTTCGGCTCCCCCTCAGGGGAGACCCTCTACGTCAACCTCGACCACGCCGACCAGATCAAGCGGCTGCTGGTCTTCGTCTACATCTACGACCAGACCCCGGCCTTCGACCGCACGCACGCCCTCGTCACCCTCTACCCGACCGCGGGCCCGAGGATCGAGATCCCCCTGGAGGAGCGCCACCCGCAGGCCCGCTCCTGCGCGGTGGTCTCCCTCCAGAACGTCAAGGGCGAGCTGGTCGTCCGCCGCGAGGTGAAGTTCGTGTACGGGTTCCAGGCCGAGCTCGACCGGCTGTACGGCTGGGGGCTCCAGTGGGGCCGGGGCTACAAGACCAAGGCCTGAGCCCCGGCGGCGGCGCCCCGGCCGTCAGCGGCGGATGAACTGCGGGCCCTGCACCGGCAGCCGGAACGACGGGTCCCCGCCCGGCGCCGGCACGGGCACCGGGGAGACCTGCTGCGGGTAGCCGTAGGCGGGCTGGACGGGCGGCGGGGCCTGGGTGACCGAGGCGGGCGCCGGCGGGCGCATGGCGGCGGTCCGGTCGTCCCCGGCCCCCGCGGCGGCCGGGGGAGCCGCGGGGGCGCCCTCGGCGGCCTCGCCGGCGTTCTCGTCGACGGAGATCCCGTGGTCCGTCGCCAGCCCCACCAGGCCGTTGGAGTAGCCCTCGCCCAGCGCGCGGAACTTCCACCCCTCGCCCCGGCGGTAGAGCTCGCCGCACATCAGCGCCGTCTCGGCGCCCGTCTCCGGCCGCACGTCGAAGTGGGCCAGCGGCTCCGCCCCGGCGCCGGGGGAGGCGTCGTAGAGCTGGATGCGCAGGTCGTGCACCCGCTGGAAGGGCACGTCCTCGGCGGAGGCCACCACCAGAATCCGGTCCACGGCCGGGGGGACGGCCCGCAGATCCGCCTGGACCGCGTCGGTCACCCCGTCGCCCACCTGCTTCTTGCCCAGGCGCCAGACGGACCCCGAGGGGTGGCGGGGCTGGTTGTAGAACACGAAGTCCTCGTCCGAGCGCACGCGCCCGTCCGCCCCCACGAGCAGCGCGGAGGCGTCCACGTCCGGCACCTCGGGCCCGGTGGTCCAGCGCAGCACCGCCCGGACCGCCGTGGCGGCCACCGGGATGTTCGAGCCCTTCTGCATCGCGTGCGTCATGCCCGTCATCCTGCCCTCCCGGGCGGGGGAGGAACAATGCGGCCCCCCGTAGGGCCTTGTCCGGAACGGTGGAGCTGGGCATGGTGCGAGAGGGTTACCGGAACTTCATGTGCTTGAGGAACTCTTGACTCACGTTCGTACGTACTATTACCGGCCACGCCAGTCGGGCCTCTGAGGCAGTACGGGGGAAGCACATGCGTCACTTCGGGCATATATCGCCCACGGTCCGTGAGGGCCTCTTCCACCAGGAGCCCGCCGAGTTCACCCTGGCCTCACCCGCCCGCACGCTCGCCGCAGCGCTCGGGGCCACCCTCTACAGCCCGGCCACCCGGCCGCGCCTGGCCGCCGACATCCGCAAGCAGGCCGGCCGCGGCGTGGTCTCGATGGTCCTCTGCCTGGAGGATTCCATCAGCGACGCCGACGTGGTCGACGGCGAGGAGAACCTCGTCCGCCAGTTCGCCGAGCTCGACGCCGGACCCGGTGCGGACGCCGCCGCCGGAGAGCTCCCGCTCCTCTTCATCCGCGTCCGCACCCCCGAGCAGATACCCGACCTCGTCCGCCGCCTCGGCGCATCCGCGCGGAACCTGGCCGGATTCGTACTTCCGAAGTTCACGGCGGACCGGGGGACGGGCTTCCTCGACGCCGTGGCCCACGCCGAGGCCGTCAGCGGCCTGCCCCGGCTGTACGCCATGCCCGTGCTGGAGACCCCCGACCTCCTCCACCTCGAAACCCGGGCCGGGGCCCTCGCCGGCATCTCGCGCACCGTCGACCGCCACCGCGAGCGCGTCCTGGCCCTGCGCCTGGGTGTCACCGACTTCTGCTCCGTGTACGGACTGCGCCGCACCCCCGACATGACCGCGTACGACGTCCAGATCGTGGCCGGCGTCATCGCCGACGTGGTCAACGTCCTCAGCCGCGCCGACGGCACCGGCTTCACCGTCACCGGCCCCGTCTGGGAGTACTTCCGCAGCCAGCAGCGCCTCTTCAAGCCGCAGCTGCGCCGCAGCCCCTTCCTGGAGGAGGGCGTCGAGGAACTGCGCACCGCCCTGATCGAACACGACCTGGACGGGCTGCTGCGCGAGGTCGAGCTGGACCGCGCCAACGGGCTGCTGGGCAAGACCTGCATCCACCCCGCCCACGTCACGCCGGTGCACGCGCTGTCGGTGGTCTCCCACGAGGAGTTCAGCGACGCCCAGGACATCCTGCGGCCCGAGCGCGACGGCGGCGGCGTGATGCGTTCCGCCTACACGAACAAGATGAACGAGGTGAAGCCCCACCGGGCCTGGGCCGAGCGCACCATGCTGCGCGCCGAGGTCTTCGGTGTGGCGAAGGAGGAGGTCGGCTTCGTCGACCTCCTGACGGCCGGGCTCAAGCTGTGAGCGGGCCGCAGCGGACGACGAGGACGGCGATGAAGGGCAAGACGATCGACGCGCAGTGGCCGGGGACCTGGGTGGCGCAGCGGCTGGGCGTACGCCTGGAGGGTCCGGCGGGCGAGGGCCCGCAGGGCGCGGCCCGGCTCGCCGAACTGCTCGGGCTCGCGCTGCGGCGCAACCCCAAGCGCGCCCACCTGCTGGTCTCCCAGGTGCTGGGCAAGCACGTCCCGCAGTCCCCCGCGACCGTCTACGCCGCCGGATACGGGCTCGGCGAGCGGGTCCGGGAGCTCCTCGGCGACCGCTCCGCCTCCGCCCTGGTCCTCGGCTACGCCGAGACCGCCACCGGGCTGGGCCACTGCGTCGCCGACGGCCTGGGCGCGGCCCCGTACCTGCACTCCACGCGCCGCCCGGTGCCCGGCATGCGGCCCGCCGGCGGCTTCGAGGAGGCGCACTCGCACGCCACCTCGCACCTGCTGCTGCCCGAGGACCCGAAGCTGCTGGCGGGCGACGGGCCGCTGGTCCTCGTCGACGACGAGTTCTCCACCGGCAACACCGTCCTGAACACCATCCGCGACCTGCACGCCCGCCACCCGCGCCGCCACTACGTGGTCGTCGCCCTCGTCGACATGCGCTCCGCCGCCGACCGGGACCGTCTCACCGCCTTCGCCGCCGAGCTGGGCGCCCGCGTCGACCTGGTCGCCCTGGCCTCCGGCACGGTCTGCCTGCCGGAGGGCGTCCTGGCCAGGGGCCAGGCCCTGGTCGAGGAACACGAGGCGCGGGGCACGGCCGGGCCCGCCTTCGGGGGCGACACCGCGAGGGGCCCCGCAGGGGCCCCGTACGCCCGCGTCGCCCTCGAGTGGCCCGCCGGGGTCCCCGACGGGGGCCGGCACGGCTTCACCCCCGGCCACCGAGAGGCGCTGGAGGCGGCCCTGCCCGCCCTCGCCCGGCAGGTCGCCGCCGGGCTGGGCGAGCGGCCCGGCCGGGTCCTCGTCCTCGGCAACGAGGAGCTGATGTACGCCCCGCTGCGCCTGGCGGCGGCCCTGGAGGAGTCGGGGGCGGCGGACGAGGTGCGCTTCTCCTCGACCACCCGCTCGCCCGTCCTCGCCGTCGACGACCCCGGCTACGCCATCCGCACCCGGCTCGTCTTCCCCGCGCACGACGCTCCGGCCGACGGTCCCGGCGACCGCTACGCCTACAACGTCGCGGGCGCCGGCTTCGACGCCGTCGTCGCCGTCGTGGACTCCGCCGGCGACACCCCCGGCCTGCACACCGGGCTGCTCGCCGCCCTGGCCCCGCACACCGGCCGCGTCGTGCTGGCCGTCGTCCCCTCGTACGCGCCCGGCATACCCGACGCGCCCCACCGGCAGGAGCCGACCATGTCCGAGCCGACCCTGCCGGAGCCCCTGCGGGGGCCCGCCTTCTCCTCGTACGCCCCCGAGGACGTCGGCTGGCTGCTCCAGGACCTCTCCGCCGTCGAGCTGGAGGCCCCGACCGAGGAGCGCGAGGAGGCCATCCAGGCGGGCGGCGCGCACTACGCCGAGTCCCTGCCCGTCGAGTACCAGCCCTCCGAGCGCTACCAGAAGCTCTACCAGGACGCCCTGACTGCCTCCGCCGCCCGCGTGGCCCGCGCCGTCGGCACCGTCACCGAGACGGTGCTCGCGGAGCGCTCCCCCTCCCCGGTACTGGTGTCCCTGGCCCGCGCCGGAACCCCCGTCGGCGTGCTGATGCGCCGCTGGGCCGCCGCCCGGCACGGCCTCGACCTGCCGCACTACGCCGTCTCCATCGTGCGCGGCCGCGGCATCGACGCCAACGCCCTGCGCTGGCTCGCGGCCCATCACGACCCGGCCGACGTGGTCTTCGTGGACGGCTGGACCGGCAAGGGCGCCATCACGCGCGAACTGCGCGAGGCCCTGTCCGGCTTCGAGGGCTTCAACCCGGAGATCGTGGTCCTCGCCGACCCCGGCGCCTGCGTGGAGACGTACGGCACCCGCGAGGACTTCCTGATCCCCTCCGCCTGCCTGAACTCCACCGTCTCCGGACTGGTCTCGCGCACGGTGCTCCGCTCCGACCTGGTCGGCCCCGACGACTTCCACGGCGCGAAGTTCTACCGGGAGCTGGCCGGCGCCGACGTCTCGGGCGCCTTCGTGGACGCCGTCGCCGCCCGCTTCGACGAGGTCGCCGAGGCCGTCGACGCCGAGGTCAAGGAACTCCTCGCCGCCGACCGCACCCCGACCTGGGTGGGCTGGGCGGCGGTCGAGCGGATCAGCGAGGAGTACGGCATCCACGACGTGAACCTGGTCAAGCCCGGCGTCGGCGAGACCACCCGTGTACTGCTGCGCCGCGTGCCGTGGAGGATCCTGGCCCAGCGCGGCGCCGGCGCCGACCTGGACCACGTCCGCCTGCTCGCCGGGCAGCGCGGCGTGCCGGTCGAAGAGGTCGACGACCTCCCGTACACCTGTGTAGGACTCATCCACCCCCGCTTCACGCGCGGCGCCACGGGCGCCGACGGAAAGGCAGTGGCAGCCAAGTGACCGTCCTCGTAGCCAGTGACCTCGACCGCACGCTCATCTACTCGGCGGCCGCCCTCGGCCTGACCATGCCCGACCCGCAGGCCCCCCGGCTGTTGTGCGTCGAGGTGCACGAGGGCAGGCCGCTGTCCTTCATGACGCAGACGGCGGCGGCGCTGCTCGCCGAACTGGCCGCCGGCCCGGCGGTGGTGTTCGTCCCGACCACCACCCGTACGCGCAAGCAGTACCAGCGGATCCGCTTCCCCGGACCACCGGCGCCGTACGCGATCTGCGCCAACGGCGGACAGCTGCTGGTGGACGGCGTGCCCGACCGCGACTGGCGGCGCGTGGTGGCCCGGCGGCTCGCCGAGGAGTGCGCCCCGCTGGAGGAGGTCCAGCAGCACCTGCTGGACGTGTCCGACCCGCAGTGGCTGCGCAAGGCCCGGGTCGCGGAGGACCTCTTCGCGTACCTGGTCGTCGAGCGGGCGCTGGTCCCCGACGAGTGGCTCAAGGCCCTCACCCGCTGGGCCGAGGAGCGGGGCTGGACCGTCTCCCTCCAGGGCCGCAAGATCTACGCCGTGCCGCGCCCGCTGACCAAGAGCGCCGCGATGCGCGAGGTCGCCCGCCGCACGGGCGCCCACACCACCCTCGCCGCCGGCGACTCCCTGCTCGACGCGGACCTGCTGCTGGCGGCCGACCGGGCCTGGCGGCCGGGACACGGCGAACTGGCCGACGCGGGCTGGACGGCGCCGACGGTGACGGCCCTGCACGAGGCCGGTGTACTCGCCGGTGAGGAGATCGTCCGCTCCTTCGGCCGGGCGGTTGCGACACTGGCCGCATGACCAAGGGCAACAGCACCAAGATCACCGACGAGCTCTACCGCTACGTCCTCGCGCACAATCCCCCGCTGGACGAGATCCAGCGGGGGCTGGTCGCCACCACCTGGGAGAAGTTCCCCGAGTCCGCCGGCATGCAGTCGGCGGAGGAGCAGGGGCCCCTGCTGGCCTTCCTGGTCCGGCTGACGGGCGCGAAGCACATCGTGGAGGTCGGCACCTTCACCGGCTTCTCCGCCCTGTCCATGGCCCAGGCCCTCCCGGCGGACGGCCGCCTGATCGCCTGTGACGTGTCGCAGGAGTGGACCGCGTACGGCCGCGAGGCCTGGGAGGCGGCCGGCGTCGCGGACCGCATCGACCTGCGCATCGCCCCCGCCCTGGACACGCTGCGCGCCATGCCGGCCGAACCGCACGTCGACCTGGCCTACGTCGACGCGGACAAGCAGAACCAGATCCTCTACTGGGAGGAGCTCGTACCGAGGATGCGGCCGGGCGGGCTGATCGTCACGGACAACACCCTCTTCCACGGGACGGTGCTCGACGAGTCGCCCGACAGCAGGGGTGCGAGCGTCCGCGCGTTCAACGAGCACGTCATGGCGGACACCCGCATGGACTCCGTCCTGCTGGCCGTCTCGGACGGCCTCACCCTGTCGCGCAAGCGCTAGCACCGGGACGGCCGGCCGGCGGGAGCCGGGACGACCTGGCCGACGGGGGGCCGGGCGCCCGGGGCTCCGTTCAGCAGCAGCCGCCTCCGCCGCAGCAGCCCCCGCCGGAGGGCGCGGGGGCGGCGCCGGTCCCGCCGACGGCGACGGCGGAGAGCAGCTTCACGGTGTCGGCGTGCCCGGCCGGGCAGTCGGCGGGCGCGGACGACTCGGCCATCGGACGGCTCACCTCAAAGGTGTCGTCGCAGGTCCGGCAGCGGTATTCGTAACGAGGCATGCGCACAGGCTACAGAGCCGCCGCCCCGCCACGGGCCCGTTCCTCCCGGGCGGCCTGCTCGGGGTGGCGGGCCCGCCAGTACGGGTTGTCGTGGGGGAGGGCGCTGCCCACCCGTCCGTACATCCCGAACCACATCAGCATCACGCCGACGACGAAGCTGAACAGCACGTTCTGGATCTTGAAGGCCAGGACGTTCAGCCCGGTGTCCAGCAGGGCCAGGTTGACGAACCCGCTGGCGATGAAGAGCAGCCCCAGCGTGATGTTGAGGGTGGAGGCGAAGGTCCCGCCGATCACCATCCCGGCGACGAGCAGGGCCCCGATGCAGATCGACAGCACGCTCAGCGCACCGTTGGTGTTCAGGGCCAGGACCGTGTCGCCGCCGGTGTCGAAGAACCCGATCCGGTGGACCAGTCCCAGGATCCCGAAGACGATCAGCAGCAGGCCCGTCAGCCCGGCGCCGACCCGGTAGACCTTGCTCAGCTTGTGGTCGATGGGCAGGTGTTCGTCGAGGCTGGCGTTGACGGGGTGCAGCATCCGCTGCACCAGCCCGGGGCCGTGCGGTGCGGGGGGCGGCCCGTAGGGCTCGTGGGGCACGTAGGGCGCGTAGTGCTCGTGCGGCTCGGTGCACCCGTAGGCCGCGTGCGGCGCGTACGACTCCCGGGGCGCGGGGGATGCGTGGCGCTCGCGGGGCCTGTGGAAAGTTCGGGCAGCCATGGCGCCCTCCTCGGTTCCGTTCCCGGCACCCTCCAGCATCCGCCGAAGCCCGCCCCCGGACAACTCCGCCCACCTTCCCGTCCCGGCCGGCGCCATCCCGGGCAGGCCGCCCGCGGCACAGGCCGGTCCGCCGTTAGCCCGTCGGCCGGTCCTCAGTCGCCGGCGCGGCGGCCCCGCATGTCGGCCACCACCCGGGCGACCGCCGCCCGTACCTCCTCCAGCTCCTGGAGGAAGTGCCAGTAGTCGGGGTGGCGGCCCTCCAGCCCGGCGAGCGCCCGCTCCATCCGGGCCACCGACTCGTCCAGCGGCCGCGCGTGCCGAGGATCGGGCACGCTGCGGCCCTCCATCGCCAGGCGCTGCGCGTCCCGGATCGCGAACCGGGTCCGCCGCACCTCCGCCTGCGGGTCCCGGGCCACCGCCTCCAGCCGCGACAGCCGGTCCTGCGCGGCCGACACCGCCTCGTCGGTGGCGTCCAGTCCCGTACGCACGGCCTCGACCAGAGCCGCCACATCGGCCCAGCGCTGCTCCTCGCGCGCCCGGCCCGCCTCCGCCAGGCGCTCCTCGGCCTGCGCGACATCCCGTACGGCCTGGTCGGGGACGTGCTGGAGGTCCTGCCAGCAGGCCGCGCTGAACCGGCGGCGCAGCTCGCTGAGCACCGGATCCACCCGGTCCGCCCGGTTGCGCAACGCCTGCGCCCGGGTCCGCAGGCTCACCAGCCGCCGGTCGATCTCCGCCGCACGCTCCGGCAGGCGCTCCGCCTCGGCCTGTACCGCCTCCGCGTCCCGCAGGATCCGGTCGGCCCGCTGCACGGTCTCCTGCACCCCGTGCTGCGCCGCGCCCTGGTTCAGCTTCGTCAGCTCGGGCCCCAGCGCGGCCAGGCGCGCCGCCAGGTCGTCGGCCCGCATCCCCGTGGCCCGTACGGCGTCCAGCGCGTCGCTCGCGGCCAGCAGTGCCGCCTTTGCTCGCTCCCGCGCCGGCGCCACCCGGGCCAACTGCGTCTCCGCCTTGTCCAGCAGCGGCTGCAGCCCCTGCGTGAACCGCTCCAGCTCCCCCTTGACCCGGACGAGTTCGTCCCGGGCCCGCGTCAGCTGCTGCCTGGCCTGCCCGGCGACGGACCCCTCCAGGTCGACCCGGTCCAGGTCGTGCGCGTCGACCGCCTCGATGTAGGTGTGGCTGACCTCGTCGATGCGCCGCCCGAGCGCGGCGAACCCCTCGGCGGCCTGCCGCGCGGCGGGAGAACCGTCGGCGGCGGCGATGGTCTCCATCGAGATCCGCAGGTCCCGCTGGGCGGTGTCCAACTCGTAGAACGCGGCCGCGGCGGCGTCCTTGGCCGCCTGGGCATCCGCCCGCCGACTCTCGTCCCGCCCGCCGAACCACCGCCGGGGTGCCGTCGTCACAATCCCTCTCCCGTGCCCCGTCCGCCAAGCTCCGGTCCATTCTCCCCCAAGGCAACGGGTTTGCGTGGGGGGTGCGCCCTCCATGTAGGCTGTCCACTCGTCCACGGGTGCGTAGCTCAGGGGTAGAGCGCTGCTCTTACAAAGCAGATGTCGGCGGTTCGAAACCGTCCGCGCCCACCAGTCGTGAACGCGATGAAGGCCCAGGTCACCCGTTGTTTGGGGGAGCCTGGGCCTTTCTTGTTGTGTCCGGGGGCGGTGGGCGGGTTCGTCACGTCACGGTTTTCCGGGGCGTGACTCGGGGTGTCGCCCGCGGGCTTGGTTGAGGTCCGGTCGCGCCGGTTTGGCGGGGCGACGGGAACGGGAGAGGAGCAGCAGTCATGTCCCATCGCGTCCAGACCGCGGGGTCCGCCCCGGTGAAGCGGCGGATGTTCCGCTACAGCTTGGTCCTGACCTCGGCCGCCTTCGTCGCCGCCGGTATCGCGTCCCTGTGGGTGCCGGCGGCGCCGGCGTCGGCGGCGAGCCTGCCGCGGGGGAGGCCGGCCGTCGGGACCGGTGTGCTCCCCGTCGACAGCGGGCCGGGTCTCCTCGGCGTACCTGGGAGGTGATCCCCGTCTGCGAGCCCCCGGCCGGTCGCGGCCAGGGGCTTCGGGGTGGGGCGGCCCCGGTCAGGCGTTGGGGCGCTTTCCGTGGTTGGCCTTCTTCTTCTTGCGGGCGCGCTTCTTGTTCCCTCGCTTGGCCATCGGGCGTCTCCCTCGGGTTCCTGCTGGCGGACATTCCGGGCGTTCGTCAGTCTAGGATCCGGGCCGGTTTCCCGCGCGGTGGGACGGGGACCATCCCACAGGGGTGATGGGCGTGGCCGGTGCCGGGGAGTGGGTCTGGGCCGTCGGGGCGTTCGGGCTGGCCGTCGGCGGGCTGGGGCTGGTGTGGTGGCCGGGGCGGGAGCGGTTCGAGCGGGAGCGGGACGCGGAGCGGGAACGGCTGCTCGCCCAGCTGGGGGAGCAGCCGCCCGAGGCGGGCGACCCCCGGCTGGTGGACGCCTCGGCGGGGCACGGGGAGGGGCCCGGGGACCGGCACGACGACTTCACCCCGATGCTCGTCGAGTACTACGCCTACGGGCTGGCGCAGGCGCGCAGCAGCTTCGCCACCAGCCAGCGGTTCGCCGGGGCCGGCGCGGCCGTGCTGCTCTTCGGGATCGGGCTCGGGGTCTGGAAGGCCGAGACCGGCGGGGACGCCTACATCGGGGTGGTGACCAGCTCCGTGGGCCTGGTCGTCACCCTCGTCGGGCAGCTGTTCCACCGGCGGGCCGACATCGCCCTGCGCTACATGGCCGCCCAGACCGCGTCCCTGAGGGAGGACCGGCGGGCCGCGGAGAGCACCCGGCAGGCGATCGCCCTGCTGGAGGAGGTCGCCGACCCGGACCTGCGGGGACGGCTGCAGGCCGGGCTCATCATGAGGCTTTCCGGGGCGGAGCTTCCGTCCGTGGGGCCATAGTGGGGGTATGTGCCGCTCCATCAAGACCCTGCGCCCGCCCGCCATCCCCGAGAAGGCCACCGAGGAGGAGATCCGAGCGGCCGCGCTCCAGTACGTACGGAAGGTCTCCGGGTTCCGGGCGCCCGCCGCGCACAACCGTGAGGTGTTCGACGCCGCCGTGGACGCGGTGGCCGAGGCGACGCGGCTGCTCCTGGACGGGGTGAAGGTGCGCGGGCAGGCCGCGGCCGCCGTCTGAGGCCGGGGACGGGCGGCTCAGCGGGCCTCCGCCGCGCGGCGGCGCAGCATCCAGATCCCGGCGCCGAGCGCACCGGCCGCGAGGGCGCCGCCGACGGCGATCTCGCCCCGGCCCACGGAGTCCATGCTGCCGCCGAGGCCGCCACGGGCCGCGCCGGGGGAGACCTGGAGGGTGACGGTGACCCGCCGGCCGCCGCACTCGAAGGTGACGGGGTAGGAGCCGGGCGTGGCGTCGCTGAAGACGGTGGCCGAGCCGAAGAGGTTCGAGGCGTTCGCGCTGCCCGGGGCCAGCGTGACGGCGTTGAAGACGCGGGAGGACGCCCGGCCGGTGCGGGTCGAGCAGCCGTCGACGTTGAGGGTGACGCGGCCGCCGGGGGAGACGGTGCCGGGCGAGACGGTGGCGGAAGGGGTCACACCGCCCGCGGGGGTGGCGGAGGCGAGCGTGGCGGGTGCGGCGGCTGCGACGACCAGGGTCGCGGCGGCGACTCCGGTCAGGCGATGCCGGATGCGCGTGGGCGGCATGGTGGGATCTCCTCGGGCTTCTCGGAACGGCGCGTCCGGGACATGGATGTGACGCCGGTTCGATGGCGCGCCGTGTTCTGGACGCTAGAAGCCCGGAGGGTAGGCGGCGATCGCTGCCGGGTGAACGGGTGACCCACTGCCCCACCCGGCCCATCCCTCCGAGGGGGGAGGAGGGGGAGGGCTGGTGCCGCATGCGGGGGTGTGGTGCGGGCCGGGTGCCGGGTGGGGCCCGGCTTCGGGGTGTCCCGCGGTGGCCGGGGCCCGGCCTGTGTCGCCCGGCCCGGGTCGGTCCGGCGCGAGTCGCGTCCCTGCGGCGCTGCGCCCGTGTCCGCAAGGCGGTGGGAGCGGGGTCGTCCGGGGCCGGCTGGGACTCGTGAGGGGCGCGTTCTTGCCGGGCCGCGCCTGCTTGCGGGGCGCGGGCTGTCGCCGTGGGGCGCGCCCGTGAGGTTCGGGGAGGGGGAGAGCAGGGCGGTGGGTGCCAGGGTCGGTCGTCGCCGTGAGGAGCGGGCCGGGGTGGGCCCGGGCCCGCGTGCGGGCTGTGGTGGGGCCGGGGTGGTCAGGCCGCCGCGGTGGGGGTGGTGGGCGGGCGGCGGAGGAGGAAGGCGGCCAGGGAGCCCGCCGTGAAGAGGGCGATCAGGGAGACGGCCGTGCCGAGCCAGGCCGTGCCCAGCCACTGGGTGCCGAAGTAGCCCAGGGCCACGCTGTAGCCCGCCCAGCTGATGCCCGCCAGGACCGACCAGGGCAGGAACTCCGCCACCCTGCGCCGCGTCTTGCCCGCGCCCAGCGAGACCACCGACCGGCCGGCCGGGGCGAAGCGGGCGAGGACCACCAGCAGGCCGCCGCCGCGCGCCAGGGCCGTGCTCAGCCGTTCGTGGGCCAGGGTCAGGCGGCGGGAGCGGGCGATGGCCCGGTCCAGGCGCGGCCCGCTGCGGCGGGCCAGCCGGTAGGCGGCCATGTCGCCCAGCACCGAGGCAGTGGCGGCTACCGTCAGCAGCACCGCGACGTCCGGCACCCGCGCGGGCGGTCCGCCCGCCGCCGCGGCCGCCGCGCCGGTGATCACCAGCACCCCGCTCGGCAGCACCGGCAGGAACACGTCGAGCAGGACCGACACCGCCACCAGGACGTAGATCCACGGGCTCGCGGTCAGCGACCCCATCGTCTCGATCACAGCGGGACTCCCCAGTCCGGAGCGCCGCGTGGTCGCGGGGAGGCGGCAGGGGCGGCTTGACAGCCATACAGCGTACGCCCGGCGCCGGCGCGCCGGAGTCCCGGCCTACTCCGCTCCGGTGAGCCGGCGGTCCAGCACCGTCACCAGACGGGCGCCGGGCCGCGACGAGCGGGCCTGGTCGAGGCGGAGACCGGCGCCGCGTCCCGCCAGGGTGAGCGTCATCAGCTGGTTGCCGAACCACGGGCCGCCCGTACGCCGCCAGCTCAGCGCCGGCCGTCCCGTCCGGCCGTGCCGCGCGAGACCGCGCCCCAGCCGGTGGCCCAGCCGTGACCAGCCCAGCCGGAAGCCCCACTTCACCACTGCGGGGATGGAGTTGTGCACCGGCGAACAGGTCAGCTGGAAGACCCGGGCCGTACCGGGTATGAGCGGCTCGGCCACGTACGCGTGATGGACGTCCCCGGAGAGGACGGCGACCGTCGCCGGCGCCTTCGGGCCCGTCCCGACCTCCTCTATCAGGTCGCTCAGCGCGGCGAACGACGCCGGGAACGCCGCCCAGTGCTCCAGATCGCCGCGCCGCCGCAGGTCCTCCCCGATCCGGGCCCACCTCGGACCGCGCTCCCCGCGGCAGAGCGCGGCGTTCCACACCTCGGCGTCGTGGATCAGCGGGGGCATCAGCCACGGCAGCGAGGAGCCGATCAGCAGGTGGTCGTATCCGCCGTGCCCGGACAGGGCGTTCTCCCGGAGCCAGCGCTGCTCCGCCGGGTCGAGCATGGCCCGCCCGTCCTCGGCCAGCACCCGCGCGGCGCGGGTGTCGACCATCAGCAGCCGCGTCCGGCCGAAGTCCCGCCGGTAGCTCCAGCGCACCGAGGCCGGATCGGCGTCCGCGGCGGCCGCGAAGGCGCGCAGCGCGTCCGTACCGTCGGGGGTGGCCCGCACGGCCGCGTAGAGGGGGTCCGCCGCGAGCTCGGCGGGGGAGAGGTTGCCCAGGTGCTGGTACACCCAGTACGACATCAGTCCGCTGAGGACCCGCTCCGGCCACCACGGGGTCGCGCGCATCTCCGCCTGCCAGGAGGCGCTGGTGTTCCAGTCGTCTATGACGTCGTGGTCGTCGAACATGTGCAGGCTGGGGACGGTCGACAGCAGCCAGCGGATCTCCGGGTCGCCCCAGGACTCGTCGTAGACGCGGGTGTACTCCTCGTAGTCCGCGACCTGGGCGCCCGGGGCCTCACGCAGGTCGCGGCGGGCCGCCAGCCAGCGCCGGGTCTCCTTCGACAGCCGGTCGGCGTAGACCTGGTCGCCGAGGAGCAGCAGCAGGTCCGGCCGGACCTCCGCCGGGTCGGCGGCCAGGCGCGCCGCGAGGGCGTCCAGGGCGTCGGCGCCGTGCGGCCCGCGGCGGCCGGCGGGCGGGGCGGCCTGCCGGCACGAGCCGAAGGTGACCCGCAGGCCCGGTGCGTGGGGGCCGGGGCCGCCGCCCACCGCGGGGGCGGCGATCGTGCTGGGCGGGAAGCGGCCGTCGGGCTCGGGCCAGACGGGGACGCCGTCGAGCAGCACCTCGTACGCCGTGGCCGTGCCAGGCGTCAGGCCGGTGACGGGGACCAGCGCGTAGTGGTGGCCGGTGATCTGGAAGGTGCGGGCGCTGCCGCCGGCCCCGTCGGCGCAGCGCACCTCGGCGGTGCAGGGGCGGTCCGCCTCGATCCAGATCGTGGCGGAGCCGCCCGTGTCCCAGTCGACGTGGCGCAGCAGTGGTCCCAGCCGCAGTCCGGCCATCAGGCTCCCCCTCCTCGACAGCCCTTTCGATCACGGTACGGGGAGGGGTGGCTGCCCGGCCTCCCCCTGGCGGGGGATCGCGGGGGTGAAAAATCCCGGAGGCGGCGGGGTCAGCAGCCGTTCAGGATGTTCACCAGGGCGGTCTTCTCCCCGGCGTCCATGCTCAGCCCCCAGTACTGCTTCACCTGGACCCACGACCGGGCGTACGTGCAGCGGTAGGCGGTCCGCGGCGGCAGCCACTTGCCGGGGTCGAGGTCGCCCTTGGCCTGGTTGACGTTGTCGGTGACGGCTATGAGCTGGGGGCGGGTGAGGTCGTTGGCGAACTGCTGGCGCTTGCTGGTCGTCCAGGTGTTGGCGCCCGAACGCCAGGCCTCGGCGAGCGGGACCATGTGGTCGATGTCGACGTCCGAGGCGGCGGTCCAGGTGGCGCCGTCGTACTCGGAATACCAGCTGCCGCTCACGGCGGCGCAGGAGGAGTCGGTGACGACGTTCACGCCGTCGCGCTTGAGGACCGTCTCCCGGGTGTTGCAGGTGCCGGAGACCGTGCTCCAGTGCGGGAACTGGGAACGGCTGTAGCCGGTGAGGGAGCCCTCGGCCGCCGGCGTGACCGTCGCCAGGTAGGCGCGGGCCTCGGCGGCGCTGATCGGGGTGGGCGGGGAGGCCAGCGCGGCCGGGGCGTTCACGAGGGAGGTGAGGGCGGCGAGTGCGACGGCGGACGCGAGGACGCCGGCGCGTCCGGCGCGGCGGATGCGACGCGCGTAGACGGAGGGCGTGCGGACGGACGTGAGGGCCATGAGGGGGCTCCCTGAAGCGGGGGGTTGGTGGCCGTGCGGCCCCGGCGGGGCGCGGCCATGGTGGCGGCGCCGGGTGTCGCGGGGATGGGCGCCAGGTGACAGATTGCCGACATGGGCACGTCACATCAAGAAGATCAACGGCCCCTGTTCAAGGGGAAGTTGAGATTCCGCCCGGAGGGACGGGGCAGGGTGGGGTCAAGCTCACATTCCGGGCAGGGTGGTGCCGCAGCGGCCGTCGCGTACCCTGGGCGGAGCAGAAGGGGAGTAGCTCTTCGCCGGACCGTCGACATACTGCTGGGTCACCCCAGCCGGCGCCCGGAGGCGAGCCGCGTCAGCGGACCGCTAGCGAGACCTTCGGCCGCAGTGTCCTGTCCATGTGACGCGACGCGCGCGACGCAGCATGCGCACTCCGCATGCGCGAGGCGTGCGGAGTGTCGTTGTCCTCAGGGCGCCGCCGAGCCGAAGCGACCCCTGAACCACCCCAGGTCTCTCGGTCCCGATGGCGTCCTGCCCGACCGATCGAGGTTTCACCCCCGTGTTCAGCTTCACCGTGCTGGCGATCGCCTTCGGCGTCGTCTTCCTCGCCGAACTCCCCGACAAGACGGCTCTGGCCGGTCTGATGCTCGGTACCCGCTACCGCGCCTCCTACGTCTTCGCGGGCGTGGCCGCCGCCTTCGCCCTGCACGTCGCGCTCGCCATCGCCGCCGGCAGCGTGCTCACGCTCCTGCCGCACCGGCTCGTCCAGGCCGTCGTCGGCCTGCTCTTCCTGGCGGGCGCGGCCATGCTGCTCTTCAAGAAGAGCGACGAGGACGAGAAGGTCAAGCCGCCCGCCGACCAGTCCTTCTGGAAGGTCTCCGGCGCCGGCTTCACGCTGATCCTGGTGGCGGAGTTCGGCGACCTGACCCAGATCATGACCGCCAACCTCGCCGCGCGCTACGAGAACCCGCTCTCCGTCGGCCTCGGCGCGGTGCTGGCGCTCTGGGCGGTGGCGGGCATCGGCATCCTGGGCGGCCGCACCCTCATGAAGTACGTACCGCTGCGGCTCATCACCAAGATCGCGGCAGGTGTCATGGCGGCGCTGGCCGCGTTCTCCCTGTACGAGGCGATCGTCGGCTGACGCCTGACGCGCCCCGTCCGCCCCGGCGCGGCTAGCGCGCCGGGGTGAGGGTGAGCCGGATCGAGCCGTCCGCGAGGGCTTCGACCCGGACCGAGGTGAGGTCGTCGACGTGGACCGTCGGGCCGTGGGCGGCGGCGCGGGGGCCTGTGCCGACCACGCGCATGCCGGCCGCCAGACCCGCCGCGATACCGGCGCCGGAGTCCTCGAAGACCACGCAGTCGGCCGGGTCCACGCCCAGTTCGGCGGCGCCCTTGAGGAAGCCCTCCGGGTCGGGCTTGCTGGCCCCGACGGACTCGGCGGTGATCCGTACGTCCGGCATCGGCAGGGCCGCCGCCGTCATCCGGACCCCGGCGAGGGCGGCGTCGGCGGAGGTGACCAGGGCGTGCGGCAGGCGGGAGATCGCCGCCATGAACTCCGGCGCGCCCGCCACCGGCACCACGCCATCGGTGTCGGCCGTCTCGCGGGCCAGCATCTCGGCGTTCTCGGTGTGGTTGAGCTCCATCGGGCGCCCGGGGAGCAGGAGGGCCATGGTGGCGTAGCCCTGGCGGCCGTGGACCACCGTGAGGGCCTTCTGCGGGTCCAGCCCGTGGGACAGCGCCCACGCGCGCCAGCAGCGCTCGACCACCGCGTCGGAGTTGACGAGGGTGCCGTCCATGTCCAGGAGCAGGGCCCTGGCGGTGAGGACGACGCTGGCGGAATCGGTGCTGGCCGGCATCGGCGGGACTCCAGACGGGCGGGAGAAGAGAAACAAGTGGTTCCGTCCACCGGTCAGGGAGTGTGGACGGAACCACTTTGTTCCTACACGATACAAAACCGGGGCGGCGTGCGCCACCGGCGGTCGCGTGACCTATCCCTCCAGGGCGCGCCGGGTCGCCGGACCGTAGACGCCCCACGGGTCCTCGCGCACCCCGTACTCGATCTGGAAGTCCGTGACGGCCCGCTCGACGGACCGGCCGTACCGGCCGTCGAACCGCCCGTCGTACACGCCCTGCTCCGCCAGCAGCCGCTGGAGCTTCAGCACCTCGGGCCCCGAGTCCCCGGAGCGCAGGGTCGCGGGTTTGGCGGGAGGCGGCGGGGGCGGGGCGGCGGGCTTCGTGGCGCGGGACGCGCTCGCCGACGGGCTCGGGGAGGGCGCCGCCGACGTACGGGAGGAACTGGGGGACGCGGATGGCGTCGACGAGCGGGACGCACTCGCCGAAGCGGACGGTGAGGCCGACGCGGAGGCGCTCTCCGCGGGGCCGGTCGGCGACGGCGACGGACCGGCCGGGGCCCCGTCCGCCACGGGGACCGACGGCTTGGGGTCCCCGAGCGCGGTGTCGTCCTTCCCGGAGCCGGAGAACAGCCCCAGCGCCAGCGCCACCAGTCCGGCGGCCGCCACCGCTCCGGCCGCGGCCAGCAGCGGGACCGCCCGCCGCCGCCCGGGCCGCCCGGCCCCGGCCCGCGGCCCGGCCCCCGCCCCCTGCCGGGCGCCGGCGCGCGGCCCCGGCGGGATCACGGCACCCGGGCCCGCCGGGGCCACGGCCCGGAGCCGCATGGTCTGATCCGCCGCCGCCGCCGCCGGCGCGGGCGCGTGCGTCCCCGGCCCGTGCGGGGCCGCGGGCACGGGCGGGATCATGGCCGTCGGGGCCTCGGCGCCTGCTCCGGGCCACGCCGCCGGGTCGGCAGGCACGGCCGGGAGCACGGCGGTGGCGTTCTCGCCGACGGCACCGGGCCACGCCCCCGGCATCGGGGCGGGCCCGGCGGGGGCCGCGCCCGGAGCCGCCGGAACCGGCGGGATCATGGTCGTCGGGGCCTCGGCGCCGCCGGGCACCGCGGCCGTCGCCTCGGGCGGGAACGTCGGGAAGGGCGTGCCTTCGGAGGGGCCCGGCCGGGCCACGGCCCCGAGGGCCGGCCGGGGCGGCGTCGGGTCCGGGACCGTTGCGCCCGCGTCGGGCACGGCCATGTACGGGCGGATGCGCAGGGGATTGAACCCGACTCCCCGCGCACACGCGCAGTCGGCGCCCACGGCGCCGCATTCCGGACAGCGCTCAGCGCTCACTGATAACCCCTCCCTGGACACTGCCAGCGATTATGCAGACCCCTTCCGTCGCACCCAACCCTGCCGAGAGGCCATAACGGGGCAGACCGCTCAGGATGGAAATGTTGATCCGGCGTGAGGAGGAGCCGATGGCTCAGGATGTGACCGCGTCGCCGACGGGCTCCGCCCCGGGCGCCGAGCACGCCCCGCGCGAGGTGCTCGTCTCGATCGGAGCCCTGCTGCTGGGCCTGTTGATCGCCGCACTCGACCAGACCATCGTCTCCACCGCCCTCCCCACGATCGTGAGCGAGCTGGGCGGCATGGAGCACCTGTCCTGGGTGGTCACCGCCTACATGCTGGCCTCCACCGCCGCCACCCCCCTGTGGGGCAAGCTCGGCGACCAGTACGGGCGCAAGAAGCTCTTCCAGTACGCCATCGTCATCTTCCTGATCGGCTCCGCGCTCTGCGGCCTCGCCCAGAACATGCCGCAGCTGATCGGCTTCCGCGCCCTCCAGGGCCTGGGCGGCGGCGGACTGATGGTGCTGTCGATGGCGATCGTCGGCGACATCGTCCCGCCGCGCGAACGCGGCAAGTACCAGGGCCTCTTCGGCGCCGTCTTCGGCGCGACGAGCGTCCTCGGGCCTCTGCTGGGCGGCCTGTTCGTCGACCAACTCTCCTGGCGCTGGGTCTTCTACATCAACCTTCCCATCGGTCTCGTCGCCCTCGTCGTCATCGCCGCTGTCCTGCGGATCCCGGCCCGCCCCTCCCGGCACACCATCGACTACCTCGGCACCGCCCTGATCGCGGGCGTGGCCACCTGCCTCGTCCTCGTCGCCTCCCTCGGCGGCAGCTGGGGCTGGGGCTCGGCCCGGATCGTGGGCCTCGCCGTCCTCGGCGCCGTCCTGCTCGTCGCCTTCCTGTTCGTGGAGCGGCGGGCCGCCGAACCCGTCCTGCCGCTGAAACTGTTCCGGATCCGCACCTTCAGCCTCTGCTCCGTGATCAGCTTCATCGTCGGCTTCGCCATGTTCGGCGCGATGGTCTACCTGCCGACCTTCCTCCAGGTCGTGCGGGGCGTCTCGCCGACCATGTCCGGCGTCCACATGCTGCCGATGGTGCTCGGCCTGCTGATCGCCTCCACCGGATCCGGGCAGATCGTCAGCCGCACCGGGCGCTGGAAGGTCTTCCCCATCACCGGGACCGCCCTCACCGCGGTCGGGCTGCTGCTTCTGCACCAGCTCGAACGCACCAGCTCCGACCTGGAGATGAGCGTCTACTTCTTCGTCTTCGGCGCCGGCCTCGGCCTGGTCATGCAGGTGCTCGTCCTGGTGGTGCAGAACGCCGTCAGCTACGCCGACCTCGGCGTCGCCACCTCCGGTGCCACCTTCTTCCGTTCCATCGGTGCCTCCTTCGGGGTCGCCATCTTCGGCACGATCCTCACCAGCCGGCTCGGCGAGGAGCTCACCGCCGCCCTCTCCGGCATCCCGGTCCCGCCCGCCGCGAGTCCCGCGCGCCTGGAAGCGGACCCCCGGGCCATCGCGGCCCTCCCGCCCACGGTGCGGCCCCGGGTGCTGGACGCCTACTCCACCGCCATCACCGACGTCTTCCTCTATGCGGTGCCCGTCGTGCTGCTCGCGTTCCTGATCTCCTGGTTCCTCAAGGAGGACAAGCTGCGCGCCTCCGTCACCGCACCCGACGTGACGGAGACCCTCGCCTCCAACCCCGTCCAGCGCTCATCCCGAGAGGAGGCCGCCCGCGCCCTGTCCCTGCTCGGCACCCGCGAGGGCCGCGTCCACATCTACGAGAAGATCACCGCGAGGGCGGGCTACGACCTGCTGCCCGCCTCCAGCTGGCTGCTGCTGCGGATCGCCAAGTACGGCTCGGTCGACCCGGCGGTGCTCGCCGAACGCACCCCGGTCCCCCTCAAGGTCGTCACGGACGCCGCCCGCCAGGTCGAGGAGCGCGGACTCGCCGTCCGGCAGGGGCTCTCGCTCGTCCTGACCGACCGGGGCCGGGAGACCGCGGAACGGCTGTCCGGGGCCCGGCAGGAGTCACTCGCCGAACTGCTCGGCGACTGGTGGGGCCCCGAGCGGCCCACCGACCTCGTCCAACTCGTCGAGGAACTCAGCCGGGAGCTGTGCGGATCCGACGCCGAGGAGCCCTACGACAGGCTCGTGCCCCGGGACCACGCGGCGCCCTGACCCGCGGCCCGGGCCGGCGGATCAGGTCGGCGGACCGGGCCCGCGGATCAGGCCGGCGGACCGGGCCCGCGGATCAGGCCGGTCGGATCAGGCCGGCCGGTCGGATCAGGAGGGACGGTCGGATCAGACCAGCGGCTTCTCGAACCAGTGCTGGGCGTACGGGCCGGAGTTGTACGCCGGTATCTCCCGGTACCCCTGCCGCGCGTACAGGGCGCGGGCCTCCACCAGGTCGGCCCGGGTGTCCAGCCGCATCCGTACGGCGCCCAGCGCGCGGGCCTCCGCCTCCAGTACGGCGAGCACGGCCGCCCCGCCGCCGGTGCCCCGCGCGCCCGGGGCGACGTAGATCCTCGTGAGCTCGGCGGTGGCGGGGTCGAGGAGCCGTATGCCACCGCAGGCCAGGGGCCGCCCGCCGAGCCGGCCCACCACGAACTGCCCCGTGGGCGGTGCGAGCCCGTCAGCCGGGTCGTCCAGCATCCCCTGGTCGACCTCGGCCTCGGTGGCGGGCCGCTCCCAGTACCGCCCGGCGACCTCCGCGTAGTACGCGCGCCGCAGGGCGGTGGCGTCCGCGGTCGTGAACGGCTCGGCGGTGACGTCCCAGCCGGATCCGCCGTCAGCGGCGGCGTCCGCAGTGCTTGCCATGGTGATCGAGTTCCTGTCCATGCCGCCATTGTGGAGATCCGCCCCGCCCTCCCGCGTGGAATATCCACAGGCGCGGGCCGATGATGAGAAAAGGCGTAAATCCCACGAATGAAGGGTGGACGGTCATGTCGGAGCATCCGGACTGTGCCCTGATCCGCCGCGGCTACGAGGCCTTCGGCAAGGGCGACATGGAGACCCTGGGCAGCCTGATGACGGCCGACGTCATCCACCACGTGCCCGGCACCAGCCCCCTGGCCGGGCACCACAAGGGACGGGAAGCGGTCCTCGGCCTCTACCGCCGCCTGGGAGAGGAGACCAACGGCACCTTCCGGGTCGCCCTGGAGCGCGTCCTGGCCGACGGCAGGGGCCACGCGATGTCCTTCCACACCACCATGGGAGACCGCGGCGACCGGGGTATCGAGATCCACGAAGGGCTCTTCTTCACCATCGTCGGTGGCAAGATCACGGACATCGACCAGTGCTCCCAGGACATCGACGAGAGCGACGCCTTCTGGAGCTGATGGGCTGAGGGCCCGTCGGAAGGGCCCGGGGACGCGCGCCCCCGGTCCCTTCCGCCACGCTCACGCAGCCACCGCCACGCTCACGCAGCCCCGCTCAGGCCTGCTTCGGCGCCGCCTGCTGCACGACCTCGAACGACCACACCTGCGACCCGGACGCCGCCGGCTTCGGCCGGTCACCGCCACCCTGGTGCGCCGCCTTCATCGGGCCCTCCATCCACGCCTGGAAGTCCTCCTCCGAACGCCAGCGCGTGTACACGAGGTACTGGTCGGTGCCCTCGATCGGCCGCAGCAGCTCGAACCACTCGAACCCGTCCGAGTCCTCCACGGCGCCGGCCCGCGAGGCGAAACGCTGCTCCAGCACCTCCCGCTGCTCGTCGGGAACCGTCAGGGCGTTGATCTTCACGATGCTCATGCCGCCATCCTAGGGATCGCGCGGGGGATATCGTCGTCCCGGTGGTGAACCCAGGTGACAGGCGCGGCGCGAACCGCGTACGGCAGCCGGGCGGAGTCGGGGTGGCGGCCGACAGTGCGGGAGGACGGCGAGGCGTGGCTGACGCGGCGGAGCACGGCGGTGCCAACGGACATGCCGGGGTCATAGGCGGTGGCGGCAGGCTCGGGGCGGCACGCCTCCTGCTGTGGGCGCTCGCCGCGGTCCTCACCGTCAGACAGGCCGCCTCCGTCCTGCGCGTGCCCCCCGGCCAGTGGTTCAGCGACCTCCACTTCTCGGCGAGCACCGCGGCCCCCGGCACCCTGTACGACGCCGGGCAGTTCACCGGCACCCCCTTCGCCGGACTCGTCCTCAAGCCCCTCGCCGGACTCGCCGCGCCCTCCTCCCTGGAAGTGGCCTGGACCTGCGCGACCCTGCTGCTCGTCGGCGCCGTCGGGGTGGTCGCCGCGCGCGGACTGCCCGACCCCGTGCCGCGCCGCGCCGCGCTGCTCGCGGCGCCCGTGCTGGTCGCGCTGATGATGGTCTCCCTGCCCGTCCGCGCCGCCGCCTTCCCGGGCCAGACCGCCGTCCTGCCCGTCCTGCTGGTGCTGCTCGCCCTCTTCCGGATGCCCGGGGAGAAGCCCGCCGGCTTCCTCGTCGGCCTCGCCGCCGCCCTCCAGCCCGCCCTGCTGCTCTTCGCCCCGCTGCTGTGGCTGACCGGGCGCCGCCCCACCGCCCGGGCCGCCGCCGCCACCTTCGCCGGGGCGACCCTGCTGGCCTGGGCCTCCCTGCCGCGCGACTCGTGGACGTACTGGGTCCACCACCTCGCCGGCACCGGCCTCGGCGGCTCGCCCGACGGCCTCGCCAACCAGTCCGTCCACGGGGCCCTGCTGCGGTTCGGCCTCAGCGGCCCCGGCGAGATCCTCCTCCACGCCGCCCTCGCCGCCGCGATCACCTGGGCCGCCCTGCACCGCGCCGCCCGCTACGCCCGCGACGGCCAGCTGCTCCTCGCCGTCGCCGTCACCGGCTGCGCGGCCGTCGCCGTGTCCCCGACCGGCTGGCGCCACCAGTTGCTGTGGGTACTGCTCGCGGTGGCCGGCAAGGTGGGGGAGCGGGCCGCCGACCGGCGCGTGTGGCCGGTGGCCGTGGTGCTGGCCATCACCCTGCCGAGCGCCGTCCTGCTGCCCAACATGGCCGCGCTGGCCCCCGTACGGGACAACGTGCCGCTGCTCGCGGCCGTGGCGGCGGCCTGCGCCGTGCCGTTCCTCCCGCGCTCCTCCCCGTACTGGCACGAGCCCGTCCCCACCGTCCACGGGCGGCCCGCCGCGGCCCGCTGGGCGCGGGTGCCGCTGCTGCCGTTCTGGCGGCGCGCGCTGTCGCGCCCCAACCTGCTGCTGGAACTCCTGCTGATACGGGTCGGCTACTCGATCTACTCCCACATCCGGGCCGCGGCCCCGGCGAGCCGCTCCCTTGCCGAGCGCAACGGGAGCCTGATCCACGGCGCCGAGCAGGTGCTCGGCATCGACATCGAGCGGGCCGTGAACCGGGCGGTGGTCGAGACGCCCTGGCTGGAGGTGTTCTTCAACTTCTACTACTCCTCCTTCCACTTCGTGGTGCCGCTCGGGATCCTGGCGGTCCTCTACTGGCGGCGCCCCGGCGACTACCGCTGGGCGCGGGCCTCGCTGGGTCTGGCGACCGTCCTCGCGCTGGCCGGGTTCTGGCTGTTCCCGCTGGCGCCGCCGCGGCTCATGCCGGACCTCGGCTTCGTCGACACCGTGCACGGGGCACAGGACCTGGCGAACCCCTCGTACGGGGCGATGACCGCGATCTCCAACCAGTACGCGGCGATGCCCTCGCTGCACTTCGGCTGGTCGCTGTGGTGCGGGATCGTGGTGGTGGCGCTGGCGCCGAAGGGGCGGCTGAAGCTGCTGGGCGCGCTGCACCCGCTGATCACGGTGTGCGCGATCGTGGCCACCGCCAACCACTGGGTCCTGGACGCGGTCGGCGGCGCGGCCGTCGTCGCGGCGGGCTTCGGGCTGGTCCACGTGCTGTCGGGGCCGCGCGCGCTGAGGGTCACCCTGCCCGTGCAGCGCAGTACGGCCGGGGAGCCGGACCGGATGGCCGCGGCGCGGCGGTAGCCGGCCGGGCGCGCAGGGGCGGGCGGGCCGCGTCGGCGATGGACAGGGGTTCCGCGATGCGGGCCCGCACCCACTCCTCGAAGGCGGCGACCAGCGGCTCGTGGCGGGCCGTGGCGCTGGGGATCGTGTAGGCGGCCTGCGAGGCCCGGTCGTCCACCACGAGGTAGCGCCGGACGAGGTAGGCAGGGCCTGCCGGGCTGTGCGAGGCCACGACGGCCAGCGCCAGGTCGAAGGGGCTGAACGCGGCGCCGGCGGTGGTGACCCCGTTGGAGGTGGTGACCGTCAGGGTCTCCTCCACCATCACCCGCCGGTAGCGCTCCCGGAACACGGGCGCCAGCCACCGGCTGGTCGTCGCCGCGGCCCGTCCAGCACCCCCGACTCGGCCAGCAGGAACGTTCCGGTGCAGGAGGAGGCGAGCACCCCCGACGGCAGGCTCTCCGCCCACGCGAGGACGACCTGCGCGGTCTGCGCCTCACCTGACGGTCCCGCAGGCCGGAGGGGCACCGGGGCACGGAGGCCCCGGCGCCCCTCCGGTGGATCGCCGCGTCCTGCAAGGATCGGCCAGCGCCCGGCGTTGCGCCACTCGGGCGGCCGCCGGCCGGGTCCGTTCCCTCGGGCGGCAGGGGCCGGGGCGTGGTGATGACGGCCCCTGCCGTCCCGGGTCACGGGTCAACCGGCGCTGACCCGTAGCTCCTTGATGCCGTTGAGCCAGGCCGCCCGCAGCCGCCGCGGCCCGGCGGACCCGGGGGCGGGCCGCAGGTCGGGCAGGGTGTCGGCCAGGGCGTTGAAGATCAGGTCGATCTCCATGACGGCCAGGGACTTGCCGAGGCAGAAGTGCGGGCCTCCGCCGCCGAAGCCGAGGTGCGGGTTGGGGTCGCGGGTGATGTCGAAGACCTCCGGGTCCTCGAACACCTCGGGGTCGTGGTTGGCCGAGGAGTAGAACATCCCCACCCGGTCGCCGGCCTTGATCTTCTGCCCGCCCAGCTCGGTGTCCCGGGTGGCGGTGCGCTGGAAGGAGACCACGGGCGTGGCCCAGCGCACGATCTCCTCCGCCGCCGTCGACGGCCGGGTCGCCTTGTACAGCTCCCACTGCTCGGGATGGGTGAGGAAGGCGTGCATACCGTGGCTGATGGCGTTGCGGGTGGTCTCGTTGCCCGCGACCGCCAGCAGCAGGACGAAGAAGCCGAACTCGTCGGAGCGCAGGTTGCCCTCGCCCTCCGCCGCCACCAGCTGCGTGACGATGTCCTGGGCCGGGCACTCCTTGCGCTCGGCGGCCAGGTTCATCGCGTACCCGATGAGCTCCACGGCCGCGTTGGCGCCGACCTCCTCGGTGATGGCGTACTCCGGGTCGTCGTACGCGACCATCCTGTTCGACCAGTCGAAGATCCTGGCCCGGTCCCGCTGGGGCACGCCGATCAGCTCGGCGATGGCCTGGAGGGGGAGTTCGCAGGCCACCCGGGTCACGAAGTCGAAGCCGCCGTCGCCGGCCGCCGCCCGCGCCTCCTCGACGATCTTTCGCGCCCGGTCGCGCAGGGCCTGCTCCAGGCCGCGGATGGCGCGCGGGGTGAACCCGCGCTGCACGATCTGCCGGACGCGGGTGTGCTCCGGCGGGTCCATGTTCAGCATGATGAGCCGCTGGGCCTCGATCTGCTCGCGCTGGATGTGCTCGTTGAAGCGGATGATCGCCGTGTTGGTGGTGGAGGAGAACAACTCGGGGTGCGTCGAGACGTACTTGACGTCCGCGTGCCGGGTCACGGCCCAGTAGCCCTCGTCGTCGAACCCGGTGATGCCGCGCGGCTGCGCGCACCACCACACGGGAGCGGTCTGCCGGAGCCGCGCGAACTCCGGCAGCGGCACCCGTTCCAGGAGGAGGTCGGGGTCGGTGGCGTCGAAGCCCTCGGGCAGCGCGGGACAGGACATCGGGCGACTCCAAAGTCTGACGAAGGTCTGACGGCCCATCAGATGTTGGCTTGAAGGTAGTAACGAGTTCCAGAAGTGACAAGGGCTCCCGCACCGGCGGTTGCGTGTGGAATCCGTGGAGGGCACGTGCAAGACCCTTGCGTGGCGGGGGTCCGGGTCATAAGACTGCGGTGGAGAACTAGAACGCGTACTAGTTCGAGCGTGGCGGCCGCCGGGACGGCCTGCCGTGCCGGCGCTGTGCAGAGTGTGCAGGAGAGGACGAGCTCATGGCCGCGGAACCCGTCATCGTCGAAGCCGTACGCACGCCCATCGGGAAACGCGGGGGCTCCCTGGCCAACCTCCATCCCGCCTACCTGCTCGGCGAGACCTACCGCGAGCTCCTCGCCCGTACCGGAATCCAGCCGGACTGCGTCGAGCAGATCGTCGGCGGCACCGTCACCCACGCCGGCGAGCAGTCCATGAACCCCGCCCGCAACGCCTGGCTCGCCATGGGGCTCCCGTACGAGACCGCCGCCACCACCGTCGACTGCCAGTGCGGCAGCTCCCAGCAGGCCAACCACATGGTCGCCAACATGGTCTCCGGCGGGGTCGTCGACATCGGCATCGCCTGCGGCGTCGAGGCCATGAGCCGCGTCCCGCTCGGCTCCGGCTCCAAGCACGGCCCCGGCAAGCCCTTCCCGGACGAGTGGAACGTCGACCTCCCCAACCAGTTCGAGGCGGCCGAGCGGATCGCCCGCCACCGCGGCCTGACCCGCGAGGACGTCGACCGCCTCGGCGTCCTCTCGCAGGAGCGGGCCGCCACCGCCTGGGCCGAGGAGCGCTTCAAGCGCGAGACCTTCGCCGTCCAGGTCCCGACGACGGAGGAGGAACAGGCCGCCGGCCAGGGCATGTGGCGGCTGGTGGACCGGGACGAGGGCCTGCGCGACACCAGCATGGAGGCCCTGGCCCGGCTCAAGCCGGTCATGCCGACGGCCGTGCACACCGCCGGGAACTCCTCACAGATATCCGACGGCGCCGCCGCCGTGATGTGGGCCTCCCGCAAGATGGCCCGCGCGCTCAAGCTCAAGCCGCGCGCCCGCATCGTCGCCCAGGCCCTGGTCGGCGCCGACCCGCACTACCACCTGGACGGACCCATCGACGCGACGCGGGCCGTGCTGGGCAAGGCCGGGATGTCCCTCAAGGACATCGACCTCGTCGAGATCAACGAGGCCTTCGCGTCCGTCGTCCTCAGCTGGGCCCAGGTCTTCGGCCAGGACCTGGAGAAGGTCAACGTCAACGGCGGCGCCATCGCCCTCGGCCACCCCGTCGGCGCCACCGGCGTCCGGCTGATCACCACCGCGCTGCACGAGCTGGAGCGGCGCGACAAGGAGTTCGCCCTGATCACCATGTGCGCCGGAGGCGCCCTGGCGACCGGCACGATCATCCAGCGCCTCTGAGCGCACCGCGCCCCGGGGGCGCGAACCGAACCCGTGGGATGGGATGCGAAGGCCCCGGCGGCCGGACCTGGGGAGGCCGGCCACCGGGGCCCTCGTATGCCCTCTGCCCACCGGGGGTGACGCGGACTGTCCGAGGGCGGCTCTGAAAGGGTGAGGGGCATGGCAGGAAGAGCAGAGTTCTACGTGTCCGTCGACGTCGAGGCCGACGGGGCGGTGCCCGGGCCGTTTTCCATGTCGAGTTTCGGGATGGCCGTCGCCGGGGTCCGGGACGGGGACGGGTTCCGGGTCCTCGATCCCGCCGAGCGGACCTTCTACGCCGAGCTGAAGCCGATCAGTGACGCCTACGAACCGGAGGCGCTGGCCGTCGGCGGGTTGGACCGGGAGCTGTTGGTGCGGGAAGGGCGGGAGCCCCGCGAGGCCATGAACGCCGCGGCCGGCTGGATCGCGGCCGTGGCCGAGGAGTTGGGTGCCACACCGGTGTTCGTCGCGTACCCGCTCGGTTACGACTGGATGTGGATCTACTGGTACTTCATGCGGTTCGCGGACGGGGGCTCGCCCTTCGGGCATTCGCGCTGCCTGGACCTCAAGTCGCTGTACGCCGCCAAGGCCGACGTGCGGATCGGTGAGTCCACGAAGCGGTCGATGCCGGGGCATCTGCTGTCGGACCGCCCCCACACGCACAACGCCCTCGACGACGCGATCGAGCAGGGCGAGCTGTTCCAGAACCTGATGCGCTGGGACGGCCGCCGGGCGTGACGGGGGTTGAGCGCGACGCGAAGAGCCGCTCGCCCGGGGTCTCCGGGGGAGCGGCTCTTCGTGTGGGCCTGGTGGCTTAGTACCAGTGGTTGGCCTGCCAGAAGTTCCAGGCGCCGACCGGGCTGCCGTAGCGCTCGTTCATGTAGTCCAGGCCCCACTTGATCTGGGTGGCCGGGTTGGTCTTCCAGTCCGAGCCCGCGGTCGACATCTTCGACGCCGGCAGGGCCTGGACCAGGCCGTAGGCGCCGGAGGCGGAGTTGGTCGCGGTGTAGTCCCAGCCGCTCTCGTGGGTGACGATCTTGTCGAAGGCCGCGAACTGCGCCGGGTCCTTGATCATCTGCTGCGCGATCGCCTTGGCGCTCGTCGGGGCGGCCTGCGCGGGAACGGTGGCGAGCATCGAGCCCGCGACACCCAGGGCGAGGACGGTACCGGCGAGGGTCTTCTTCGAAGCGGCGATGCGGCGGATGACGGCGTTGGACACGGAGGAACCTTCCGAAGGGGGCAAGGGCGGTCGCGGCGCATGCCGGAGCATGCGTGAACCACTCACGCAAAGGAGAGGGGATCGTCCCGGCGGGGGGCTGTGGGCCCCGGCCGCCTCGGCGACAACACCAGTTAGCCAGGCCGCCGGCCGGCTGGCAACGCCCCCCTCCTACTAGCCGGCCTCGGAGGCCACGCCGCGCCGATCACCCGCGGCGGCGCGGGCCGGTGCAGGTCGGGACCGGTGCGAGGGGCGGGCGCGGGGGGTACTAGGCGGGGCCGGATGTGACGTGGGTCCTGTGGGCCGCCTCACCGGCAGGGGGGCCGGATCTCACCTTCCGTGTCCGCCCGGAGCCTCTCGGGTGCGTGACCCGGGCCACTTCCGCCCGCCTGAACGAAGGAAACGGGTGCGTCGAACGCGGCTTTCCGGGTCGCCCGCCGCAGCGCCCGCAGCAGGGTGCTGCCGAGCGTGAGGGTCAGGACGACCGTCAGCGCGGCCCGCCCGAGGTCCCAGCCCAGCGAGGTCGCCAGGCAGTAGGCGAGGAAGCGGGCGAGGTTCTCCGGCACCGGGTCGCCCGGATGGAAGGACACCCCCTGGCCCATGCCCTGGAGCAGGACCCAGCCCTGGAGGTTCATGACCGTCCCGTACGCCAACGAGCCCAGGAACCCGTACGCCGCGAGCATCGCCAGCTCCGCCCGCCCCCTGACCCCCACCGCCCCGGGCAGCAGCCCGGCGCCCAGCGAGAACCAGCCCAGGGCCAGCATCTGGAACGGCATCCACGGCCCCACCCCGCCCGTGAGCAGGGCGGACGCGAACATCGTGACGGCGCCGAGGACGAAGCCGAAGCCGGGGCCGAGGACGCGGCCGCTGAGCACCATCAGGAAGAACATGGGCTCCAGGCCGGCCGTGCCCGCGCCCAGCGGGCGCAGCGCGGCCCCGACGGCGGCGAGCACGCCGAGCATCGCCACCGCCTTGGCGTCCATCCCGTTGTCGGCGATGGTCGCGACGACGACGGCCACGAGGAGGGGGAGCAGCGCGGCGAAGAGCCAGGGGGCGTCCTGGGAGTGGGCCAGGCCCGACTGGGCGTCCGCGAGCAGGGGCCAGCCGAAGGCGGCGATGCCGATCAGGGTGACGAGGACCAGGGCCGCGGCGGCGCGGGGGCCGATGCGGACGGGGCGGGTGCTCATGGAGTGGTCTCCTCCGCGGTCGCGGTCGCCGTCGCCGTCGCGGTCTCCGTGGAGTTCAGGGCGGCGGCCACCTGGGGGACCGTGAGCCAGTGGTCCGGGGCCAGGATCTTGGCCACCTGCGGGGCGAAGGCCGGGGAGGACACCACGACCTCGGCCGTCGGCCCGTCCGCGACGATCTCGCCGCCCGCCAGGATGACGACGCGGTGGGCCAGCTCGGCGGCGAGCTCCACGTCGTGGGTGGCGAGGACGATGGCGTGGCCGTCGGCGGCCAGGGCCCGCAGGATCTCGACGAGGCGGGCCTTGGCGGCGTAGTCCAGGCCGCGGGTGGGCTCGTCGAGGAGGAGCAGGGCGGGGCGGCCGGTCAGGACCAGGGCGAGGGCGAGCGTGAGGCGCTGGCCCTCGGACAGGTCCCGGGGGTGGGTGCCGTCCGGCACGTCGGGCAGCAGGGCGCTGACCAGGGCGCGGCAGGTCCCGGGCGCGGCTGCGGCGTCGGCGTCGGCCGCCGCGCACTCGGCGGCGACGGTGTCGGCGTAGAGGAGGTCGCGGGGTTCCTGCGGGACCAGGCCGACCCGGCGGACCATCTCCGCGGGCGGTGTGCGGTGGGGCGCGAGGCCGCCGACCGTCACCTGGCCGGTGGTCGGGGCGAGGGTGCCGGTGAGCGCGGCGAGGAGGGTGGACTTGCCGGCGCCGTTGCGGCCCATGAGGGCGATGGTCTCGCCGGGGGCGACGGTGAGGTCGATGTCGTGGAGGACCTCGGCGCGGGCGCGGCGGATGCCGAGGTGGGTGGCGGTGGCGGTGGCGGTGGCGGTGCTGGTGGTTGCGGGGGTGCCGGTGGGCGTGGGGGTGGTGGGCGTCGTGTCGGCCGGCTTGCGGCGGGTGAGGCGGGCCAGCAGGCCGGGGCGGGGGGCTGGTGCGGGTGCCGCTGCGCGGAGCTGCTCCCCGCCCCGCCCTTCCACCGTTCCCCGGGGCGCCGCCCCGGATCCCCGCGCCTCAGGCGCCGGCGGGGCTGGAAGGGGCTGAGGCGCTGCCCCGGACCCCGATTCGGGGGCTCCGCCCCCGGACCCCCGCGCCTCAAACGCCGGCGGGGCTGGCAGGGGCTCAGGCGCCGGCGGGGCGGTATGTGCCGGGGCTTGGCCGGACAGTCGGGCGCGGAGCGGGGCCGCGGTGCGGCGGGCGTCGCGGATGGAGAGGGGGAGGGGGGTCCAGCCCGCCAGGCGGCCCAGGGAGACCACCGGGGGGTGGACCGGGGAGACGGCCATGATCTCGGACGGCGTGCCCAGGACGGGGGGCTCGCCGGGGGCCGGGAGGAGGAGGACGCGGTCGGCGTACTGGACGACCCGCTCCAGGCGGTGCTCGGCCATCAGAACCGTCGTGCCCAGGTCGTGGACCAGCCGCTGGAGCACGGCCAGGACCTCCTCCGCCGCCGCCGGGTCCAGCGCGGAGGTGGGCTCGTCCAGGACCAGCACCTTCGGGTGCGTCGTCAGGACCGAGCCGATCGCCACCCGCTGCTGCTGGCCGCCGGACAGGGTCGCGATCGGGCGGTCGCGCAGCTCGTTCAGGCCCAGCAGGTCGAGGGTCTCCTCCACCCGGCGGCGCATCACCGCGGGCGGCAGGCCCAGCGACTCCATCCCGTAGGCCAGCTCGTCCTCGACCACGTCCGTCACGAAGTGGGCCGACGGATCCTGTCCGACCGTTCCCACCACGTCCGCGAGCTCGCGCGGCCGGTGCGTCCGGGTGTCGCGCCCGGCGACCGTCACCCGGCCCCGCAGCGTGCCGCCCGTGAAATGCGGGACCAGCCCGGACACGGCCCCCAGCAGGGTCGACTTGCCGACCCCCGACGGGCCCACGAGCAGGGTCAGCTCTCCCTCCGGGAGGGTGAAGTCCGCATCGCGGAGGGACGGGTGCGCGGCGCCCTCGTACGTCACCGAGACCTGGTCGAAGCGGATCAACGGGACGGCTCCTTGGAAGAGGGGGAGGGTACGGGGGCCACGAAGGCCGGGAGCAGGCCGATCAGGACCGCCGCGGCGGGCCACAGCGGCAGGCCCGGCGCCACCAGCGGGACCACGCCCGGCCGCAGCGCCTCGGGGTCCACCGACCCGGCGTGGACGAGGAGGGCCGCCACCGCCGCCCCCGATCCGGCGACCAGCCAGGCGCGCACCCCCCACCGGTCGGGCCGGTAACGGGTGCGGACGCTGCGCCGCCCGCCCAGCCGCAGCCCCGCGATGGCCAGGGCCAGGCCGATGCCGAGCAGCGGCAGCCCGAACGCGGCGCCCTCCGCCGCGAGGAGCCCGTAGGTGCCCGCGCACATGCCGAGCAGCCCGCCCAGCGTGAGGGCGTTGGTGGTGTGCCGGACGGCCCGGGGAACCTGCGCCGTGCGCCCGTACCCGCGCGCGTCCATCGACGCGGCGACGGCCACCGAGCGCTCCAGCGCGCCCTCCAGCACCGGCAGCCCGATCTGGAGGACGGCCCGCACCCCGCCCGTGGGACGGCCGCGCAGCCGGCGCGCGGTCCGCAGCCGGGCCACGTCCGCGACCATGTTCGGCGCGAAGGTCATGGCGACGACCACTGCCACGCCCGCCTCGTACAGGGCGGCGGGCAGCGACTTCAGCAGCCGTGCCGGACTGGCGAGGGCGTTCGCCGCGCCGACGCAGATCAGCAGGGTCGCCAGCTTCGCCCCGTCGTAGAACGCGAAGACCAGCTGCTCGGCGGTGACCCGGCCGCCGAAGCGGATGCCCTGCGCCCACGCCGGCAGCGGTACCTCCGGCAGGGTGAACAGGATGTGCGTGCCGGGCAGCGGGGAGCCCAGCAGCACGGAGAACAGCAGCCGCAGTCCGACGACGAACAGTCCGAGCCTGACGAAGGCAGCGTACGAGCGCGCCCAGGGCGCCTCGGTGCGGCGGGCCGCGACCACGTATCCGGCGACGCCGACGACCAGCCCGAGCAGCAGCGGATTGGTCGTCCGGGAGGCGGCGGCGGCCAGCCCGAGGGCCCACAGCCACCAGGCACCCGCGTGCAGGGCGTTGCTCCGGCGGGCCTCGGGAGCCCGCCAGGGCCGTTCCTTCGTGTACGTCGCCCCGCGCGGCCCCCGACGGGCCCCGCCGGAACCGGACCGGGGCGGCGGTACGGCCGCGGCCTGCGGACCGTGGGGGGTGCGGGGGGCGCGGGTCCCGCGCGGGGCCCCGCCGGGTGCTCCCGTCTGCGCGGTGTCCGTCATCGCCGGCGGCGGCGGGACTGCCAGACGGCCGCCGCGCCCAGGGCGGCGACCGCCGCCGCGCCCGCGACCAGCCCGGCCGAGGGGCCGGAGCCCCCGCCCGAGGAGTGCGCGGGGGCGGAGGAGGCGGAGGGCGCCGGTGCGGACGCCTTCGGCTCTGCGTCGGCGATCGGCTCGCCGCAGCCCGACTTCGGATGGCCGGAGATCGCGCACAGCAGCGCCGCGCCGTTGTAGCGCAGCGGCTTCGCCACCGACGCCAGGGCCTCCGCCGCCGTGGCGTCCGGGGCCACCTGGGCGCAGGCCGTGCGCGGCGCGTCCTGCGGCGGGGCGTCGCCGGCGGGCGCGTCCCCGGGCACCCCGAAGTCGACGACCAGGGCCACCCGTTTCCTGCCCTCTGCGGCGGGGGTCCCGCCGCAGACGGCCTCGAAGTCGGCTGCGGTGCGGGGCCGGGCGGCCTCGGCGGCGGCGTCCTTGCTCACCGAGAAGCGGAAGCCGAGCGTGGCGCCGTCCGCGGGCCGGGCCGTCGAGGGGCCCTCCGTCGCATACCCCCAGGTCCCGCCGGCACCCTGCCAGAACGACCAGTAGCGGTAGCCCGCCGCCAGGGCGGGGGAGGCCGCGAACAGGGTCAGCAGCAGGCCCAGGGCGGCCAGCAGGCCGACCGGGACCCGAGAACGGCGGCGGCTCACAGCTCGTTCTTCTTGCGGCGGCCGCTCAGCAGGATGCCGATGCCCATGCCGGCCGCGGCGCCCGCGCCGATGATCCACCAGAGGCTCTGGCCGCCCGAGCCGGTCTTGTCCTTCTTGTTCTCCACCTTCTGCGCCTCGGCGTCCGGCTGCTGCGGGGCCGGGCCGGTCGCGTTCAGCGCCGCCACCAGGTCGACGCCGCCGAAGGCCTTCGGGTCGGTGCCCGTGGCGTGGGCGGTGAGGACCAGGGTGGCCAGGGCGGCCGGGTTGCGGTTGGACCAGGACGCCGAGTTGTTCTTCAGCCACTCCAGCGCGCCGGAGGCGGCCTGCCGGTGGCCGGCCGCGGCCAGGGCGATCACGGCGTCGGCGGTGTTGCCGATGTCGGGGGTCGGCTGGTCGGCGCCCGGGGTGACGGCGGTCAGGTGGCCGTCCTTCTTGAGAGCCTCCGCCAGATAGCCGGCGGCGGCCTGGGCGGCGCCCGCCGGGTCGCCGGCGCCGGCCGGGCAGGCCAGCGGGGCGGCGGGGGTGTCCGTGGCGGCGGGCTCGACGAGGATGCCCTGGCCCAGGCCCGCCAGGGCGGCGGCGGCCGTGGCGTCGGCGTTGGCGGGGAGCTTGCCGTCGGCCGGCTGGTACCCGAAGGCACCCCGGTCGCCGGCGGGCTCCGCGGAGCAGCCCAGCTGGAAGGCGAGCAGGCCGTCGTAGGCGGACTTCCCGGCCTTCGACTTCACCTCGGCCGGCTTCTCGCCGGCCGCTGCGAGCGCGCTGATCACGATCGAAGTGGAGCTGCCCTCGCTGGGGGAGCCGGGGGCGAAGGCCCAGCCGCCGTCCTCGTTCTGGACGGACTTCAGCCAGTCGGTGGCCTTCTTGACCTGCGCGTCCTTGCCGCCGAGCGCCTTCAGCGCCTGTACGGCCACGGCGGTGGCGTTCGTGTCGTACATGGTCGTCGCGTCACAGGCCTTCGTCGCGTCCGCGCGGAACGAGGCGAAGCCGCCGTTCGCGCACTGCTGGCCGGTCAGCCAGTCGACGGCCTGCGGAGCGGGCTTCTCGCCGACCGTCTGCTGGGCGAGCAGCGCGAGGGACTGGCGCCACACCCCGTCGTACGAGGGGTCGGCCTTGCCGAAGAGGCCCGACGGGACGACCGGCGGCGCGGAGGGGGTGGGCGGCGGCGTGTCGGCGAGGGCTGCGGGGGCGGCGCCCACGCAGAGCACGGCGGAAGCGGCGAGCGCGGCTGCGCTGCGGCGGACGTTCATGGCGGGGCGGGTGCCTCTCGTGCGGGGGGCGGGAGACGGGCACGCGCGGGCACCGGGCTCCGGCTCCGTTTACCTCGACGGTGCCGGCCGCCGGAGGTCCCGGCGGCACGAGCCGCGCACTTCCGGTACGGGGCATTCCGGCTTCCCGCCCCGCGTGCTGCGGGCCGGGTCACGGTTGCGGGTCAGCGCCGGATTCGCACCGGCTTCCCCCCGTACGGAGGTGTGGACGACGGCCTCACTCTACCGGCCCGTACCCCGCGGGCTCCGGGGCACCGGGCCCCCTCGGCCCCGGGCGGGCCGGCCGGCCGGACGGCGGGCTTGCGCCGCTCACACCGCCCGGTACGCCACCGGGTTGCTGCCGGGCACCGCCTCCGCTCGGCCCTGCTTCACCAGCCGCCGCAGATGGGCTTCCGCTTCCGAGACGGCGATGTTCCGGGAGCCGTACGGGATCTGCTCCCAGGGCCGGTTCCACTCCATCCGCTCCGCCAGCGCCCACGGGGTCAGCGGCTCGGCCAGCAGCAGCCGCCGCAGCCCGCTCAGCCGCTCCTCGTGGTGCGCCAGGAGCTCTCGTACGCGGGCGGGGGCGTCGGTGAAGGCGTGCTGGTGCGCCGGGAGCACCTCGGCGGGCTCCAGGCGGCCGACGCGTTCGAGGGAGTCGAGGTAGTCGCCCAGCGGGTCGGTGACCCGGGTGTCCTCCGGAGCCTCGTACAGGCCGATGTGCGGGGAGATCCCGGGCAGCAGGTGGTCGCCGGAGAAGAGCCGGCCGTTGCCGGGCAGCCGCGCGGGGTGGGCCTCCTCCAGGTGCAGGCAGACGTGGCCGGGGGTGTGCCCCGGGGTCCAGATCGCCCGCAGCAGGCGCCCGGGCAGCGGCAGCAGCTCGCCGGGGACGATCTCCCGGTCGGGGACGGCGGCCCGCAGCCCGGGCAGGGTCCGCATCCGGCCGCTCTCCCGGGCCGCCCGCAGCGGGGCGAGGTGGGCCTCGGGGGCTCCGGCGGCGGCCAGTTTCCCGCTCATGTAGTCGAACCAGACGCCCGGCTCGGCCGAGCGCGTCCGCAGCACCACCTCGGTGTCGGCGGCGTGCATGGCGATCCACGCCCCGGAGGCCTCCCGGACCTTCCCGGACAGGCCGTGGTGGTCGGGGTGGTGGTGGGTGATGACCACGCCGTGCACGTCGCCGGCGGCGAGGCCGAGCGCGTCGAGCCCGGCGGCGAGGGCGTCCCAGGAGCCGGGGTCGTCCCAGCCGGTGTCGACGAGGACCGGGCCGGCGTCGGTGTCGAGGACGTGGACGAGGGTGTGCCCGAGGGGGTTGTCGGGGATGGGGACCTTGATGCCCCAGACGCCCCCGCCGTGGTCGGTGACCGGTGACATGACCTCTGACATGGGGGCTCCCTGGCTGACTCGGTCCCGCTCCGACGAGAACACGTTCCATTGGTAGCCCAAGTCGACCATGTGGCGGCCGTTCTGACCAGCTGTCGGATCTTCCGGCACCCGGGTCCGCACCGTGGACTCCTGGAACTGGAACTGGTATCAGTTCTGCGACATCGGTGAGATCGTGCGCAGCCCCTGGAGGCACCGGACATGACCGAGCTCGTGGAACACGGACAACTGTTCATCGGCGGGGAATGGACCGATCCGCTGGGCACCGACACCATCCGGGTCGTCTCCCCCCACACCGAGCAGGTCATCGGCAGCGTCCCGCACGCCTCCGCGGCCGACGTCGACCGGGCCGTCGCCGCCGCCCGCAAGGCCTTCGACGAGGGCCCCTGGCCCCGGCTCACCCTGGACGAGCGCATCGCCGTCGTCTCCCGCATCAAGGACGCCATCACCGTCCGGCACGAGGAGATAGCCCGCTCCATCAGCTCCCAGAACGGCTCCCCGTACTCCTGGAGCGTCCTTGCCCAGGCCCTCGGCGCGATGATGGTCTACGACGCCGCCATCACCGTCGCCCGCGACCACCCGTACGAGGAACGCCGCCAGGGCGCCCTCGGCCCCATCCTCGTACGCCGCGAACCGGTCGGGGTCGTCGCCGCCGTCATCCCCTGGAACGTCCCCCAGTTCGTAGCCGCCGCGAAGCTCGCCCCCGCCCTGCTCACCGGCTCCTCGGTCGTCCTCAAGCCCTCGCCCGAAGCCCCGCTGGACTCCTTCATCCTGGCCGACATCGCCCGGGAGGCCGGGCTGCCCGAGGGCGTGCTGTCGGTCCTGCCCGCCGACCGCGAGGTCAGCGAGTACCTGGTCGGGCACCCCGGCATCGACAAGGTCGCCTTCACCGGCTCGGTCGCGGCCGGCAAGCGGGTGATGGAGGTCGCCGCCCGCAACCTGACCCGCGTCACCCTCGAACTCGGCGGCAAGTCGGCAGCCGTGATCCTGCCCGACGCCGACCTGGAGTCCGCCGTCGCCGGGATCGTCCCCGCCGCCTGGATGAACAACGGCCAGGCCTGCGTGGCCCAGACCCGGATCCTGGCCCCGCGCAGCCGCTACGGGGAGGTGGCCGAGGCCCTCGCGGCGGCGGCCGGCGCCCTCGTCGTCGGCGACCCCCTCGACCCGGCGACCCAGCTCGGCCCGCTCGTCGCCCGGCGCCAGCAGCAGCGCTCCCTCGACTACATCCGCATCGGCCAGGAGGAGGGCGCCAAGATCCTCGCCGGCGGCGGCCGCCCGGCGGGCCTGGAACGCGGCTGGTACGTCGAACCCACCCTCTTCGGCGACGTCGACAACTCGATGCGCATCGCCCGCGAGGAGATCTTCGGCCCGGTGGTCTGCCTGATCCCCTACGGGGACGAGGCGGAGGCCGTGCGCATCGCCAACGACTCCGAGTTCGGCCTCAGCGGCAGCGTCTGGACCGCCGACACCGGCCACGGCCTCGACTTCGCCCGCCGCATCCGCACCGGCACCTTCAACGTCAACACCTTCAGCCTGGACATGCTCGGCCCGTTCGGCGGCTACAAGAACAGCGGCGTGGGACGCGAGTTCGGCCCGGAGGGGCTCAGCGAGTACCTGGAGCACAAGATGATCCACCTGCCGGCGGGCTCCTGATGGGCGACCGCTGGCAGGTGGAGGTGGACCGGGGCGTCTGCATCGGCTCGGGCATGTGCGTGAACCACGCCCCGGACGCCTTCACCCTGGACTCGGCCCGCCAGTCCCACCCCCGCTCCCCGGAGACGGACGCCAACGAACCCACCCTCACCGCGGCGGAGGGCTGCCCGGTGGAGGCCATCCTGATCACCCTGGCGGCGACGGGGGAGGCGGTGTTCCCGCCGGAGGACTGACCCCGGCTTCCCTCCTGGCGGTGACCGGAGGATCGTAGGAGGTGTGACCGGTAGGCATCGCCACTGGGAGGTGCGTCATGCGCAAGGTCATGGACTGCAGGGAGTACCCCAGCGAGATCGGGTGCACCCTGACGATCACCGGCGAGGAAGACGAGGTCATGGGCGCGGCCGTCCAGCACGCGGTCGCCGTGCACGGCGAGGAGGACACCCAGGAGTTCCGCGACGCGCTGCGCGGCATGCTGAAGCCCGAGGTGACCTCAGGGGTGTGACGGCCGGAGGAGTTCCTCCAGCGCCGCGCGCGCGGCGAAGGACTCGAAGAGGGCCGAGGACGGCCCCTGCGCGGAGGCCAGGACGCCGTAGTACTCGGGCAGGTAGGAGAGGTCCCCCCAGGGCTCCTCGACGTACGCCCGCACCAGGAGCCGTCCTGATCCCGTGGACCGGATCCACGGGATCAGGACGCAGTCGGCCAGCGCCGGGTCGATGAGCCCGGGGCCGTCCAGAGGAAGGGTGTCCGGCCGCTCGACCAGTTCCAGGGCCGCCGGGAGCCCGTCACCGGGACACTCCAGGAGCCGCGCGGCGACGGCCCGCCGCATCCCCCACGCCTCCGCCACCACGGACAGCTCCGCCCGGGCGTCCTCACCGATCCGCACCCGGTGCCGCAGGAGGGCGTCCACCAGGTACTCGACGCCCGCCTCCTGCTCGCCGACGTCCCAGCACGTCCGCACCTCGTCGGCGTCGGCGTCGGGCAGCAGCGCGGCGAAACGGTCCCAGACCTCGGCTTCATCGATCACCCGCAGAGGCTAACGGCCCCCACCGACACCGCCGGGAAAACGGAGTGCGCGCACGCCCTCCCCCTGCGAGGCTGCGCCGGTGAACCGCGAACAGATGTCCAAGATCGCCCATACCCACCACCCCATCAAGTCCCCCCTGAACGACGACTCCGTGAGCCGCCTCCTGGCCCACGCCCTCCCGCGCGGCGACGAACGCGTCCTCGACCTCGGCTGCGGCGGCGGCGAATGGCTCCTGCGCGCCCTGACGACGCATCCGCACCTCCGTGCCGAGGGCGTGGACATCTCCGAGTCCGACCTGGCGGAAGCCCGCCGGAAGGCCGTCCACCTCACCGTCGACGACCGTCTGGCCCTCCACTGCCGGAAGGCCGAGGAGTTCTCCTCCCCCCACCGGTTCGACCTGGTCATGTGCATCGGCTCCACGCATGCCCTCGGCGGCCTCCTCCCCACCCTCGAAGCCGCCCGCGACCACCTGGCCCCCGGCGGCCGCGTCCTGATCGGCGACGGCATCTGGGAACGCGAACCCTCCCCGGAGGCGGTGGGGGTGCTGGGCGACTTCGCCGACCTCCCCACCACCATCGACCGCGTCACCGCCGCCGGCTGGACACCCGTCCAGGGCCACGTCAGCACCCGCCGGGAGCTGGACGACTACGAGTGGGCGAACTGGGGCACCCTGGCCTCCTGGGCGCTGGACCACCCCACCCACCCGGACAGCCCCGAGGTCCTCGCCTGGGCCACGGCCCGCCGCACGGAATGGCTGCGCACCTACCGCGACACCTGGGGCTTCGCCACCCTCCTCCTCCGCCCCACCCCGGCCTGACCCGGAGGCGGCGGCAGACCGCCGCCCTCCGACAACCCGATCAGGACTTTTCCGGGGCCGGAGTGGGGGCCGTCAGGTCGATCAGGCGGCATACCGTCTCGATGTCTATCTTCACCTGCGCGATGGACGCCCGGCCCGAGAGCCAGGTGATCAAGGCCGAGTGCCAGGTGTGTTCGATGACGCGGACCGCCGAGAGCTGTTCCGGTGTCGGCGGGGCGTCCAGGCCCATCGCGTCGAGGATGATGGCCGTGGTCAGCCGGGAGACCGTGTCCACCTCCGGGCTCACGCTGCGGTCCGCGAACGTCAGGGCGCGGACCATGGCGTCCGCCAGGTGCGGCTCCCGCTGGAGTGCCCGGAACGCGCGCATCAGGGTCTCCGCGACCCGTTCCGCCGGCTCCTCGCCCGCCGGGGGCCGCTTGCGCAGGGTGGTGTGCAGGTGCTGGAGCTGGTCCTGCATGGTCGCGACGAGCAGGTGCACCTTGGACGGGAAGTAGCGGTACAACGTGCCCAGCGCGACCTGCGACGACTCCGCGACCTCCCGCATCTGCACGGCGTCGAAGCCGCCCCGGCTGGCCAGCTGTGCGCTCGCGTGCAGGATCCGGCGGCGGCGCGCCTCCTGGCGCTCCGTCAGGGGAGGGGACGCCGGGCCGGTCGTGGTGGTCGCCGGTTTCGTGACGGCCTTCGCTTCCGCTGTCATGTGTCCCGTTCCTGGCGTTCCGTGTCGTTGCGGGTGCTGCTTCGGGATGAACCGGTGACGGCTCCGGAAGCCAGCATGTCAGGCCTCGCGCCGGGCGTCCGAGCCGTGGCGCGAATCACCTGCTCCACCTCTTACGGTGAGGTTTCCGGCCGGTAGATTCAATGGTCTTCGACGGATCCAGTCTGAAACTTGTTCTACATTATCCGAGCGGTTACGCTCCGGCGACAGCGCAGGGAGAAGGGGGCCGAGAGTGACCGCAGAGGCCATGGTGACGAGCCCTTTCGCGGGTTCCGCCACCGACGGCGAACGGCCGTTGCGCATCGCACTGCTCACCTATAAGGGGAACCCGTTCTGCGGAGGCCAGGGCGTCTACGTCCGGCACCTCTCCCGCGAGCTCGTGAAGCTCGGACACTCCGTCGAGGTCATCGGCGCGCAGCCCTACCCGGTGCTCGACACCGGTGCCACGCTCACCGAGCTGCCGAGCCTGGACCTCTACCGCAGCCCCGACCCGTTCCGCACGCCCAAGCGCGACGAGTACCGGGACTGGATCGACGCCCTCGAGGTCGCCACCATGTGGACCGGCGGGTTCCCGGAGCCGCTGACCTTCTCGCTGCGCGCCCGGCGCCATCTTCTGGCCCGCGCCGGCGAGTTCGACGTCATCCACGACAACCAGACCCTCGGCTACGGGCTGCTCGGCGACCTCGGGGCGCCGCTGGTGACGACCGTCCACCACCCCATCACCGTCGACCGCAAGCTCGACCTCGCCGCCGCCAAGGACCGCAAGAAGCGCGCCTCCGTGCGCCGTTGGTACGCGTTCACGCGCATGCAGGGCCGCGTCGCCCGCCGCCTGCCCTCCGTGCTGACGGTCTCCGGCTCCTCCCGGCAGGAGATCGCCGAACACCTGGGCGTCCGCGACGACCGCATCCACGTCGTCCACATCGGCGCCGACACCGACCTGTGGTCGCCGGACCCGTCCGTGGCCGAGGTCCCCGGCCGCATCGTGACCACCTCCAGCGCCGACGTCCCGCTCAAGGGCCTCGTCCACCTCGTCGAGGCGCTCGCCAAGCTGCGCACCGAGCAGCCCGACGCGCACCTCGTCGTCGTCGGCAAGCGCGCCGAGAGCGGGCCGGTCGCCCGCGCGATCGAGAAGTACGACCTCCAGGACGCGGTGCGCTTCGTCAAGGGCATCACCGACGCCGAGCTCGTCGACCTCGTGCGCAGCGCCCAGGTCGCCTGCGTGCCCTCCCTCTACGAGGGCTTCTCGCTCCCGGCGGCCGAGGCCATGGCCACCGGCACCCCCCTCGTCGCCACCACCGGCGGGGCCATTCCCGAGGTGGCCGGCCCCGACGGGGAGACCTGCCTGGCCGTGCCGCCCGGCGACGCGGGGGCGCTGGCCGCGGCCCTGGGCCGGATGCTGGGCGACGCCGGCCTGCGCGCCCGTCTCGGGGCGGCCGGGCGGGAGCGGGTACTGGCCCGGTTCACCTGGGCCAGAGCCGCCGAGGGCACCGCGGCCCACTACCGGGCCGCGATCGCACGCTCCGCCGCCGCCCGGATCCGGTGAACGGCGCCCCGCCGAGCACCGTACCTACGTCACACACTCATCTCATCCGCTCCATCCGCACCACCCTTCACCCCCGTGACCGCGAAGGCAGGACCCCGTGCTGACCGTCGATTTCTCCCGGTTCCCGCTCGCCGCCGGCGACCGAGTGCTCGATCTGGGCTGCGGCGCAGGCCGGCACGCCTTCGAGTGCTACCGGCGCGGCGCCCAGGTCGTCGCCGTCGACCGCAACGGCGAGGAGATCCGCGAGGTCGCCAAGTGGTTCGCCGCCATGAAGGAGGCCGGTGAGGCCCCGGCCGGCGCCACCGCCACCGCCATGGAGGGCGACGCCCTGGCCCTGCCCTTCCCCGACGAGTCCTTCGACGTCGTCATCATCTCCGAGGTGATGGAGCACATCCCCGACGACAAGGGCGTCCTCGCCGAGATGGTGCGCGTGCTCAAGCCGGGCGGCCGCATCGCGGTCACCGTCCCGCGCTACGGCCCGGAGAAGATCTGCTGGGCGCTGTCCGACGCCTACCACGAGGTCGAGGGCGGCCACATCCGGATCTACAAGGCGGACGAGCTGCTCGGCAAGATGGAGGCCGCAGGCCTCAAGCCGTACGGCACCCACCACGCGCACGGCCTGCACTCCCCGTACTGGTGGCTCAAGTGCGCCTTCGGCGTGGACAACGACAAGGCGCTGCCGGTCAAGGCGTACCACAAGCTCCTCGTCTGGGACATCATGAAGAAGCCGCTGGCCACCCGCCTCGCCGAGCAGGCCCTGAACCCGGTCATCGGCAAGAGCTTCGTGGCGTACGCGACCAAGCCCCACCTCCCGGTCGGCGCGGCCCAGTGAGCTCGCCGGGGCGCACCGTACCCGAACACCTCGTCCTGGACGGCGTGCTGACCGCCGAACAGGCGGCGCGGACGGTGGCCGGGATACTCGCCGTACAGCGTCCGGACGGGGCCATACCGTGGTTCCGGGGCCACCACCTCGACCCGTGGGACCACACCGAGGCCGCGATGGCCCTGGACGCGGCGGGCGAGCACGAGGCAGCCGAGCGGGCCTACGTCTGGCTGGCCCGCCACCAGAACCCGGACGGCTCCTGGTACGCGGCCTACGCCGACCGGCCCGAGGGGGTGGACACCGCCGAACCGCAGGACGCGGGCCGCGAGTCCAACTTCGTCGCGTACATCGCCGTCGGCGTCTGGCACCACTACCTGGCGACCGGGGACGACACCTTCCTGGACCGGATGTGGCCGGCGGTCGTGGCGGCCGTCGAGTTCGTCCTCGGCCTCCAGCAGCCCGGCGGCGAGATCGGCTGGAAGCGGGAGCCGGACGGCACGGCCGTCACCGACGCCCTGCTGACGGGCTCCTCCTCCATCCACCAGGCGCTGCGCTGCGCCCTGGCCATCGCCGACCACCGCGGTGACCCGCAGCCCGACTGGGAGCTGGCGGCGGGTGCGCTGGCGCACGCGATACGCAGGCACCCGGAGCGGTTCCTGGACAAGTCCCGCTACTCGATGGACTGGTACTACCCGGTGCTGGGCGGCGCCCTGACGGGTGCGGAGGCGAAGGCGCGCGTCGAGGAGCGCTGGGACGAGTTCGTCGTCCCGGACCTGGGGGTGCGGTGCGTGCTGCCGAATCCGTGGGTGACGGGCGGGGAGTCGTGCGAGCTGGCGCTCACCCTGTGGGCGATGGGGGAGTCGGACCGGGCGCTGGAGATCCTGCGCTCGATCGGCCACCTGCGCGCCGAGAACGGCATGTACTGGACGGGTTACGTCTTCGAGGACCGGGCCGTGTGGCCGGTGGAGCAGACGACCTGGACGGCGGGCTCGCTGCTGCTGGCCGTGGCCGCGCTGGGCGGCGACGAGGCGACCACGGTGGTCTTCGGCGGCGAGCGGCTCCCGCCGGGCATGGACCCGGGCTGCTGCCCGTAGGGATCGTCCTGCGCGCAGGGACCTGACCGCGCGCAGGGGCCCCGTCCGGGGGCGGGGTCAGGCGCGGCTCAGGAGGCGGGCCAGGGCATGGCCCGCCACCAGGTAGACGACGGCGGCGATGCCGTATCCGACGATCACCTGGGCCCAGTGGCGGCTGAGGTGGAAGATGTCGAGCGACCAGCCCGCCAGCCAGGTCGCCGCGTCGTGGAACCACTGGACGACGTCGTTGGAGCGGTTCGCGCCCAGCAGGTCCATCGCGATCCACACGATGATGATGAGCGCCACGGCGTCGGCGGCCAGGGCCACGATCCGGCCGGCCGACCAGCCGGCCCGCCGTCCCGCGATGCTCTCTCCGTGCATGCCGGGCGTCTTGCCGCTCCCGCACGGTTGAAACCCGTACCGCCGCGGGAGTCCTCCCCGGCCCCCTGGTGCTCTCCGAACGGGTGACCCGAGTGGCGGGGCGGTGGCGGCCGGGTGAGGCTGCGGGGGACACCCCAGCCCCGGAGGCAGCCGTGCGCGTACCCAGCACCGTCCGATTCCGCCGCGCCGTGGCGGCCGTGGTCCTGTCCACCTCGCTGCTGGCCGGCGCGACCGCGTGCGGCGCCGGTGGCGACCGGGGCATGCGGGAGGAGGCCTCGTCGGCCGCGACGGCGGCGGAGCTGGCCGCCCTCGCGGTGGCGGAGCCGGAGGCGGCCGAGGCCGACGCGCTGGCCGCGGCGACACCGGAGCCGAGCACGTCGGCGGAGCGGCAGAAGTTCGCCAAGACGCGCTTCGTCGCCAACGCCGGGCTCGCGGCGGGGGCCACGTACCAGTGGATCATCAAGCCGTACCGGGCGGGCAAGTTCAAGAAGGGCGCGAAGGGCCGTACGTTCGCGCTGATCAAGGCGGGTCTCGCGGGCGCGTTCGCGTACAACCGGCTGAAGGCGGCGGCCGAGAACGCCCAGGGCGACCCGTTGCTGTCGAAGGCCATGGTCCCGCTGACGGCGGGCATCGACTCCCTCAGGAACCTGGGCACCAAGCTGCGCAAGGGTGCCGCGGGCGATGCCGACATCAGCTCCTTCGAGAACGTGATCACCGGAGTGAAGGAGGCCGGCAAGAGCGCGGGTGCCCCGGTGACGGACCAGGTGCCGAGCGTCTCCCAGCTGGGCGGCTGACCGCCCGGCCGGCCGCGCGACGCGCGGCGGTCCCCGGACGAGCCGCCCACCGGCCCCCGCCGTGGGCGGCTCGTCCGGCACCCGCCCTAGTGTCCTGCGCCGGGAATTCGTTGAATTAGTAGGCTGTCTTCATGGCGAAGATGGGGCGGCCGATGGCCGAGCTGGTGTTGTCCGAGGAC
>NZ_JBIAWQ010000010.1:0-256260 GCF_042895815.1 Streptomyces sp. NPDC001373
CGACTCTATCAGACTCTTTCGTGTCCGACTTCCTCGGCGCTTTCCAGGTTCTTCGCTTTCGCGTTTTCCCTTTCCGGCGGTTCCGACTCTATCAGTGCTTTTCCTTCTCTCCGGCCACTCTGCGTCGCGCCGGAATGGCGCGCCGAAAAGGAGTGGAGATCGAGATCGTCACTGCTGAGGAGGGGTCCCGTCCATCGACTGTTCGCGAGATGTTCACACGACACGTCTCGGCGGGAGTCACGACAGTACAGGCCCGCTGGAGCGCAGGCAAATCGATTCACGCATATGGTCTAGTCCACCGGTCTAGTCCACTAGTCTCCGTGTTCAAGGGTCAGTCCGGATCGGGAACGACATCGGGCGAACCCGTACAACCTGTGCAATATCCTTCAGACCAGTTACGCCGTTCGCGACATGCGGTGACGGCGACACGAAGAAGCCCCACCCCTGGGAGGCCCCCATGACCAGCGTGACGTCCCCACTCGCCGGACGCGCCATCGGACTCGCGGCAGTGCCCGACCCGGTGTTCTCCGGCGCCATGGTGGGACCGGGCACCGCCATCGATCCCGTGCGCGAGGCCTCCGAGGCGGTGTCCCCCGTCGACGGTGTGGTCGTCTCCCTGCACCCGCACGCGTACGTCGTCGTCGACGCCGAGGGCCACGGGGTGCTCACGCACCTCGGGATCGACACCGTCCAGCTCAACGGCGAGGGCTTCGAGCTGCTCGTCAACAAGGGCGACACCGTGACCCGTGGCCAGGCCGTCATCCGCTGGAACCCGCAGGCCGTCGAGGAAGCGGGCAAGTCGCCGATCTGTCCCGTCGTGGCCCTGGAGGCAACCGCCGACTCCCTCGGTGACCTGAACGAGGACGGGGACGTCAAGGCCGGCGACGTCCTCTTCAGCTGGCAGTGACACATCCGCCTGCTCCCGCGGGCGCGTCGGAAATCCACCGCGGCGGCTGCGGCCGCCGCTCAATCGGAGACGGTGAAATGGAGACAACGCTGCGAGGCGTCGGCGTGAGCCACGGTGTGGCGATCGGCGAGGTGCGGCACATGGGTACGGCCGTACTGGAGCCGCCGGCGAAGCGGATCGCCGCGGACGAGGCGGAGCGCGAACAGGGGCGCGCGCGTCAGGCCGTGGAAGCGGTGTCGGCCGACCTGATGGCGCGCGGCCAGCTGGCGGGCGGCGAGGCCCAGCACGTGCTCGAGGCCCAGGCGATGATCGCCACGGACCCCGAGCTGATGTCGGACGTGGACCGGCGGATCGTCGTCGGCAGCACCGCCGAGCGCGCCGTCTACGACGCCTTCGCGTCCTACCGCGACCTGCTCGCGGGGGCCGGCGAGTACATGGCCGGGCGCGTGGCCGACCTGGACGACGTGCGCAACCGGATCGTGGCACGCCTGCTGGGCGTGCCGATGCCGGGTGTGCCGGACAGCGACGAGCCGTACGTGCTGATCGCGCGGGACCTGGCCCCCGCGGACACGGCGCTGCTGGACCCGGCGCTGGTGCTCGGCTTCGTGACCGAGGAGGGCGGGCCGACCAGCCACAGCGCGATCCTCGCGCGGGCGCTGGGCGTGCCGGCCATCGTGGCGCTGCCGGGTGCCGGGGAGATCGCCGAGGGCACGGTCATCGCCGTGGACGGCAGCACCGGCGACCTGTTCGTCGAGCCGACCGCCGAGAAGCGGGCCGAGCTCGAGGCCGCGGCGGCGGAGCGGAAGGCGGCACTGGCCGCCTCCTCCGGTCCGGGTGCCACCTCCGACGGGCACAAGGTGCCGCTGCTGGCCAACGTGGGCGGTCCGGCGGACGTGCCGGCCGCGGTGGAGGCCGGGGCCGAGGGCGTGGGCCTGTTCCGCACCGAGTTCCTTTTCCTGGACGACAGCAAGAAGGCTCCGTCCGAGGAGAAGCAGATCGAGGCGTACCGCAAGGTGCTGGAGGCCTTCCCCGAGGGCCGTGTCGTCGTGCGCGTCCTGGACGCGGGCGCCGACAAGCCGCTGGACTTCCTGACGCCGGCGGACGAGCCGAACCCGGCGCTGGGTGTGCGTGGTCTGCGGACGCTGCTGGACCACCCCGAGGTACTGCGGACGCAGCTCACGGCGCTGGCGAAGGCGGCGGAGGGGCTGCCGGTCTACCTGGAGGTCATGGCCCCGATGGTGGCCGACCGCATCGACGCGAAGGCGTTCGCGGACGCCTGCCGCGAGGCCGGTCTGCGGGCGAAGTTCGGGGCGATGGTGGAGATCCCCTCCGCCGCGCTGCGGGCGCGCTCGATCCTGCAGGAGGTCGAGTTCCTGTCGCTGGGCACGAACGACCTCGCGCAGTACGCCTTCGCCGCCGACCGTCAGGTGGGCGCGGTGTCGCGGCTCCAGGACCCGTGGCAGCCGGCGCTGCTCGACCTGATCGCCCTGTCGGCCGAGGCCGCCAAGGCGGAGGGCAAGAGCTGCGGTGTCTGCGGTGAGGCCGCGTCGGACCCGCTGCTGGCCTGTGTGCTGACGGGTCTGGGTGTCACCTCCCTGTCGATGGGTTCCGCTTCGATCCCGTACGTGCGGGCGACGCTCGCCAAGTACACCTTCGCGCAGTGCGAGCGCGCGGCGGCGGCCGCGCGGGCCGCGGACAGCGCCGAGGAGGCGCGGGTGGCCGCGCAGGCGGTGCTGTCGGGCGAGTAGCCGGACGCGTGTCGTGACGATCGAGGGGCCTTCGCCGACGGCGGGGGCCCCTCGGTCGTTCCCGGGGGGCGGGTCGGGGGCCGGCCTCAGGCGTGGGGGCCGGGGCCGTCGACCTCGTAGCCGGGGCAGTAGTCGACGCCCGGTTCCGGGGGGACGGGTTCGCCGCTGTCGGCGTCCGTGCAGTAGGCGTCGAACACGGCGGCGGCGGAGAGGGCCACCAGGCGGCCGCGGTCCAGGCGCCAGCCGTGGACCCGGTCCGGGGCGCCCCCGGTCGTGCTGCGCAGGACCAGTCCGCCGGCGCCGCCGAGGGCGAGGCCGGCGGCCAGGACGGTCACGAAGTCGAGCTGGTCGCGGCCCTCCGCGCGGAGCGGGCCGCCGGGTTCGGCGGGCGCCTCGGCGTGCAGGGCCGCGATGAGCTGCTCCGTCTCGGTGGGGACGCTGCACACGAGGTGGTGGTGGCCGGGGCCGGCCCCCTCGACGAGGCGTTGAAGGAGGGCGGAGGCGCGCTCGAAGGAGGCCCGGCCGATGTCCTCGCCGCAGTCCGCGCACTCCCCCGCTCCGGCGAGCAGCGCGCCGGCGTACTCCCAGGTGGCCTGGCGGACGGCGGCGTCGATGAGGAGGGGCAGGAGTTCCTCGACGGGCTGGCCGGCGTAGGGCAGGGCGGGTCCGCAGGCGAGTTCGGCGGTGAAGCGCGTACGGGTCGGGGCGCTGTCCGGGTCCAGTCCGTGTTCGGCGCAGTACTCGGCGTATTCCTCCGGGTCGAAGAGGGCGACGGTGGTGTGGATGCCCTGGGCCGCGAGGGAGCGCAGCAGGGCGTCGACGTGGTGGAGGTAGTCGGCGTATTCGTCGTGGTGGCCGAAGGCGAAGCTGCGGTAGTCCCGCATGGCCGCGAAGTCCCGGGCGTCGGCGAGGAGGCCGACGGTGCTGGGGACCTCGCGGCGCAGCTCACGGTGGAGGCGGGAGGTGGTGTTCCCGCCGCGTGGGGTGTCGTGGTGCGAGGTGTCGGGTGTGGTGTTCATGGCTCCCCCTGAGTGGCGCGCCGGACGGCGCGACGGCTTGCTCACTCACGGTAACCACGACCACTGACAGTCACCTCCGGGTGCGGCCGAGTTCCTCGTAGAAGGCCAGCAGGTCCGGGTTGTCGACCGAGCCGGGGTTGACCGCCTTGGCCATCGGGGCGCCCTGGAGGAGGCGCTTGACGGGGACCTCGATGCGCTTGCCGGTGAGGGTGTGCGGGACGGCCGGGACCTCGATGACCTCGTCGGGGACGTGGCGCGGGGAGAGCTGTTCGCGGATGGTCGCGGCGATCTTCTTGCGCAGGGCCTCGTCGAGGACGGCGCCGGGGGCGAGATGGACGAAGAGCGGCATCCAGTAGCCGCCGTTCGGCTCCTCCAGGCCGATGACCAGGGATTCCTTGATCTCGGGGAGGCGTTCGACGGCCTCGTAGATGTCGGCGGAGCCCATCCGGACGCCCTGCCGGTTGAGGGTGGAGTCGGAGCGGCCGTGGATGACGACGGAGCCGCGGTCGGTGATCGTGATCCAGTCACCGTGCCGCCAGGCGCCGGGGAACATCTCGAAGTAGCTGGCGCGGTAGCGGCTGCCGTCGGCGTCGTTCCAGAAGTGGATCGGCATGGAGGGCATGGGGGCCGCGACGACGAGCTCGCCGACCTCGCCGGTGAGGGGCTTGCCGGCCGGGTCCCAGGACTGGAGGTCCGTGCCCAGGCAGGCGGCCTGGAGCTCGCCGATGTGGACCGGGAGGGTGGGGACGGCGCCAGCGAAACAGCTGCACACGTCGGTGCCGCCGCTGACGGAGGCGATCCACAGGTCCTCGGCGACCTCGTCGTGGAGCCAGCGGAAGCCGTCGGGCGGAAGCGGGGAGCCGGTGGTGGCCACGCACTTGACGGCGGAGAGGTCGAAGTCGCGGGACGGGTGCACCTCGGCCTTCTTGCAGGCCATGACGTAGGCGGCGGAGGTGCCGTAGAGGGTCGCCCCCGTGCGCTCGGCGATCCGCCACTGGGCGCCGGTGTCGGGGAAGCCGGGGCTGCCGTCGTAGAGGACGACGGTGGTGCCGGTGAGGAGGCCGGAGACGAGGAAGTTCCACATCATCCAGCCGGTGGAGGTGTACCAGAAGAACCGGTCCTCGGGCCCGAGGTCGCAGTGCAGGCCGAGCTGCTTGAGGTGTTCGAGGAGGATCCCGCCCTGGGACTGGACGATCGCCTTCGGTGCACCGGTGGTGCCCGAGGAGTACAGGATCCACAGCGGGTGGTCGAAGGGGACGGGCTCGAAGACCGGCTCGGCGTCGCCGGAGGTCAGCTCCGACCAGGCGCGGGTGCCCTCGGGGGCGGGGGTGCCCAGGAGCGGGATGTGGACGACGGCACGCAGGGAGGGGAGCCCTTCGCGCAGCTCGGCCACCGTGTCGCGGCGGTCGTGCTGCTTGCCGCCGTAGCGGTAGCCGTCGACGGTGAACAGGACGACGGGTTCGACCTGCTCGAAGCGGTCGAGGACGCTGCGGGCGCCGAAGTCGGGGGCGCAGGAGGTCCAGACACCGCCGACGGCGGCGGTGGCGAGGAGGGCCACGACCGCTTCGGGGATGTTGGGGAGGTAGCCGCTGACGCGGTCTCCGGGGCGTACGCCGAGGGCGCGCAGCTCGGCGGCGAGGGAGCCGACCTGGCGGCGGAGTTCGGACCAGGTGACAGGGACCGGCTCGTGGGTCTCGTCGACGTGGAGGAGGGCGGGGTCCTGGGCGCGGGCGGGGTCCTCGGCGGCGCGCAGGGCGTGCTCGGCGTAGTTGAGGGTGGAGCCGGTGAACCAGTGGGCGCCGGGCATGGAGCGCTCGGCGAGGACGCTCTGGTAGGGGGTGGTGAACCGTACGTCGAACCACTCGGCGACGGCCTGCCAGAAGATGTCGAGCTCGTCGACGGACCAGCGCTGCAGGGCCGGGTAGCCGCCCTCGGCGGGGGCGTCGAAGTGCTCGGCGGCCCAGGCCTGGAAGGCGGTGACGCGGGCCGCGGCGATCCTGTCGGGGCTCGGGGACCAGAGGGGTTCCGGCTGGGTGGCAGAGGTCATGGGTCGGCTCCCGGTCAAGTCTGTGGCTCGCGCTTCGTGTGCGTACGGTGCCACCGCTGCGTCGGTGTGCACGCGGCGGCTCACAGGGACGATGCCATGTGATCGACATCCGCACCAGAGCCGTCCGCGGCGGCCGGGGTGTTCCTTTCCCGGGTGAACGGCAGCTGAACGCCGCCCGCTCGGCGGGGGGCCGGTGGCAGGGTGTCGCCATGGACGGTCGTGAGCTGGTGCGTGCGGTGAAAGAGATCGGTACGGCGCGTGGGCGGCGCGCCTGGCGCGCGGCGTTGCGGCACCGGCGGACGGACGCGGAGGTGCTGCCGGCGCGGGGTGCGGAGCGGGCGCGGGTGCCGGGGCTGCTGGAGGGTACGGAGCCGCGGCCGGGCGGGGGCGTGCTGCGGTTCGCGCGCAGCGAGCTGACGGTGCGGGTGGGCGTGGGCGGCGCGGTGTTCTGGGGCTGGGACGGGGCGGGGCCGGAGCCCTCGTACGCGGTGCTGGGCGGGGGTCCGGAGCCGGACCCCCGGGCGGTGCTGGAGCCGGACACCGGCGGCGGCTGGCGGGTGGTGTCGGAGCGGGTGACGGTGGCGGTGTCGCGGCACGGGGCGGTGGAGGTGCGGACCCCCGGCGGGGCGGTGCTCCGGCGGGAGCTGCCCCCGCGCTGGTGGGATCCGGCGGAAGGGGCCGCCGGGGGCGGTTCACGGTGGTCCCAGCGGGCGGAGGTGCCGGCGGACGCCCGGTTCTTCGGGCTGGGCGGGCGGGCGCGGGGGCCGCGGCTGCGGGACGGGGAGTACCGGCTGTGGAACACCGACCCGAAGGGCGGGTTCGGGCCGGGCACCGATCCGCTGTACATCACCATGCCGGTCCAGGTGGTGGTCGCGGACGCGGGGACGCACCTGGCGTTCTACGACAACACCTGGGACGGGCGGGTGGTGCTGCGCGAGGGCGAGGAGGGGGCCGGTTCGGGGGCGGACCGGCCCGGGTCGAGCGAGCTGCGCCTGGAGGGCGGGCCGCCGCGCTGCTGGGTGCTGGTGGGTACGCCCGGACGGGTGGCGCAGGGGTGGGCGGGGCTCACGGGGGCGCCTGCGGTGCCGCCGGAGTGGGCGCTGGGGTACCAGCACGCGCGGTGGGGGTTCGGGAGCGCGGCGGAGGTTCGGCGGGTGGTGGCGGGGTACGCGGAGCGGGGGCTCGCGCTGTCCGCCGTGCACCTGGACATCGACCACTACGACGGGCACAGGGTGTTCACGGTGGACCGGGAGGCCTTCCCCGATCTGCCGGGGCTGGCCCGGGAGCTGCGCGCGGCCGGGGTGCGGCTGGTGTCGATCGTGGACCCGGCGGTGAAGGCGGGGGACGCGGTGCACGCCTCGGGGCTGGAGGTCGGGGCGCACGGGGCGTTCGTGCGGGACGCGCGGGGGCGGGAGGTGCGGGGGGAGGTCTGGCCGGGTGAGTGCGCCTATCCGGACTTCACCGATCCGGCGGCGCGGGAGTGGTGGGGCGGGCTGTACGGGGAGCGGCTCGCACAGGGCTTCTCGGGGTTCTGGCACGACATGAACGAGCCGGTGTCGTTCGCGCCCTGGGGGGACGCGACGCTGCCCCGGTCGGCGCGGCACGTGCTGGACGGGGCGGGCGGCGACCACCGGGAGGGGCACAACGTCTACGCGCTGGGGATGGCGCGCGCGGGGTGGGAGGGCCTGGTGCGGCTGCGGCCGGCCGAGCGGCCGTTCCTGTTCTCCCGGTCGGGGTGGGCGGGGATGCAGCGGTACGGGGGCACCTGGTCCGGTGACGTGGAGAGCAGCTGGGAGGGGCTGCGGGCGTCGCTGGCGCTGGTGCTGGGGCTCGGGCTGTGCGGGGTGCCGTACTCCGGGCCGGACGTGGGGGGCTTCGGGGGCTCGCCGTCGCCCGAGCTGTACCTGCGGTGGCTGGAGCTGGGGGCGTACCTGCCGCTGTTCCGGACGCACTCGGCGATCTGGGCGGGGCGGCGGGAACCGTGGGAGTTCGGGCCGGAGGCGGCGGAGGGCGCGGCGCGGGTGCTGGCGGAACGGGAGCGGCTGCGGCCGTACTTCGTGACGCTGGCGCACGTGGCGCGGCGGACGGGGGCTCCGTACGTGCGGCCGCTGTGGTGGGGGGCGCCGGAGGACCGGCGGCTGCGGGACTGCGAGGACGCGTTCCTGCTGGGGGACGCGCTGCTGGTGGCGCCGGTGCTGGACTGCGGGGCGGACCGGCGGGCGGTGCGGCTGCCGCGGGGGCGCTGGTACGACACGGCGACGGGGGCGGCGCACGAGGGGCCGGGGCAGGTGCTGCTGGACGCCGCGCCGGGGCGCACCCCGGTGCTGGCGCGGGCGGGGTCCGTGCTGCCGGTGCGGCGCGCGGACGGGACGGTGGGCCTGGAGGCGTGGGCGCCGGCCCGGGGGCGGACAGGCGGCGGGGTGGTGATCCGGGATCCGGGGGCGGGGTTCGAGGCGGGCGAGGTGGAGCGGTACACCGTGCGGTGGGCCGGGGAGGCGGTGGTGGTGGAGGACGAGGCGGGCGGGCTGGTGAGCGGGGTGGAGGTACGGGGGGTGTAGGACCGCAGCCCCTGCCCTGGCCGGGCGAGAAGCGGGACCGGGCGTGACCGGGGGCGGGACCGGGCGTGACCGGGGGCGGGACCGGGGCGGGCCCTCCGCGTCGGATGGCCGCTGCCCGGGCGGAGGCGGGGCGGGCCCTCCGCGTCGGACGGCCGCTGCCGGGGGCGGGGGCGGGCCCGGGGCGGGGACGGGTGGTCGACCCGCCCGGCGGGGTCAGGCGTAGTGGCCCGCGAACCAGGAGGCGGTGGCCCGGGTGTGGAGGGGAAAGGCCAGTTCCGCCGGGGTGTGGAGGACGTGCCAGCCCGTCGTCTCGTCGGTGGGGACGGAGGGCGGGAGGGCGGAGGCCGGGCGGGGCGGGAGGAGGCCGAAGACCAGGAGGTGGCCGTGCGGGGAGCTGAGGACGTCGGCGAGGGTCACCTCGGCGGCACGGGCCTCGATGCCGGTCTCCTCGCGGAGTTCGCGGACCACCGCGTCGCGCCAGTCCTCGCCGAAGTCGATGAACCCGCCGGGCAGGGCGACCCCGCCCTTGGCGGGTTCGATGGTGCGGGTGATGACCACCAGGCCGGTGCCGGAGGCGTCCTCGACGGGGAGCAGGGCGACGGCCACCGGGAGCGGGTTGCGGTAGGCGACGGTGCCGCAGGCGGCGCAGGCGCGGGGCCAGTCGGTGGTGTCGAGCGGAGCTCCGCAGGTGGAGCAGTGCGAGTCCCTCAGGTGTTCCGGCATGCGGCGATCGTATGCCAAGGGGTTTGAGGGTGAAGGGGGTTGGGCCTCCGGTCGGGACCGGTGACCCGGGGCCTCCGGCGTGGCAGACTGCTGACGAATCGTCAGATACGGTTTCGGGAGGGGTCTTGGCACGCACACGTACACCCGTGGTGAGCGGATGGTTCGCCGATACGCCCGGCGGCTTCCGCCTCCTCGGTACGAAGTGCTCCGCCTGCAAGGCGGTGTTCTTCCCGCGCGAGGACGCGTACTGCCGCAATCCGCACTGCCCCGGCGGCGGTGCGCTCGCGGAGGTGCCGCTGTCGCCGCGCGGCCGCGTCTGGTCCTACACCGACGGGCGCTACCGCCCGCCCGCCCCGTACGTGTCCGACCCGGCCGCGCCCTGGGAGCCGTACACACTGGTCGCGGTGGAACTGGAGGCCGAGGGGATGGTCGTGCTCGGGCAGGCGGCGCCCGGGGTGACGGTGGCGGACCTGGCGGTCGGCATGGAGGTGGAGGTGGTGGCCGGGGTGCTGGACGAGGACGCCGGGACCACCAGCGCGACCTGGCGGTTCAGGCCGGTGGAGGGGGCCCGGTGAGCGGGGACGTGGCCGTGCTGGGAGCCGGTATGCACCCGTGGGGCAAGTGGGGCCGCAGCTTCGTCGAGTACGGGCGGGCCGCCGCGCGGGCGGCGCTCGACGACGCCGGACTGGAGTGGACCGACGTGCGGTCCGTCGTCGGCGCCGACACCGTGCGCGGCGGGTACCCGGGCCATGTCGCCGGGGCCACCTTCGCGCGGGCGCTCGGCTGGCAGGGCGCCCGGGTGACCAGCGTGTACGCGGCCTGCGCCTCCGGGGCCCAGGCCATCGGGGCGGCCCGGGCGCAGATCCTCGCCGGGCTGGCCGACGTGGTGCTGGTGGTGGGCGCGGACGCGGCGCCGAAGGGGTTCTTCGCCCCGGCCGGCGGCGACCGGCCGGACGACCCCGACTGGCTGCGGTTCCGGCTGCTCGGGGCGACGAACCCGGCGTACTTCGCGCTGTACGCCCGCCGCCGGATGGCCCTGTACGGGGACACCGGCGAGGACTTCGCGCAGGTCAAGGTGAAGAACGCGGCGGCCGGGGCGCTCAACCCGAACGCCCGCTACCGCAAGGCCGTCACGGCCGAGGAGGTGGCGGCGTCGGTGGTGGTCGCCGATCCGCTGCGGCTGCTGGACATCTGCGCGACCTCCGACGGGGGCGCGGCGCTGGTGCTGTGCGGCATGGACTTCGCGCGGGCGCGCGGGGTGGCCGACCCGGTGCGGATCCGGGCGGTGTCGACGGTGACGCCCACCTATCCGCGTACCGTCCTGGACCTGCCGGACATCGCCACCGATTCGACGGTGGCGGTGCCCGCGGCGGCGGGCTCCTTCCGCGCCTCGATCGCCCGGGCGGCGTACGAGGAGGCGGGGCTGGGGCCGGAGGACCTGTCGCTGGCCGAGGTGTACGACCTGTCGACCGCGCTGGAGCTGGAGTGGTACGAGGACATCGGCCTGTGCCGTGAGGGCGAGGGGGCCAAGCTCGTCCGGGAGGGGGCGACCGCGCTCGGCGGACGGGTGCCAGTCAACGCGAGCGGGGGGCTGGCCTCCTTCGGTGAGGCGGTGCCCGCGCAGGCCATCGCCCAGGTGTGCGAGCTGACCTGGCAGCTGCGGGGGACCGCGGGGGCCCGGCAGGTGCCGGGTGCGCGGGTCGGGATCACCGCGAACCAGGGGCTGTTCGGGCACGGGTCGGCCGTCGTGGCGGTGCGCTGAAAGCTGCGGGGGCGCCTCCACCAGCGGGGCGGCGGGGCGGGCAGAACTGCTGTCGCCGCAGTGCTTGACGCCCCCGGGCGGCGGGTCGACACTCGTCCCCACGGTCCCGCGCCGGCGCGCGCGGGGAACCTCGCAGCCCCCCATGAGAGCCGCGGCCCGTACCCCAGTCGGCGGGGGTACGGGCCGCCTCCACGCGTGCCGTGCGGTCAGGCTCCGGCCGTGAGGCTCGCCCGGCGGGCCCGGGCCAGCGACATGGCGTGTTCGACGACTCCCACCAGCACGTCCTTGACCGACTCGCGGTCCCGGGCGTCGCAGAGCAGCACCGGTACCTCGGGGTCGAGGTCGAGCGCCTCGCGGATGGTCACCACGGGGTGGCGTTCGGCCCCGTCGAAGCAGTTGACCGCGACGAGGAAGGGAAGGCCGCGCCGCTCGAAGTAGTCGATGGCGGCGAAGCAGTCGGCGAGCCGGCGGGTGTCGGCCAGGACGACGGCACCGAGCGAGCCCTGGGAGAGCTCGTCCCACAGGAACCAGAAGCGGTCCTGTCCCGGGGTGCCGAAGAGGTACAGCACCAGGTCCTCGCGGAGGGTGATGCGGCCGAAGTCCATGGCCACGGTCGTGGTGCTCTTCTGCTCCACTCCCCCGGTGTCGTCGATGCCGACGCCCGGTTCGGAGAGCGTCTCCTCCGTCCGCAGCGGACGGATCTCGCTCACCGCACTGACCAGGGTGGTCTTTCCCACCCCGAAGCCTCCCGCGACCAGGATCTTCAGAGTCAGCGGTTCGACCGGCGAGACGGCATGCATCGCACCGGTGCGGCTAGAGCGCCCGAAGGCCATCGATCACCTCACGCAGAATGGATTCGTCGGGCAGTTCGGCCGGGGGGACCGGCCGGGTCACATGGACCAGTTCGTCGTCGACGAGGTCTCCGATGAGGACCCGGATGACGCCGATGGCGAGGTCCAGGTCCGCGGCGAGCTCGGCGACGGACTGCGGGCGTTCCCGGCACAGCCCGAGGATGTGGGCGTGTTCCGGGGACAGGGTCAGGTCCCAGACCGGATCGTCGGCCGCCGGTTCGGCGGCGACGAGGGCGATCAGGTCGAGGCGGTGCTGGGCGGGGTGGCGGGTCCGGCCGCGGGTCATGGCGTACGGGCGTACGACGGGCCCCGCTTCGTCGTCGAACCAGTGCGGGTGGCCGCTCCCGTGCGCCGCGCCGGGGTCCTGCGCGGGTCGCGGGGAGTTCGGGAGGTGGTCGTGGCCTGGATCGCTCATACGGTCCGACTCACCCTCCGGCTGGCAGCCCGGTGCGCGGGGCGGTCGCCAGGTGGTCGCCGACGCGCTTGACCATGAGGGTCATCTCGTACGCGACCTGGCCGACGTCGGAGTCGGAGTCGGAGAGCACGGCCAGGCAGCTGCCGTCGCCGGCGGCCATCACGAACAGGAAAGCCTCGTCCAGCTCGACGACGGTCTGGCGGACCCGGCCGGACTCGAAGTGCCGGCCGACGCCCTTGGCCAGGCTGTGGAAGCCCGAGGCCACGGCGGCCAGGTGCTCGCTGTCCTCGCGGGTGAGGTCCTTGGAGCTGCCCGTCGGCAGGCCGTCGCCGGAGAGGACGACCGCCTTGCGGATGCTGGCGACCTTGTCGACGAGTTCGTCGAGGAGCCAGTTGAGCGGGCCGGGGCCGCGGCCCCTGCTGTCGTTTCCGTTCTGCGGTGCGGTCATCGACCGTCCCCTTCGTTCTCGTGCGCGGGACCGGTGGCGGCGGGGGTGCCGCCCGCGGTCTCGGACTGCTGCGGTGCCTGCTGCCGGTCTTGGTGTTCTGCGTACTCTCTGCGGCCCGCCGTCCAGCCGCGCTGGAGCGCGGACATACGGGCGCGCACGTCCTCGGCGTCGCGGTCGGTCGGCGGCGTCTCGGGGGCTTCGGGTCCGACGGGCGCCTGAGCGTTCTTCAGCTGGGGCGCGAGGTTCGCCTGGCGGACCCGGCGGGGCAGCCCGCCCGGGCCGGCGGCACGGGGCTCCGCGGGGGCGGGCTCCGGCCGGTCCGGGGCCTTCAGGCCGGACGGACGGGGGTCCACGCGGCGGCCGTGCTCGGCGACCAGGGTCGGGGTGGGGCGCCGGCGGGGCAGCGGGACGGCCCCGGAGCGGGGTCCCTCGGGACGGACCGCGTCCAGGTGCGCGCGCTCGGCGCGGACCGGGCCGGTGGGGGCCGGGGCGTCCCGGTCGGCGCCCCGGGTGCGGTCGGCGGCCCCGCGGCCGCGGGGCCGGCCGGTGCCCTCCGGGTCGGTGTCGCGGGCCCGGCCCCAGTCGCGGTGCCGTTCGGCGCCGCTGTCGCCGGTCCGGTCGCCCTTCCAGGTGCCGCGCTCACCGCCGCGCTCACCGCCGCGCCGGTCGCCGTCGGGGCGGCCCGCGGTGCCCAGGCCCAGCAGGACGCTGCGCGGGGTGCCGCCCGGCGGGGTCTCGTCGTCGAGGCTCGCCATGGGCGGGCGGCCGCCGACCCCGGCGACGCCGGTGATCGTGTCGTCCAGGTCGGCGAGCCCGTCGAGGCCCTCCAGTCCGTCCGGCCCCTCCAGTCCGAGGACTCCCAGCGGGCCCTCCAGCTCGACGGGGCCGTTGAGCACGCCGGCCGGCAGCGGGCGGGCCGACGGGGCCCGGTCGAGGGCGCCGGGCGAGGGGCGGCCGGAGCCCCGCGCGCCCGCCGCCGCCTTGATGCCCTTGACCGTCGCGGCCCCCCTGGTCGCCCGTACGGCGTCGAGGCGGATGCCGCCGCCGTTGGTGTCGGGGGCCTCGGTGAGCAGGTCGGCCGGGAGGAAGACCACGGCGGTGGTGCCCCCGTACGGACTGGGCTGGAGGGCCACCTTGATGCTGTGGCGGCGCGCCAGGCGGCTGACCACGAACAGGCCGAGCCGGTCGGTGTCGGAGAGCTCGAACTCGGGGGTCTCGGCGAGCCGGAGGTTCGCGTCGAGGAGGGCCTCCGGGTTCATGCCGAGGCCGCGGTCGTGGATCTCCAGGGTGAAGCCGTTGGCGACGCGCTCGCCGTGGACCTGGACGGCGGTGTGCGGGGGCGAGAACACCGTGGCGTTCTCCAGGAGTTCGGCGACCAGGTGGGTGACGTCGGCGACGGCCGGGCCCTCGATGCCGATGCGCGGCAGGCGGCGCACCTCGATGCGCTCGTAGTCCTCGACCTCGGCGACGGCGGCCCGGACCACGTCCATCAGCTGGACGGGCTTGCGCCACTGGCGTGAGGGGGCGGCGCCGGAGAGGATCACCAGGCCCTCGGCGTGGCGGCGCATGCGGGTGGTCATGTGGTCGAGGCGGAACAGGTCGGCGAGTTCCTCGGCGTCCTCGGTGCGCCGTTCCATGGTGTCGAGGAGGGTCAGCTGGCGGTGCAGGAGCACCTGGTTGCGGCGGGCGAGGTTGACGAACACCTCGGAGACGCCGCGGCGCAGCTCGGCCTGCTTGACGGCGGCCTCGACGGCGGCGCGCTGGAGGCTGTTGAGGGCCAGGGCGACCTGGCCGACCTCGTCCTTCTCGAACTCCAGGCGGGGCGCCTCGGTCTCGACGTCCACGGTCTCCCCGGCGGCGAGGCGGCGCATCACGCTGGGCAGGCGGACGCCGGAGGCCTCGTGGGCGTCCTTGCGCAGCCGGGAGAGGTCGCGGATCAGGTCGCGGCCGATGCGGACGGACAGGACGAGGGAGACGGCGAGGGCGATGAAGCCGAGGATGCCGGCGACGGCGGCCTGGACGAGGACGCCCTTCGCGACGGGCTCGACGCGCTTCTGGTAGCGGTCGCCGGCGGCGGTGCCCATGGTGGCGAGGTCGTCGAGGACCTTGCGGGCGGCCTCGTCCCACTGGGCGGCGGTGACGGTGCGCGGGTTCTTGACGGCGCCCGCCGCGATGAACCGTTCCTCCGTGTCGCGCAGGGCCTTGCTCTCGGGGCCGTTCCAGTACCGCTCGAAGAGCTTGCGGTCGTCGGCCGGAAGGATCGCCAGGTTGAACTCGTAGAGCAGGCTGCGGTTGGCCACGAAGGTGGACACGCGGCGCACGTCGTTGGCGGCGACACTGCCGGCGGCGAGGGTGGAGGCGATGACCGCGTCCTCGCGGGAGAGGGTCTCGCGGGCGCGGGTGATGCCGACCAGGGCGCGGCCCTGCTTGTCCATCTCCACGTTCTCCAGGGCGTGGAGGTTCAGGAGGAAGTCGTAGCAGGGGTCGACCAGCCGGCTGTAGAGGTCGAGGGCCTGGGTGGGGTCGAGGCTGTTGGCGTCGACGGAGCGGCGCAGGGCGGCGATGCCGTGGAAGGCGTCGAGGATGGAGCTCAGGCGCTGCCGGGTGGCGGAGCTGAGCTCGTCGAGCACCTCGGGGTCGGTGGCGTTCGCGGTGATCTTGCGGACCATCGCGTCGGTGGCGGTGCGGCTCCTGGTGAGCTCGGCGGTGGCCGCGGCGGCGCGGGGGTCGCCGAGGACGACGAGGGTCTGGCGGCGCTCCTTCTGGATGACGCGGACGACGTCCTCGATGGGGTAGCCGACCTTGTCGATGACGTAGGCGACGTCGAGCAGCTGCACGGCTTCGCGGCCGGTGATGATCGTCGAGAAGCCCCAGAGGGCGGTCAGGGAGACGAGCGGCACCAGGAGCAACGCCACGATCTTCCGGCGGATCGACTTCCCGCGAAAGCGCATGGCCTCCCCAGCCTCCCCCAGCTCAACCCCGTTGCGAGGGGTCGGTGTTCCGTCGTTTAAACGGCGTGAGCCTACTACTGCCGGGGAGCGGCCTCGAAGGCGTGTCCGGACGTTTTCGGCCTGACCCCTGGACGAAGATCACGAGTTGTCCGATACTTCCGGTCAAGTCCGGCCCGATATGTGGCAGATGACACTTGGTGGGGTGTCGGTTCCCGGATTCGGATGGATGGCTGGAACTCTCCGGAACTCGACGGTCCGGACCGGTCGGGGCGGGTGGACCGTCCGGGATGCGGGAACCTGCGGTCGGGACCGGTCGTTGGGCCCGGGTGGTGAGCGGAGCGGACCATGAGGATGTACGACGAGGAGCACGACACGGTGTCGGAGGCGGCCGGGCGGGGCCTGTGGGTGGAGGAGCCGGCCCGGCGGCGGCGCATGCCGGATCCGGTGCGGGCCTCGGCGGTACGGGCGGTGCTGGTCGTGGCGGTGACACTGACGGAGGCGTCGGCGACCTTCTTCCTGGTGCTGACGGGGTCCTGGCTGGCGCTTCCGATGGTCCTCGGGGGGATAGCGGGGACGGTGGTGGCCACATGGGCCGTACTGGACGTGTGGATCACGCGGCAGATGTGGAACCAGCGGTACGGGGTGGTGTCGGAGCCGAGCAGTGCGGCCCGGGGCGACGGGCCCTGGGCGGCGCCGTCGGCCGACGGCCGGTGGGCCCGCTGACGGCGCCCTGCCGTCGGACGCCGGCGGGCGGGAGTGCCCGCCGGCGTCCGGGAGTCCGGCCCGCGGCCTAGGCGGGTGCGGAGCGGCGGAACATGCGGGTCGCCGTGATCTCGCCGTGGATGGCCTCCGGCTCCTGGGTGGGCTGCGGGAGCCCCGGGCGCAGGTGCTCCTCCACGCTGATGTACTTCAGGCCCGCCCTCAGGTCGGCGTCGTTGCGCAGGCGGATGACCAGCGGGAACTCGGCCAGGGCCGTGGTGTCGAAGAGGCCCGTGGTGTACAGGAGCTGGACGCCGAGGGCGTCGGACACGGCCCGCTGGAGCTCCAGCAGGTACGTGGCGTTGGCGCGCCCGATCGGGTTGTCGAGGAACAGCGTGCCCGCGTGGCGGTGCTTGTCGCGGCCGCGGTCGTTGCTGCGCAGGGCCGCCATCGTGCAGTAGAGGGCGATGGCGGCGGTGAGCAGCTGGCCGCCGGAGAAGACGTCGCCCATCTGGCCGACGGGTACGCGTTCGGCGCGCAGGACGGCGTCCGGCTTGAGGATCTCGACGGCGATGCCCTTGGGTTCGAGGGCGGCCTGAACGCCCCTCAGGAGCAGGGACATGCCGTCGCGGCGGCCTTCGCCGAACGCGGCGTTCTTCTTGACGGCCGTGCGGGTGGCCTCGTCGATGACCTCGCCGAGGCGTTCGGTGAGGGTCGCCTGGTCGGGTTCCTCGAAGCGGATGCGGAGGAACTCCTGGCCCGACCACTCGCCGAGGCCCTCGGGGAGCTGGGAGAGGCGCTGGGCGGAGCGGAGGGTGGCCAGGGCGGACTCCACCAGGCCGCGCAGCCGGTCGACGATGCTGTCGCGGTTGCGCTCCAGCTGGGCGAGCTCGTCGGTCAGGACGCGCAGGCGCGGGGCGAAGGCGGCCGCCCAGGCCGCCGCGTGCTCCGGCAGGGCGGAGGCGGGCAGTTCGCGGATCTGCTGGCGGGCGGGGGTGCGCACCTGCTCGTAGCGGTTGGCGTTGGCGTGCCGGACCAGGACGTCGCTCGCCTCGCGGACGGCCGCCTCGGCGGCGGAGAGGTCGGCGGAGCAGGCGCGCAGCGAGCGGCGGGCGTCGGTGGCGGACTGGCGGGCCTCCTCCAGGGTGCCCCGGTGGGGTGCCGGCTCCTGCTCGTCCTCCGGGTGGGTGTGGTCGCGCAGCAGGTCCCGCAGCAGGGCGGCGGTCTCGTCGAAGCCGCCGGCGCCGTCCTCGGCGGTGCGGTGGGCGCGCAGCAGGTCGGCGTGGGCGGCCCGGGCGCTCTCCACGGCGGCCGAGTGCGCGGCGAGCTGGGCCGTGGCGGTGCGCAGCAGGCCCTGGGCCTGCTCGACGTCGGCCGGGACCAGTTCCTCGGGCAGCTCGGTGTGCGCCTCGCCGTCGGCGGGGGCGTGCCGTTCGGCCTCGCCGCGCAGCCGGCCGAGCTGCTCGCTCGCGGCGGAGGCGCGGGATTCCAGCATCTGCACGAGGGCCTCGGCGCGGGCTGCGGCGGCCTGGCGGGAGGGGCCGTCGGCGCCGTCGGTGCCCTCCAGGAGCTGGGCGGCGCGGGTGCGGACCTTGTTGGTGAGCCGGTCGAGTTCGGCGAGGGCGGCGCTCTCGTCGCTCTCGGCGCGGGCCTGTTCGGCGCGCAGGTCGGCGCCGACGCCGACCTTCTCGTACACCTGGGATGCGGCCCGGTAGGCCTCGCGGAGGTCGGGCAGGGGCGCGCGCGGGCCCTCGCCCTCGGGGAGCTGGTCGGGGGCGCCGGCGATCTCGGCGCGTTCGGCGCGCAGGGCGCGGGCGGTGCGGCGGGCGTCGTCGGCGGCGCGCTGGGCGGCGCGGCGGTCCTCGTCGGCGGCGCGGGCGCGGTCCAGGCAGACCTCGGCGCGGGCCTCGGACTCGGCGGCCTCGTCGGCGAGCTCGCGGACCTTCGCCTGCCAGCCCGCGCGCTCGCGCAGGCGGTGGGCGAGGCCGGCGAGGGCGTCGGCGGCCCGGCGGGCGCGCTGGGCGGTCTCCTGGCGCTCGTCGCGGACCCGGGCGGCGTCCGCGGCGGCCTCGTCGGCTTCGGCGCGTACGGTACGGGCCTCCGTGAGCTCGGCGTCGGCCTCCTCGGCGAAGGCGCGGGCGGCGGCGGCGTGTTCCGCGAGCTCCGCGAGGCGGCCGGGCGGGCAGCCGGTGCGCCAGGAGGCGAGGCGGGCGGCGAGCTCGCGGTCGCCGGCGAGGCGGGCGGCGAGCTCGCGGATCTCGGTGTCGCGGGCCGTGGCGCGGGCGCGCAGGGCCTGGCGCTCCTCGTCGGCGGCGTGCTCGTCGTGCATGGCCGGGTTCGGCGGTACGAGGAAGACCTGGTCGGAACCGTCGGCCGGCGGGACGGGCGCCAGCAGGGCGGCGGCGGTGCCGACGGCGACGGTGGAGCGCGGCAGCAGGGCGGCGCCGGAGAGCACCTCGCGGGCCCGGCTGTGGGTGTCGGGGTCGGTGATGACGACGCCGTCGACGAGCTCGGGGCGGGCGGCGAGCACGGCGGCGTGGTCGGCCGGGGCCACGGACTGGGCGAGGTAGCGCCAGCCGGGCAGGGCCGGGATGCCGTGTTCGCCGAGGTACTCGACGGTGGCGAGGACATCGGGGCCGGGCGGGAGCAGGCCGCCGTCGCCGAGGGCGCCGAGGATGCGGGAGTCGTCGGCGGCGGCGGTGCGCAGCTCGAACAGCTGGCGTTCGGCGGAGCCGACGGTGTCGGCCAGGAGCTCGGCGAGGGTGTCGGCGCTGCGGTCGAGGTCCTCGGCGGTGAGGGCTCCGGCGGGCGCGGTGACGGCGGGGGCGGCGCCCGGGGCGGTGCGGGCCGCCGGGGCGTCGGCGGTACGGCCGGCGCGCGGGTGCGGGAGGAAGGCCTCGGGGACCGACGGGAGGCCGAGCAGCTCCGCCAGGCGCGGGGACGCGGCCAGGGACTCGGCGGCGCGGCGCTCCGCCGCATGGGCGGCCTCGGCCGCGTCGGCGGCGTCGGCGGCGCGGGCGGCGGTGAGCTCGGCGCGGGACTCGGCGCCGGCGGCCTCGCGGGCTGCTTCGGCGGCGGTGCGGGCGGCCTCGCGGGACTCGTCCCAGGCGGCCACGGCGGTCTTCTCGGCGTCGCTGGCGGCCAGCGCGGCGCGGGCGGGGTCGGCGTCGGGGGCGGTGTCGTCGAGCCAGCCGGCGCGGACGGCGTCGGCGGTCTCCTGCTCGACCTCGGCGAGGCGGGCCCGCAGGTGTTCGGCCTCGCTGCGGGCGCGCTGGGCGGCGGTGGCGGCGGAGGTGGCATCGCGGTGGGCGGTCTCGCCGACGGCCTGGAGCTCGGCGGAGCGCTCCTCCTCCTCGTTGGCGGCCTGCTCCCCCTGCTCGGCGGCGGTGTGCAGGGCCCGTACCAGCTCGGCCGCGGCGGTCGCGCGGGCGGCGAGCGCCGGGGCGGCGTCCCGTTCGGCCTCGCGGATGGCGGCGGCCACGCGGGCGGAGCGGTCGGCGGCCGCGCGGTGGCGCAGGACGGTCTCGGCGGCCTGCCAGGCGGAGTGCAGGGTGCGGGCTTCGAGGAGCTCGCGGCGCTGGGCGGCGGCGGCCTTGTCGGCGACGGTCAGGGCCAGCGAGGCGTGCCGATAGGCGAGTTCGGCGGAGACCGCGGCGCTGCGGGCGCGCTGCTCCTCGGCGGCGGTGACGGCGTGGGCGGCGCCGGTGACCTGCCGGGCCAGGTCGGCGGCGCGGCCGCGTTCCTCGGCGGCGCGGGCGGAGAGCCGACGGGCGAGGGTGCGGGTGCGGCGTTCGGCGCCGGCGTGGACGTCGCGCAGCCGGGCACGGGTCTCGGCGGCCTCCACGATGCGGGTCAACAGGTCGACGGAGCCGGCGGTGAAGTCGCGTTCGGCCATCAGCTCGGCGCGGCGGCCGAGCTTGTTGCCGAAGCCGTGGACCAGGTCGGCGAGGCCGTCGGTGTCGCGGGTGTCGGTGACGGCGCGCAGCAGCAGGTCGGTGAAGTCGGAGTCCTTCTTGACCGCGAAGAGGCCGGCGGCCTCGCCCTCGTCGGCGTTCATCTCGCGCTGGTAGCGGAAGAGTTCCGGGTCGAGGCCGAGTTCGGTGAGGTGCTCGTTCCAGCGGTCGTGGATCTCCTCCCAGGACACCTCCAGGTGCGGGTAGGCCTTGCCGGCCTCGGTGATCGCGTCGCGGAAGCCCTTCATGGTGCGGCGGCGGCCCTGGGCGCCGGAGGCACCCTCGACGGGCGGGCGCACGGAAGTGGCCTCGGCGACGGGGAGGTTGTCCAGGCTCAGCCCCGGGCCGGGGCGGAAGGAGTACCAGGCCTCGGCGAACTTGCGGGGGTCGTTGGAGACCTGGCGGCCGCGCCATTCGCTGACCTTGCCGACGACCACGCACTCGCCGGTCCGGGTGTGCTGCCACTCCAGGGCGACGTGGCCGCAGTCGTCGGCCAGGAGGAACTTGCGCAGCACGCCGGAGCTGGCGCCGCCGAGGGTGTTGCGGTGGCCGGGGAGCATGACCGAGAAGATCAGCTTGAGGAGGACGGACTTGCCGCCGCCGTTCTCCAGGAAGAGCACGCCGGCCGGCGCGGGGCGGCGGGGCGGGCCGGTGGGCTCGTCCTCGAAGAACTCCGCCTGGGCGGGCGCCGGGTGGGGTACCGGCTCGCCGACTCCGCGCAGGTCGAGCACGGTGTCGGCGTAGCGTGCGCCGGCGGGCCCGATGGAGTAGAGGCGGATCCGGGACAGCTCGTACATGGCGGCGGACTCTCGTGGTTTCTCGGTACGTTCGGACAGCGCGGGGCTCGGACGTGGGGGTGGGCGGGGCGCCGGGGCGGGGGTGCTCAGGCGTGGAACGGGAGGCCGGCGTCGGCGGCGAGTTCCAGGTCGTCGCCCTCGGGCGGCGGCAGGAGGGTGGCTGAGCCGTCGCTGACGGGCACCACGCCGAGTTCGAGGAGTTCGGCCATGGCCGCGCTGCCCGCCATGTCCCGGACCTGGAGCTGGTAGCGGGGAGTGGTGCGGTAGGTGCCGCCGGCGTCGTCGCCGGTGCGCTGGAGGAAGCCGGACTCGGTGAGGAAGGCGGCGGCCTTGCCGACGATGCCGGTGGTGGAGCCGGCGAGGCGGCGGGCGTCCTTGGTGGCGCCGGTCGCGCTGCGGCGGGCGTAGACGCGCCAGGCGGCCTCCAGGCCGGGCGCGTCGGAGGCGGGGTCGGTGTTCTCGCCGAGCTCCTCTGCGCGCTCCTCCAGGCGGCGGCAGGTCTGCCGGACGAAGGCGTCGACGCCGTTGACGGTGATCCGGCCGATGTAGCCGTCGTCGGCGAGGTCCTCGGGGCGGGGGAAGGCGAGGGCGGCGACGGCGAGGTGGGCGAGGCCGTGGAGGAAGCGGTCGGCCCCGTCGGCGGCGGTGCGGCGGGCGTAGTCGCCCATGCGGACGGCGAAGACGGAGTCCTCGCCGGCGGCGACGGCCATGCCGGCGCGGGGGGACACCTCCAGGACGACGAGGCCGAGTCCGGTGGCGACGGCGTCGGCGAGCCGGCCGAAGGCGGGGTCCTCGCGGTAGCGGCGCAGCAGCTCGGCGTACTCGGCGTCCCGGGCGGGGAGCAGCTTGGGCTGGAGGCCGAACCCGACGAGGCGGGCCGCGTCGGCGGCGTCGGCGGGCGTCAGCGCGGCGGGTCCCGCCGCGGGCGCGGCCGGGACCGGCGCGCCGTCGGGCTCGCTCCACGCGGGGTACTCGGCGTGGTGGTCGCTCACGGGTGGGTCTCCTCGGCGGTGCGGTGGGCCTGGCGGCGGGGTCGGTGGTGCGGTGCGGCGGCGTCGGCCCGCCGGGCGGGACGGCCCGGGGTGGGTACGACGCCGGGGGCCGGGCGGCCGTGGTGGTCCGGGCGGCTGCCCGACCGCCCGGCCGGGGCGGGCCCGGGACCGTCGGCCCGCCGGGCGGGGCGGCGTGCGGCCGGGCCGACGGCCCGGCCGCGGGTTCGGTGCGCGTCGGCCCGCCGGGACGCGCGGCGCGCGGCCGGAGCCGGTGCGGGGCGGCCCGGGGCGGGGGTCCCGGGCCGGGCGGCCGGAGCCGCGGCGGCATCGCCGACGGGAACCACGGACCGGCCGGGGCCCGCGGACGGGACCGACGTGAGGGAGGGACCGCGGCCGACGGCCGGGCGCCGGGCAGCGTCGCCGACGGGAGGCACGGACGGACCGCGGCTGGCGGCCGGGCCCCGGACGGGGGCGGCCGGAGGCACGGACGGCTCGTGGCGGGCGGCCGGGGGCGGGGCGGAGGCGGAGGCGGGCGGGGTCATGAGGGCTCCGCGCGGTCGGCTGCCATGCCCGCCGCGTCGAGGAGGGCCGTGCCCACGATCAGGTCGGCGCCGCCGAACTCCGGGTCCTCCAGCGGGGTGCCGTCGTCCACCGCGAACAGCAGGCGCTCCTCCCCCTGGCGGTACGCCGTGCCCACCGCCGGGCTCGCGGCGTGGACGGCGAGCAGGGCCACCAGGTACGGCAGGTCGGGGTCCTCGCGGCGGGCCTCCGCGAGCAGGCCCGACAGGCGGCGGGGGGCATCGTGCGGGAGGTCCAGCAGGCGGGTCGCGGCCGCGAGCTGCTCCTCGCTGAAGCGGCTGTCGTCCGGAGTCGCGATGAGGTCGGGCTCCGGCATCTCCGCGCCGAGGTGCTCCCGCTCCAGCGGCGGGGTCAGCAGGATCTCCACCAGGTCCGCGACCCGTACCGAGACGGGGGTGCGGAAACCGGTGCCGGCCGCGAAGAAGGCGTCGGTGACCCGGGTGGCCGCGGCGACGGGCAGCGGCAGGAGCGGGGCGACCAGCTGCCCGTACAGATCGATCCCGGAGCGCGCGGCGGGCGCGGCGAAGGCCTGGCGGTCCTGTTCGGCGCGGAAGAGCGGGCCGGCGTCCAGCAGCCGGGACTGGAGCTGGGTGTGCCGGCGGATGCAGTCCTTGACGATGTCGACGAGCTCGGCGGCGCGCCGCTTGTTCTCGGGGTCCTCGGCCTCGTCGCGCGCCTTGCGGATGTTGGTGAGGATCGCGTTCTCGTGCCGGTAGCGGTCGGCGACGTGGTCGAGGGCCTCGGCGATCATGTCCGGGACGGCCTGGAGCCAGTCGACGGCGCGGACGTTGCGCCGGGTGGCGTCGAGCGTGCGGCGCAGGGTCTCGGCGTACTGGACGGTGCGGTAGCGGGCCTGCTCGGCGGCGAGCTGGGCGTCGGCGAGCCGGCCCCGGCTGATCAGGACCTCCAGCTTGACCTCGGCGGCGATCTGCGCGCTGGTGACGTCGGTGTCGAGGGCGCCGACCAGGACGTTGACCGCCTCGTCGGTGGTGCGCAGGTACACCGCGCCGCCGTGGCCGGGGACCTCCTCGATCAGCTTGAAGTCGTAGTCCCGGCGGACGTAGACCCCGTCGGCGCCGAAGGTGCCGTAGATCGCGCGGAAGCCGCGGTCGACGCTGCCGACGTTGATCAGGTTCTCCAGCACCCAGCGGGCGACGCGCTCGTGCTCGGCGGCCGGCCGGTCGGGGGTCTGGGCGGCGACGCGGGGCAGCAGCCTGGCCACTATCTGCTCGTGGTCGGCGCCCGTGTCGAAGTCCATGTTCAGCGTGACCAGGTCGATCGCGGACAGCGCGACCTCCGCCATCGCGTAGACCCCGTACTCGCCGGCCAGGTTGGCCTTGCGTACGTCGAGGTCGTGGAGCGGGGCGGTGCAGGCGAGGGCGCGCAGCCGCCGGGCGAGGCCCTCGTCGGCGGCCGGGCCCGGCGCCGGGGAGGGAAGGGTCTTCGCCGGGGCAGGGAGAGTCACGTCGAAAAGACTAGGCGGTGTCACGGACAACATCCCAAACGGCATGGTTCGGCCGGATCGTCCCCGGCTCCGCGGAAGGCCGCGGAAGGACTCTGCGGCGCGCGGCTCGCGCGCTGTTCTACGCTCGCCGCATGGCTTCCATGATCACATCCCCAGCGGCCGCGATCGACCTCAACGCCGACCTCGGCGAGGGCTTCGGGCGGTGGACGCTCACGGACGACGAGGCCCTCCTGTCGGTGGTCACCAGCGCGAACGTGGCCTGCGGCTTCCACGCCGGCGACCCTTCGATCATGCGCCGGGTGTGCGAGCTGGCCGCCGCGCGGGGCGTACGGATAGGCGCGCAGGTCTCCTACCGGGACCTGGCCGGTTTCGGGCGGCGGGCGATGGACGTGCCCGCGGCGGAGCTGGCGGCCGAGGTGGCGTATCAGATCGGGGCCCTGGAGGTGTTCGCACGGGCGGCCGGGTCCACGGTGGCGTACGTGAAACCGCACGGCGCGCTGTACAACCGCACGGTCCACGACGCGGACCAGGCCGGGGCGGTGGTCGAGGGGGTCCGGCTGGCCACCGGGGAGGCCGGGCTGCCGGTGCTGGGGCTGCCCGGGTCGGTGCTGCTCGCCGCGGCCGCGGAGGCCGGGCTCGGGGCCGTACCGGAGGCGTTCGCCGACCGGGCCTACACGCCGCGGGCCACGCTGGTGCCGCGCGGGGAGCGGGGGGCCGTGCTGCACGACCCGGACGCGGTGGTCGCGCGGGCCGTCCGGATGGCCGCGCAGGGGGAGGTCACGGCCTCCGACGGCTCCCCGGTACGGGTCCGCGCGCGCTCCCTGTGCCTGCACGGGGACACCCCGGGGGCCTCGGGGCTGGCGCTGCGGGTCCGGGAGGCGCTGGGGGCGGCGGGCGTGCCGGTGGAGGCGTTCGCGTGAGGGCCCTGGGGGTGGGCAGGGAGGCACTGCTGCTGGAGGTGGACTCGGCCGGGGAGGCGGCCGCGCTCCACGCCGAGCTGCTGCGCCGGCGGGAGGCGGGCGAACTGGGCGCCGTGCGGGAGGTGGTGCCGGCGGCGCGGACGGTGCTGCTGGACGGGGTGCGGGAGCCGGAGGCGCTGGCCGCGCGGATCGCCCGCTGGGAGGTGCCGCCGCTCGCGGAGGCCGGGGGGCCGCTGGTCACCGTGCCGGTGCGGTACGGCGGGCCGGACCTGGCGGAGGTGGCAGGCGCGTGGGGCGTCGCCGAGGGGGAGGTGGCCGGGCTGGTCGGGGGGATCGAGTTCCGGGTGGCGTTCTGCGGGTTCGCGCCCGGCTTCGGCTACCTGACGGGTCTGCCGGAGCGGCTGTGGCTGCCCCGGCGGGCCACGCCCCGTACGGCGGTCCCGGCGGGATCCCTCGCGCTCGCCGGGGAGTACGCGGGGGTCTACCCGCGCTCCTCCCCCGGCGGCTGGCAGCTGGTCGGTTCCACCGACGCGACGCTGTGGGACCCGGCGCGGGAGCCGGCGGCGCTGTTCGCGCCGGGGATGCGGGTGCGGTTCGAGGAGGCGGGGGCATGAACGGGAGCGGGGGCATGAGCGGGAGCGGGCTGCTGGTGGTGCGGGCGGGGGCGCTGACCACCGTGCAGGACCTGGGGCGCCCCGGGTACGCGCACCTGGGCGTGCCCCGGTCGGGCGCCCTGGACACGGCCGCGCATGCCCTGGCCAACCGCCTCGTCGGCAACACGGCGGCGGCCGCCACCCTGGAGACCACCCTGGACGGCGTCCGGCTGCGCGCCCTGGCGCCGGTGACGGTGGCCGTGACGGGCGCGCCCTGCGCGATACGGGTCTCGGGGCGGCCGGCGGCGTGGGGCGCGCCGGTGCGGCTGCCGGCGGGGGCGGAGCTGGACGTGGGCCGGGCGGGGGCCGGGCTGCGGTGCTACGTCGCGGTGCGCGGGGGGATCGCCGCCGCGCCGGTGCTGGGGAGCCGCTCGACCGACCTGCTGTCGGGGCTGGGCCCGCCGGTCCTCGCGGAGGGGGCGGTGCTGGCGGTGGGGGCGGCGGGGCCGTCCGCGGTGTCCGGGGCGGACGCCCTGCGGGTGCCGGGGCCGCCGGTGGCGGAGCTGGTGCTCCCGCTGCGGCTCGGGCCTCGGGCGGACTGGTTCACGGGGGCCTCGCTGGCGGCGCTGCTGTCGTCCGGGTACCGGGTGTCCCCGGCCTCGAACCGGGTCGGGCTGCGTACGGAGGCGGGGCCGGTGCTGGCCCGGGCGCGGGAGGGGGAGCTGCCGAGCGAGGGCATGGTCCTGGGAGCGGTACAGGTCCCGCCGGACGGGCTGCCGGTGGTGTTCCTGGCCGACCATCCGGTGACCGGGGGGTATCCGGTGGTCGGGGTGGTCCCGCCGGGCCCCGCGCTCGACGCCGCCGCGCAGGCCCGTCCGGGGGTGGCGGTGCGGTTCGTCCCCGCCTGATCTCCGGGAGCGGCCCGGGGCCCGGTGCGGGTGTGCCGCTGCGCGGGGCGAGGTCCCCTGCCCGCCCGGCTCCCCCAGCCACCGTTCCCACGGGCTCCGCCCCTGACCCACGCCTCACATGCCGGCGGCGCTGAAGGATTCCGGGTTCCGCCCCGGACCCGGCCCCGGACGCTCCTCGCCCGGTCGCCTCGAGCGCCGCGCGGGCCGGATTTCGCTCAGCGACGTGCCGGCCCGCGCGGCGCTCGAGGCGAGGGGGTACCCCCGGCGGCATCCGGGGGATCGTCCGGGGCGGAGCCCCGGGGGCGAGCACCGCGCAGCGGGGGCCGGCGGGGCTACACGGCCGACTCGGGGGTGATGCGGCTGCGGACCGCCGACTGGACGTCCTCCTCCTCCGCCGGGTCCGTCGCCAGACGGCGGAGGCGGGGGGCGACGCGGGCGTCGGCCGTTTCGGCGTGGCGGGCCGCGACCTCGCGGGTGGTCTCCTCGCAGTCCCACAGGCATTCGACGGCGAAGCCCGCCGCGAAGGTGGGGTCCGTGCTGGCGAGGGCGCGGGCGGCACGGCCGCGCAGGTGGGAGGAGGCCGTCTCGCGGTAGATGTGGCGCAGCACCGGGGCCGCGCAGCCGATGGAGAGCCGGCCCGCGCCGTCCACCAGGGTGAAGAGGCGGGCGGAGTCGGGGCCCGAGCCCCGGACGGTCGAGCGGAGGGCTCCCAGGACCAGGCCGGCGTCGTCGGCGCCGCCGCAGGCGGCCAGGAGGGCCGCGGCGGCAGCTCCGAGGGCGTCGGGCCGGTGGACCCACGAGCGGGCCCGTTCCAGGGCCGCGGGGCCGCACATGCGCTCGTAGGCGGCCACGGCGGGTTCGTCGCCGGCGGCTTCGATGAGGTCCAGGACGGCCGGGTTCTCCGGCTCCGCGAGGACCAGGTGGTGCAGGGCGGTGGCCCGGGCGGCCTCGCCCTGGGCCCCGGCGGCGGCCGCGAGGATCTCGGGGCGGTCCTCGGGCCCGGCCACGGCGGCGAGACAGCGCGCGGCGGGCACGTGCAGCGGGGTGCCGCGGCGCAGCCCGTCGGCGGCCCAGTCGAAGACGGCCCGGACGCCCCAGCCGGGCCGGGGGCCGCCGGGGGAGAGCTGGCGCTGCCAGCGGTCGAAGGAGCCCTGCTGGCGGGCGGCGCGCAGGCGTTGCCCGTACTGCGGGAGCTCCTCCCACAGGCGCCACGGCCGGGGCTCGTAGGCGTCGCGGACGGCGGCGGCCAGCCGCGCCTCGCCCTCGGCGTCCGCCGGGAAGCGGGCGAGGACGGGTGCGGCGAGGGAGCGCAGCCCCTCGTCGTCGTCGCGCAGGGCGAGCTCGTCGAGGGCCCAGGCCCAGTTGGCCCCGGAGGCGGCGTAGCGGCGCAGCAGCATGAGCGCGTCGTCGCGGCCGTACGAGGCCAGGTGCCCGAGGACGGACAGGGCGAGCCCGGTGCGGTGGTCCTCCTCGTCGACGAGGTCGTCGACGCCGAAGAGGTGGGCCTCGATCTCGCCGAGGGGGCCGGCGAGGTCCAGGTACAGGCGTGCGTAGTACAGCGACCGGTTCTCGACCTGCCAGTCCTGCCGCGGGTCACGGGTCACGCACTGGTCGAGGGCCGCGAGGGCCTCGGGCCGGGGCGCCGCGAGGGCGTGCAGCGTGCCGTCGCCGCGGCCCCGCTGGAGGAGGCCGAGCAGGGTGCCGCTCGGCGCTATGACTGGTTCGAACATGGGAATGGCCTCATATCAAGCTGGGGACGCAACCGGGAATCGGGATTCACAGGGCCGCGTAACAGCATGTGAGGACGTCCGCCGTCATGTTCCGCTCGATGTAGACCATTGCCTTCTCACTCTCGTCGGTGCTCCGCGACCGTGCCGGCCGGTGCGGCAGGGGTGGGTGTGGACACCCGTCGTGTCCAGCCCGCTCCTGCCCGTCCGTCATGTCCGCGAATCGAATCCGACGCCATGATGGCCCAGGCGGTTTGTGCGCCGCGACCACATTTAAGGGCGCCGTGACCAAGCCGTGAGGTCGCGGGCCCGTACCGGCCCGGGCCCGGACGGGGAAAAAGCGGACTACTTGGCTCCGAAGAGTTCCAGCAGGTCGGCCTTGTGGAACATGCGGGCCGTGTCCACCGCGGAGGGGGTGCCGGCCTCGGGATCGGCCCCGCCGGCGAGCAGCGCGCGGATGACGTCTTCCTCGCCCTTGAAGACGGCGCCGGCGAGCGGGGTCTGGCCGCGGTCGTTGGCGCGGTCGGCCTCGGCGCCGCGGGCCAGCAGGGCGGTGACGGCGTCGGCGTGCCCGTGGTAGGCGGCGAGCATGACGAGGGTGTCGCCGCGGTCGTTGGTGAGGTTGGCGGGGACCCCGGCGTCGAGGTAGGCGGCCAGGGTCTGCGTCTCGCCCTGGCGGGCGAGGTCGAAGATCTTGGTGGCCAGCTCGATGACGTCCTCGTCGGGCGCGTCCTGGTGCTCGCTCATCGGTCGTACCGCCTTTCGCTCTTCTCAAGTCGTGCCGGGGCGCCGGCCGGCACCCACCGCCGCCTGCGGCATCCGGCAGGAGTCTGCCCAGGCCGGGCGGGCAGGGGGGTGCGCGGCGCTGCGTCCGTACGGGTGAATCGCCAGGGTAGCGCCCGTCCCTGGACATGGCGGGGCCAGCCCGAGGCAAGGATGTCGGGGGCCGGGACACCCGACACCCCGGGGCGCCGACGTGCCAGCCGGGACGGTCCGGTCAAGTGAAAAACCCGAAGGTTCACCCGTATGCACCTTTTGTCGCATTGATACTTCCTGTGAGCCTGGAACAACTGATGGTGACCTTCCCGACCGTTCCGCTACCAGGAGAACTCCCATGGTCCTGTCGATCTCCGGCGTCGTACTGCTCGGCATCATCTGCTTCCTCTTCTTCAAGAAGGACGGGATGAAGCTGATGCACGCCGTCGTCTGCGCGCTCTTCGGCTTCTTCCTCGCCGGCTCCGCCATCGCCCCGAGCATCACCGCCAGCACGGCGAGCCTCGCGAGCCTGCTCGGCGGGATCAAGCTCTAGCCCGCCCCGCCCCACCACCCAGGAGACGACCGTGGCCCGGCGCCCACTTCCCCGCATCCTCACCAGTGGCAGCACCTCGCTCGCCCGGGGCCGCGACCTCGCCCGCACGGCGGCCGACAACGCCACGGACGTCCTCCATCCGCTCCTGGTCGTCGGGCGCGGACTGCGCGTCCTGGCCTCGGCCGGCCGCCGCAAGTGGGCCGCGACCCCGAAGGACAAGCGGGGTCCGGCGCTGTTCCTGGGCGCCGCCTGCGTCCTCGTGGTCGCGCTCGTCCCGTACGGGCCCGTCACGGCGCTGATCGCGCTGATGGCGGCGGCGGGCTGGCACGGGCGTGACCGCACCCCCGTGAAGAGCGGTCCCAGCGAAGCCGAGACCGACCGGCTGCGCTCCCTCTACGAGGCCCTCGTGCCCTACTTCTCCGCCCCCGAGGACCCGAGCCCGCTGTTCGCCCACGGCGGCGGCTTCGACGACGCCTTCAGCGACCACGCCTTCGACGCCGAGGGCCGCGTCACCCGGCTCCGGATCCGCTACCCGGCGTACTTCACCGACGGGGAGGCCGCCTCGCGGGCCCGGATCGAGTCCCTGCTGCACGCCAAGTCCGGGCGCGGCCGGGAGTACCACTTCGCCTGGGACGAGGAGGCCAACCGGCTCGACCTGAGCGTCCTGGAGGCCCTGCCCACCGGGATCGCCGCCCAGCCGTTCGTCACCTCCCCCGGCGAGAGCGTCCTCGGCTTCACCGACCCCTCAGGGGTCCGGCGCACCCTGCCGGTGCTGGAGGGCGACGAGACCCGCGACCTGCCGCCCGTCATCTGGCGGACCGGCCCCGGCTCCACCGAACCCCACCTGCTGGCCGTGGGCCAACCCGGCAGCGGCACCACCACCCTGGTCCGCTCGATCGCCCTTCAGGCCCTGCGGCAGGGCGGCGACGTGATGGTCGTCGAGGGCGGCGGCAGCAACGAGTACGCCTGCCTGGCCGGACGGGCGGGCGTCCTCGCCGTCGAGTGCGGCCCGACCGGGGCCCTGGCCACCGTCGAGTGGGCCGCGCACGAGACCGAGCGGCGCCTGATCGCCGCGCACCGGGCCCGCGAGGCCGGCCGGCCCGCGCCCGAGGACATCCGGCGGCCGCTGTGGATCCTGCTGGACCGTCCCAGCGTGCTCGCGCACCTCGCGACCGCCGAGGGCCGCCCTGACCCCCTCGCCCAGCTCCAGGTGCCCCTGCGGCACGGCCGCGCCGCGCACGTCACGGTGGTGGTCGCCGAGCACTTCGACCACCTGGAGCTGATCGGCGACGCCGTCTGGCAGCACACCCGGGCCCGGGTCGTCCTCGGCCCCGCCCCCGTCCAGCAGCTCACCGACATCCTCGGGCTGCCCCCGCACACCACCCCGCCCCCGCAGCTCCCGCCCGGCCGCGGCTACGCCCGGCTCGGGACCGGCCCGGTCCACCGGCTCCAGGTGCCCGCCACCCCGGACCCGTACGACGACGCCACGCACCCGGCCCACCGCCACGCCGTCATGGAGCTGCTGCCCGAGCGGCAGCCGGCCGGGCCCCGCGGCGGCGAGTCCCCGCCGGTGCCCGCGGGGCCGCTCAAGGACCAGCCCCCGGCACAGGCCGGGACGCCCGGCACCGCGGAGCTCCCCGAAGTGGCGGCGGAGGCCCCCTGAACCCCTCGGGCGAGGGGGAGCCGGGCTACGCGACGAACGTGCGCGGCGGTTCGGCCGCGCCGCCCTCCCCGGTACCGACCAGGCGGGCCGCCGCCGCCAGGCGCACGGCGGCCTCCTCGGCCACCGGGCCGCCGACCGTGAAGGGCAGCCGGACATAGCCCTCGAAGGCCCCGTCCACCCCGAACCGGGGGCCCGAGGGGACGCGGACGCCGACCCGCTCCCCCACTTCCGCGAGCCGCGAACCGGACAGCCCGCCGGCCCGGGCCCACAGGGTCAGCCCGCCGCCCGGCACCTCGAACTCCCAGTCCGGCAGCTCCCTGCGCACCGCCGTGACCAGCGCGTCCCGGTTCTCCCGGGCCTGGGTGCGCCGCATCCCGACGGCCTCCTCCCAGCCCCCGGTGCGCATCAGCCAGTTCACGGCGAGCTGCTCCAGCACCGGGGTGCCGAGGTCGGCGTAGGCGCGGGCCGCGACCAGGCTGCGGATGACGTCGGGGGCCGCCCGGACCCAGCCGATCCGCATGCCCGCCCAGAAGGCCTTGCTGGCGGAGCCGACGGTGACCACCGTGGAGCCGGCCGGGTCGAAGGAGCACACGGGGCGCGGCATGGCCGGCTCCGGGTCCAGCTGGAGCTCGGCCATGGTCTCGTCGGCGATCAGGACGGTGCCGGCGGCGCGGGCCGCCTCGACCATGGCCCGGCGCTGGTCCTCCGAGGCCAGGGCTCCGGTGGGGTTGTGGAAGTCGGCGACGACGTAGGCCAGGCGCGGGGCCGAGTCGCGCAGGACCTGCCGCCAGACGTCCATGTCCCAGCCGCTGAGTCCCGCGCCCATGGCAACGGGCACGAGGCGGACCCCGGCGGCGCGCATCAGCTGGAGGATGTTGGCGTAGGAGGGGGACTCGACGGCGATCCGCTCGCCCCGGCCGGCGAAGAGGCTGCAGATGGCGTCTATGGCGCCCATGGCCCCGGTGGTGACCATGATCTGCTCGGGCATGGTCGGGATGCCGCGCTCGGTGTAGCGGTCGGCGAGCATCCGGCGCAGCGCGGGCAGGCCGGCGGGGTAGTCGCCGTGCGTGTGCGCGTAGGGCGGGAGTTCCTCCAGGGCGCCCTGGACGGCCTTGGTGAGCCAGGGCTCGGGCGCGGGGAGGGCGGCGCAGCCCAGGTCGATCATGGAGCCGAGGGACTCGGGCGGCAGCGGCTCCAGGCCCCGGGCGGGGAGGGGGTTCCCGGCCGGTACGGACGTCCAGCTGCCGGAGCCCCGGCGGGACTCCAGGAAGCCCTCGCCGCGCAGGGCCTCGTAGGCGGCCGCGACGGTGGTGCGGCTGAGGGAGAGGGCGGCGGCCAGTTCGCGCTCGGCGGGCAGGCGGGCCGCCACGGGGACGCGGCCCTCCAGGACGAGCAGCCGGATGCCGTCGGCGAGCGTGCGGTACGCGGGCGCCCTGCGGGCGCCGGGGACGGCGGGCCGCTCCTGCTGGGAGGTGATCAGGCGGGCGAGCTGCGCGGCGCCGACCGCTGAGGTCCACTGAGCCATGGCGTCCGGTCCACCTTCATGCGATTGGCCCGGGCGGGCGGGGCACGGGCCGGGATTGGATTGGTTCCGCGGCCTCCAGGGTGTCACGGAGCGGTCCACTCGGGCCAGGCGGGGGCCGGACCGTCCGCCCGGCCCGGCCGGCGGACGGGCGCGTTCCCCGTCCGTCCATCCGGCCGCTCCCGTCCCGGGGGGCACAGCGGGCATACTGCGCCCGTGACTCACGTACGCCTTCGCCACCCCTACCTGGACCACCCGGCCCCGATCCCCTTCGCCCACCGGGGCGGGGCCGCGGACGGTCTGGAGAACACCGCCGCCGCCTTCCGCCGGGCGGCCGAAGCGGGCTACCGGTACTTCGAGACCGATGTGCACGCGACGGCCGACGGCAAGCTGGTGGCCTTCCACGACGCCACCCTGGACCGGGTCACCGACGCGACGGGCCGGATCAGGGAGCTGTCGTGGAGCCGGGTGCGGGAGGCGCGGGTGGCGGGCAGCGAGCCGCTGCCGCTCTTCGAGGAGCTGCTGGAGGAGTTCCCGGACGCCCGCTGGAACGTGGACGTCAAGGACGAGTCGGCCCTGTACCCGCTGGTGAACCTCGTCGCGCGGACCGGGGTCTGGGACCGGGTCTGCGTGGGCTCCTTCTCGGAGAGCCGGGTGGCCCGGGCCCAGAAGATCGCCGGCCCCCGGCTGGCCACCTCGTACGGGGTCCGGGGCGTGGTCGGGCTGCGGCTGCGATCGTGGGCGATCCCGGCGGCGCTGCGGGTGGGCGCGGTGGCGGCCCAGGTGCCGGAGACCCAGGCGGGCATCCGGGTGGTCGACCGGCGCTTCGTACGGACCGCGCACGCGCGGGGACTCCAGGTGCACGTGTGGACCGTGAACGAACCGGAACGCATGGAGGCTCTTCTCGACCTGGGTGTCGATGGCATCATGACCGACCGGATCGACATCTTGCGCACGGTGCTGGACCGGCGCGGAGCCTGGGCCTGACGGGCCGGAGGGCCGCCGCGCCCGGTCCGGCGGCCGGCGTCCTGCGGGGAGAGGCAAGGGGGCGCTCATGACCGAGCGTACGGACAGGGAAGCGGAACCCGGCGCGGAGGACGGCAGAGCCGCCGCGGACGCGGCCGCCGAGCGCCGGCGCGAACAGCACGGCTGGTACTTCTACGACTTCGCGTGCTCGGTCTACTCGACGAGCGTCCTCACGGTGTTCCTCGGGCCGTACCTGACGGCGGTGGCCAAGGCGGCGGCCGACTCCGAGGGCTATGTCCACCCGCTCGGCATACCGGTGCGGGCCGGGTCGTTCTTCGCGTACACGGTGTCGCTGTCGGTGATCCTGGCCGTGCTGATCATGCCGCTGGCCGGCGCGGCGGCGGACCGGACCGGCCGCAAGAAGCCGCTGCTGGCGGCGGCCGCGTACACCGGGGCCGCGGCGACGGCCGGGATGTTCTTCCTGGACGGGGACCGCTACCTGCTCGGCGGGTTCCTGCTGGTCGTCGCGAACGCCTCGCTGGCGGTCTCGATGGTGCTCTACAACGCCTTCCTGCCGCAGATTTCGACCCCGGACGAGCGGGACACCGTCTCCTCGCGGGGCTGGGCCTTCGGCTACACCTCGGGCGCGTTCGTGCTCGTGCTGAACCTGGTGCTCTTCCAGGGCCACGACTCCTTCGGCCTCTCCGAGGGCGCGGCGGTGCGGATCTGCCTGGCCTCGGCCGGCCTGTGGTGGGGGGCCTTCGCGATCGTCCCGCTGCGCCGGCTGCGGGACCGGGCGGTGGTCCGGGAGGCGGGTGCGGCGCCGGCCGTCAGCGGCTGGCGGCAGCTGGTGGCCACGCTGAAGGACATGCGGCGCTATCCGCTGACCCTGTCGTTCCTGCTGGCGTACCTGGTCTACAACGACGGGGTCCAGACCGTGATCTCCCAGGCCTCGGTGTACGGCTCGGAGGAGCTGGAGCTGGAACAGTCCACGCTGATCGTGGCCGTGCTGCTGGTCCAGGTCCTGGCGGTGGTCGGGGCGCTGGCGATGGGGCGGCTGGCGGTCGCGTACGGGGCGAAGCGGACGATCCTGGGCTCGCTGGCCGCGTGGGGCCTGACGCTGGGGGCCGGGTACTTCCTCCCGGCCAGGACACCGGTGTGGTTCTTCGCACTCGCCGCGATGATCGGGCTGGTGCTGGGCGGGAGCCAGGCGCTGTCGCGCTCGCTGTTCTCGCACCTGGTGCCGGCGGGCAAGGAGGCCGAGTACTTCTCCGCGTACGAGATGAGCGACCGCGGGCTGAGCTGGGTGGGGCCGCTGGTCTTCGGGCTCACCTACCAGGTCACGGGCAGCTACCGGGACGCGATCATCTCGCTGGTGGTCTTCTTCGCACTGGGTTTCGCACTGCTCGCGCGAGTGCCGGTGCGGCGCGCGGTGGAGGCGGCGGGCAATCCTGTTCCGGTGCGCGTCTGAGGCGGGATCCGGGCCGGACTCGTGAACGAGTTCCGAACGGATTTCGACGTTATGGCGATGGGCCGGTAGTGTACGCCTTTGGCCTGCCAGGCGGACCGTTACTGCGCGTTCATTGAGTAGAGACGTTGGGTGACATCTGCTGCCAGATGTGACAAAACGGGCACTGGTGGGTACAACAAGGGGCGGCACGACGGGCGACGCATGACCCGGAGCGGGAATCTATACCGCCGACCGGACGTTGACCGGATGACGACGACAGCGACACCTGTCCTGTGGGCGACAAGCCCGGGAGGCACGATTCATGAGTGAGCGAGCTCTCCGCGGTACGCGGCTCGTGGTTACCAGCTACGAGACGGACCGCGGCATCGATCTGGCCCCGCGCCAGGCGGTGGAGTACGCATGCCAGAACGGACATCGATTTGAGATGCCGTTCTCGGTTGAGGCAGAGATTCCGCCGGAGTGGGAGTGCAAGGCGTGCGGCGCCATGGCACTCCTGGTTGACGGGGACGGGCCCGAAGAGAAGAAGGGCAAGCCTGCGCGAACGCACTGGGACATGCTCATGGAGCGACGCACCCGCGAGGAGCTGGAGGAGGTGCTGGCCGAACGGCTGGCCGTCCTGCGTTCCGGCGCCATGAACATCGCCGTGCATCCGCGGGACAGCCGCAAGTCCGCCTGATCCGCGGGCGCTGAGCACAAGCCGAGGGGCCCCGCCACTGATGTGGCGGGGCCCCTCGGCTTGCCCTGTCTCGTCTCGGCCATGGCATGCCATGGCCGGGCCCGGCATGGCCCGGCCTGCGGCCCGCCCGGGCTACTGTGTCAGCGGCGGGCGGTGGCCGGTGTCGGGGCCGGGCCCTCCGGCCGGGGAGCCGTCCTCGCGGATCACCTCGCCCTGGACCACCTTGCCGTCGGGGAAGTGGATCCGGGCCTGCGTGTAGGCGTCGCCGAAGCCGCCCGGGGCGCCGGAGGCCATCCTCCGCTCCAGCGTCCGCCCGGCCCGCCGGGACACGAAGGCGCGGACAGGGGGGAGCAGCAGGAGCAGGCCGGCCGCGTCGGAGAGGAGTCCGGGCAGGATCAGCAGCAGACCGGCCAGCATGGTCAGGGCGTTGCCGGAGCCCTTCGCGGGCTGCGGGGCCGCCGGCGTGCCGCCGGCCATCGCCTGCTCCTGCGCCTGCTGGAAGGTCCGCGTCAGGTTCCTGAAGGCCCGCCGCCCGGCGCGCTTGATGACCACCACGCCCAGCACCAGCCCGCCCGCGAGCAGCGCGGCCACGGTGAGCCCGCCGGCCGCGCCCGCGACCAGGCTGAGCAGCCAGATCTCCAGGATCAGCCAGGCGGCTACCGCCAGCGGGAGGAACGTACGGGCGGGCGAGCGCCGCCGGGGGGCCGTCGTGGTGGTGCCGGTCGTCATACCACCCAGTGTGCCCGGCCCGGGGTAAAAGCGGCCTCAGCCGGAGGTACCGGGCAGCCCCTGGGGGCTGGCCGGGAGACCATCCGCTCCCCCGGCTACCGCCGGGAGCCGCCCCGGGTGAGCTTGCCGGCGCGCTCCCGCAGGCCCCACTGGGTGACCCGCCACAAGGCCTCGATCACGATGTCCTTGCTCATCTTGCTGTCGCCGAGCTCGCGCTCCACGAAGGTGATGGGCACCTCGACCACACGGAAGCCCTTGCGGACGGCCCGGCGGGCCAGGTCGACCTGGAAGCAGTAGCCGGCCGAGGCGACCTCGTCCAGGCCGAGCCCCTCCAGGGTCTCGCGGCGGAAGGCGCGGTAGCCGCCGGTGACGTCCCGGATCGGGACGTCCAGCATCAGCCGGGAGTAGGTGGAGCCCCCGCGCGAGAGGAACTCGCGGCTCTTGGGCCAGTTGACGACCCGGCCGCCCGGCACCCACCGGGAGCCCAGGACGAGGTCCGCGCCGGCCAGCGCGGTGAGCAGCCTCGGCAGCTCCTCCGGCTGGTGGGAGCCGTCGGCGTCCATCTCCACCAGGACCCCGTAGCCCTGCTCCAGGCCCCAGGCGAAGCCCGCCAGGTAGGCGGCGCCGAGGCCCTCCTTGCCCTTGCGGTGCATGACGTGGACGTGGTCGTCCCCGGCCGCCAGCTCGTCGGCGAGCTTGCCGGTGCCGTCGGGGCTGTTGTCGTCCGCGACCAGGACGTGCGCGTCGGGGACCGCCGCGCGGACCCGGCCCACGATCCGGCCGATGTTCTCCGCCTCGTTGTAGGTCGGAATGATCACCAGCGTGGTGCCGAGCGGCCCGAAGGTCCGCTGTCCGCCGTTGCTCACCGGTTCCCCTTGTGTGTCGTGCGTCGAGTCGGGCCCGTGCGGCCCGTTCTCGTCAGCCCGTCACGGCGAGACGATTTTAGAACAGCGATCGGGGCCCGGCGGCCCTTCGGGCCGGACCGGGGCCCGCTGGCTGCGGGCCGCCGTGACCGTTGTCTACTGGACCGCCGGGCCCGTGCCGGTGCCACCGCCGCCCCGGTGAAACCTTCCCTCGCCCCGAGGCGCAGGTGCGCTGGGCGGACGGCTCCGTCCGGTCCGGCGTCCTGCCGGTGGACCCGGGTGAACCTATCCGGGCGGGCCCGGCGGGACCGAGCCGATGCCGGGTGGATCACCCCCGTGGCCGTACGAATACCTCCCGGCCGCCCACGACCGTCTTCAGGCACACCGGCAGGTCCCCGCCCGGGCTGAGGTCGGGCAGGCCGGGGGTGCCGGAGCGCGGGTCGGTGGACCAGCGGGCGACCCGGTCGTCGGGGGCCTGGACCACCAGCTCGCCGGTCTGCCAGACCGCGTAGTCGGCGGGCGCGCCGGGCACCAGGATGCCCGCGTCGTCGCGGCCCAGCGCCCGCCAGCCGCCCCGGGTGTGGGCGGCGAAGGCCGCCCGTACGGAGATGCGGTGCTCGGGGGTGCGGTGGAAGGCGGCGGCCCGGACGGTGCCCCAGGGGTCGAGCGGGGTCACCGGCGCGTCGGATCCGAAGGCCAGCGGGACGCCGGCCTTGAGCATGGCCGCGTACGGGTTGAGGGTGCGGGCGCGCTCGGTGCCGAGCCGGTCCGCGTACATGCCGTCCTCGCCGCCCCAGGCGGCGTCGAAGGCCGGCTGCACAGAGGCGGTCAGGCCCAGCTCCGCGAAGGCCGCGATGGTCTCCGGGGTCATCATCTCGGCGTGCTCGACGCGGTGGCGGGCCGCCCGGATCCGGGCCAGGCCGACCTTCTCGGCGGCGGCGCGGACGCCCTCGACCACGGCGGTGACGGCGGCGTCGCCGATGGCGTGGAACCCTGCCTGGAGGCCCGCCTCGGTGCAGGCGGCCACGTGCTCGGCGACGGCGGCGGCGTCCAGGTAGCCGGTGCCGGTGTGCGCGGCGTCGGCGTACGGGGCGTGCAGGCAGGCGGTGTGCGAGCCGAGGGCGCCGTCCACGAAGAGGTCGCCGGCGGCGCCGACCGCGCCGAGCTCGCGGGCCAGGTCGAGGTCGCGGTCGGCCCAGTAGCCGTGGACGCGGGGGCCGGGGCGTTCGGCGGCCAGGGCCAGCAGGCCCGTGAAGTCCTCGGCGGAGGAGATGTCGGGGCCGCCGCACTCGTGCACCGAGCCGATGCCGAGGGAGGCGGCCCGGTCGAGGGCGGCTCGCTGGGCCTCGGCGCGCTGGGCGGGGGTGAGGGCGGCGAGCGCGGCGCGGCGGACGGCGTGGTGGTCGTCCTTGGTGAGGGGCTCGCCGTCGCCGTGCGGGTGGACCTGCGGGACCAGGTCGAGGAGGGCCGTGGTGACGACCGCGGAGTGGACGTCGATGCGGCTCAGGTAGAGCGGGCGGCCCCCGGTGGCCTCGTCGAGCTCGGAGCGGCGCGGGGCGCGGCGCTCGGGCCAGCGGGCGGCGTCCCAGCCGTGGCCGAGGAGCACCCGGTCGGCGGGGCGGCGCGCGGCGTACGCGCGGACGAGGCCGAGGGCCTCGGTGAGGGAGCGGGCGGTGGTGAGGTCGAGGCCCGTGAGGACGAGGCCGGTGGAGGTGGCGTGGACGTGGGCGTCGGTGAAGGCGGGGGTGACGAGTGCCCCGCCGAGGTCGACGACCTCGTCCACGCCCTGCGCGAAGGCGTCGGCGGCGCCCTCGGAGCCGACCCAGGCGATGTGGCCGCGCTCGACGACCATCGCCGTGGCGAAGGGGTCGGCGGGGCTGTGCACCTCGCCTCCGCGCAGGAGGACGGTGCGGGTGGGGGTGGCGGTGCCGTCAGTCATGGTCACCAGTCTCGCCCCTGCGGGGGGTGCGGTTCGCCCCGGGTGGGGGCGGTTCCGCGCCCCCGGACGGCTAGACGCGTGGTGGACGGGCCTCGTAGGGGGTGCTGAGGACCACCGTGGTGCGGGTGGAGACGTGGGCCAGGGCCCGGAGGCGGCCCAGGAGGTCCTCCAGCTCCAGGGGGGTGGCCACGCGGACCTTGAGGATGTAGTTCTCGTCGCCCGCGACGCTGTGGCAGGCCTCGATCTCCGGGACGCCCGCCAGCCGGTCCGCGATGTCGTCCGGCGCGCTCGGGTCGAACGGCTTGACCGAGATGAAGGCCGTGAGGGGGAGCCCGACGGCCTCGGGGTCGACCACGGCCGCGTATCCGCGGATGACGCCGCGCTGCTCCAGCCTGCGTACTCGCTGGTGGACCGCCGACGTGGACAGGCCCGTGGCCTTGCCCAGGTCCGTGTAGCTCATCCGCCCGTCCCGCACGAGCAGATCCACGATCTGGCGGTCCAGCTCCTCCATTGCGCTCATAGCCGCTCAACCTAAGGCCCAGCACCGCTCCAGGCACAGCGGTGTCCACGCAGAAGTGGCACCTGCGGCGGGCATGTGACGAAAGCCACAGACATGTACGGGCGTACATCCCGCTCTCGCGGTTACTCGTGCCGCGTGGCGGGAAGTGCTTGGTGTGGCCGTGGCCGAAGAACCTGCCCGCCCGGCCCATCCAAGGGGGAGTACATCCATGCTGAACACCAAGCGCGCCGGTCGCACCGAACCGGAGCCCCTGGAACCGCTCGCCGCCGAGTACGCGGAGGACGACGACTGCCTCGAACCCGCCGACGCCGAGGGGTTCGAGATCCACCACGCGATCTGCCCCGACTGCGGGCAGTCGATCGCCCTCGTCGCGGAGGAGGAGCACCTCCCGGAGCACGCCCTGTGCCTGACCCCCTGGAACCCGTTCGGGCTCACGGTGTGCGCGGGCACGGGCCGCCCGGTCGCGGACGCGCTGCCGACGGTGGGCCTGCTCCAGTCGGAGCAGCCGGAGCTGGAGGCCGTCGTGCACCTGACGCTGCCGCAGGGTCTCGACTGGCGGACGCAGCCCTTCTCGCACGTCGGCGGTCCGGGCTCGCGTCCCGTACGGCCGGCCGCGGTCCCGCTGCCGCAGAAGCGCGAGCACGCGCAGGCTGCCTGACCTCCGCTACCAGTAGGTGCCCTGCACCATGGCCGCCAGGGCGGCGTGGTGCAGGATCAGGCCGTCCGGATCCGCGGGGACGTCGGCCTCCCCGAAGTACGCCTGCCGGTAGGCGATGCGCAGCATCACGATGCCGTGCCGCAGGGCGGCGTAGAGGGTGTGGAACTCCATGTCCCGCGGGGTGTGCCCGGTGAGCTCGGCGTACCGGCACTCCAGGTCCTCGCGGCGCAGGAAGTCCGGCAGGCCGGGCTGGCCGAAGCCCACGGTCAGGTCCTGGAAGAAGCGGTGCAGGTAGACGGTCCAGCCGAGGTCGACCTCGCGCGGGGCGCAGGCCGCCATCTCCCAGTCGAGGACCGCGGCCGGCCGGAAGCCGTCGTAGACGACGTTGCCGATGCGGGCGTCGCCCCAGTTGAGGACGGGGTCGCCCTCGTCGGCCGGCCACAGCTCCTCCAGCCGGTCGAAGGCCCGCTCCAGGAGGGGGGAGCGGGCCAGGCCGTCCACCACCCACGCGTAGTAGGCACGCTGCGCTTCGACGTGCCGGCGCAGCGGGCTGCCCTCGCCCGCCGGGAGCAGGAACCGGGCCTCCTCGGCCGGGAACTGGTCGTGCAGGCGGGCGAGGAGGGAGATGGTGGCCTCCTGAAGTTCGGCGCGCTGGGCGTCGGTCGCGGAGTGCAGCCAGTTCCCCTCATAGGTGTAGGGCATGACGTCGGGCGGTACGCGGCCCTCGGCGCGGGCCATCACGAAGAAGGGCGAGCCCAGCGGGGCGGGGTCCTCCTCCAGCCAGAGCACGCGCGGGACGGGGAGGTCGGTGTGCTCGGCGACCAGGCCCATCACGCGGTGCTGGCGGGGCATGTCGTAGGCGGGGAAGACGGTGTAGGCGGCCGGGTCGGCGGCGAGGCGCAGCGCGCAGGAGCGGACGGGGGCGTCGGGGTGATCGACGTCGAAGAGCAGGGTCTCGCTGGACATGCCGTTGGTGCCGGGGACGGAGGTGCCGGTGACCTTCGCGCCGGGCAGCCGGCGGTCGAGCCAGGCCGTGAGGCGGCGGCCGAGTTCCTCGGGCTCTCGGGTGGAGGTGCGGGGGCGTGGTGCCGTCATGTGGTGCTCCTCTCCGGATCGGGGCTGGTCAGGGGGCTACCGAGGTGTAGTCGGCGAAGCCGCTGGGGTCGTGGCGGCCGAAGCTGCCGTGTTCGAAGATCCCGAAGCCGGTCCGGCCGTCCAGGGTGAAGCGGGCCGCGTGGTCGGTGACCCCGAAGGCGGCCATGGGGTGGGCGGCGGGGTCGGAGAGATCGTAGACGCGGCGGTCGGTCCAGCCGCGGCCCTGCCAGCTGCCGTGCTGCCAGTCCGCGGCGGGCGGGTAGCCGGCCCCCACGGCGAGCGGGGAGGAGGCCAGGACCTCCACCCCGAGTTCGAGGGGTTTGCGGGAGGGGTCGGTGAGGTGGACGACGGCCCGCTCGGGGTGCCGGGTGCCGGAGCGGTAGCGGATCTCGGTGTGGGGCCAGCCGAGCTGGACGTCGTGGCGGCCGCTGTCCTCGGGGAAGACCTGGACGGCCTCGTTCAGGGTGCGGTGGCCGTCGGCGTCCTCCTGGACGACGACCATGAGGAAGCGGTCCTCGAAGCGGACGGGGATCCAGAGCCAGTGGAAGCCCTCGGGCCGGTGCTCCTCGGCGGCCCGGCCGCCGTCCTCGCCCGGTATCGGGCGCACCCCCCAGCTGCGGTCGCGGGTGCCGGTCCACTCCCCCGGGGTCAGGGCGAACTCCTCGCCGCGGGCCCGGACGGTGCCGGTGACGCCGCCGGCCTGGACGAACCGCCGGCCCTCCAGCATGAGGCGGTCGCCGCGCCGCTGGACGTGATGGGGCTCCCAGACGGCGGGGAACTCCGCGGTCCAGGTGACGTCGCACGAGAGGCCGCGCGGGTCCTCGGGGTCGGGGTCGCAGCGCAGGGTGAGCCGCTTGAGCGGAGCGTCGACGGTGATCGACAGGGGGCCGACCGAGAGGTTCGTCCGGTCGTCGGTGAGGGCGTCGGAGGCCCGGACGGCGAGGAGCTCGTCGCCGAGGCGCAGGGTGGCGTAGGCGTCGATGACCCCGGCGTTGGGGTAGACGCCGAGGCCGAGGATGAGGACGGCGCGGCCGGCGTGGTCGAAGACGTGGAAGATACAGCGGTCGTAGGCGTTGCGGTCGCCCGTGACCAGGTGCTTCATCGACAGCGGGGCCTGGTGGACGGGGTACTCGTCGAGGGGCACGGGACGGTCGGCGGGCATGGCGAACCTCCTGGGCGCGGGTTCCGGCGCGGTGCCGGGCGAGCGGATATGACGGTACGTCAGATCCCGCGCTCGCGACCAGGGTCGTGGCACACCCTGACAGCCCGGCACTCCTGGCCACGGACCCGGCCGACTCCGTGGCCCCGCGCGGGGGGTGCGGTCGCACGCGGAGGGCTCGAACGGATGGACGCGGGCGGCGGGGGGTTACCCGTGTGCCGGGTCCCGCGTTGGCCGTGCATGACCACCCTCGAGACGCCCTCGCCACGGGCGGGCCGCAGGCGGCGCCCCGCTCCGCAGGACCGCGAAGAATCGGTTCACCGCCCGGCCGCGCAGGCGGTTCGGCAGGCCGCGTACGAACCGCCCCGGCCGGGCCCGGCGGGATACCGGGGCCACCCCGATCCGCCGATCTACACCGCCCTGCTCGCCCGCTGGGCCGCCGACGGCCGGACCCTGCCGGGTCGGCGCGACCCGGACTGGTCCCGGATCGCCTCCGCCCCGGTCTGGCCCTCCGGCCCGCTCTTCGGCGGCTGAACCGCCGGGCGCGCGCCGGGTTCGGGTCACGGCGGGCGATGACGTCACGGGACGTCCGGGGCCTCCAGGCCGTCGCGGGCGTGGCGGGACCCGGGCCGGGCCCGGTGGGCGCGGGAACGACAGGGCGCCGAGCAGCGGCGGGGCGGCCGTCCGGGCCGCTGGGCCGCGGCGACGGGAAGCGGCCCGCCGCCGCCGGGGCGGGCCGAGCACGCCTCGCCGGCCGAGCGGCCCCGGTGAGGGTCCGGCCAGGGCCCCGCGCCGGCCACAGGCCCGGGCGGGGCCTTCGCCGTCAGCGGGTCTCGGGGCCGGCCAGGTGGCGGGCGATGACCATGCGCTGGATCTGGTTCGTGCCCTCCACGATCTGGAGCACCTTGGCCTCGCGCATCAGGCGCTCCACCGGGAAGTCCGCGGTGTAGCCGTAGCCGCCGAGGATCTGCACGGCGTCCGTGGTGACAGCCATCGCCGCGTCGGTGCAGAACAGCTTGGCCATCGCCGCCTGCCGGGAGAACGGCCGGCCGGCGTCGCGCAGCCGTGCGGCCGCGAGGTAGAGCGCGCGGCCCGCCTCGATCTTGGTGGCCATGTCGGCCAGCATGAAGCGCAGCCCCTGGAAGTCTGCGATCGGGTGCCCGAACTGCTTGCGGCCGAGCGCGTAGGAGACGGCCTCGTCGAGGGCGGCCTGGGCGACGCCGATGGCGCAGGCGGCGATCCCGAGCCGGCCCGCGTCGAGGGCGGCCAGCGCGATGGTGAAGCCCTGGCCCTCCTCGCCGATCCGGCGGGCGTCGGGGACGCGTACGCCGTCGAAGTGCAGCTGGGCGGTGGGCGAGCCCTTCATGCCCATCTTCTTCTCGGGGACGGCGGCCGTCAGGCCCTCCGCGTCCCCGGGCACAAGGAAGGCCGTGATGCCCTTGGCGCCGGAAGCGCCGGTGCGGGCGAGGACGGTGTAGAAGTCGGCGACGCCGCCGTGGGTGATCCAGGCCTTGGTGCCGGTGATCACCCAGTCGTCGCCGTCGCGGACGGCCTTGGTGGTGAGCGAGGCGGCGTCCGAGCCGGAGGCCGGCTCGGAGAGGCAGTAGGCGCCCAGGAGCCCGCCGCCGAGCATGTCGGGCAGGTGGGCGGCGCGCTGCTCCTTGGTGCCGTAGCCGGCCAGGCCGTGGCAGGCCAGGGAGTGGACGCTGACGCCGAGGCCGACGGTCAGGCGGGCGGCCGCGAGCTCCTCCAGGACCTGGAGGTAGACCTCGTACGGCTGGTCGCCGCCGCCGAACTCTCCGGCGTACGGCAGGCCCAGCAGCCCGGACTCGGAGAGCAGGGTGAAGACCTCGCGGGGGAAGCGCCCGGCGTCCTCCTCCTCGGCGGCCTTGGGGCGGACCTCCCGCTGGGCGATCTCGCGTACGAGCGCGAGGAGGTCCCGGGACTCCTCGGTGGGCAGCTGACGGTCCACCGGCTGCGGGGCGCGGTCGGTCATGGCGGCGCTCTCCTCCCTCGTCGGGCACGGCGGCGACGCGTGAGGTGTGGTACGCGCCGCCGGGTCTCGGTGCTCTCACAGCCGATGCTGCCCTCCCGGGTCGCGGAAGGGCTCGAACAGCGGCTGCGGCGGCTTGAGTATGCCCGATCAGGCGCTTTACGTCACCGGTACAGGATTGCCATGATCATCCGGGGTACTCGAAGCCTCCTCGGGAGCGACCGGAGGAGCGGGACATTCGGGGACGAGTTCCTCGATCACGGTGAGCGTCGCGCGCAGCTGACGGACCAGGAGTCCGGCGAGCGCGGACCGGTCGGGCCGCCCCTCCGCGGCGGCGGAGCCGATCCAGTCGAGGGTGGCGCCCTCCACCCCGGAGAGCCAGCCGACGAGGGCGAGCCGGGCCAGCGGCGGGACGGCGGGGCGGCCGTAGGCACCCTCGGCGATGGCGGCCAGGAGCTCCTCGCGGACGGCGTCGCGTATCGCGAGGACCTCGACGTCGGAGCCGACGCCGCCGGTGACGATGGTCCGGTAGGCGGCGTGGTGGTTCTGGGCGTACTGCAGGTAGCCGTCGACGGTGCGGCGCAGCCGCTCGGCGCCCGGGAGTTCGGGCTCGCCGGTGGCGCGGGCGACGAGCTGGGCGACGGAGTCCTCGACAATGGCGAGGTAGTAGCCGCGTTTGCTCTTGAAGTAGTAGTAGACGAGCCCCTTGGCGACGCCCGCGTGCTGGGCGATGTCGTCCATGGAGAGGGCGTCGTACGAGGTGTCGGCGAACAACTTCCGCCCGATCGCTATGAGTTCGGCCCTGCGGACCTGCGATCGGCTCGTCCTGCCACGCTGTTGACTATGATTCAAATCCGGCCCTAGCCTCGAAGCCCCGAACTGTCTGCCACAGGAGTTCCCGCAGTGTACGGGAGGGACCTCATGGGCGAGGACGGCAGGAAGCCCGCCGGAGGCCGGTCGACCGGTCATGGCCCAGGACGCGCCCGCCGCATCCTTCGCCGGGTCGGGGGCGGGTTCCGGGTCCCCTCCTCGAAGCCGAGCGGCAAGGGGCTCGCCTCATGGAGCTGCGCGGGGACGTCACGCCGTACCTGACGCGGTTCAGCGGGTGCGTCGAGGGGCTGCCGTGCCGCGCCCGCCCTTCAGCCCGGACCGGCCGCCGGCTCCGCCGGCGATCCCGCCGTTCGTCTTCATGATCCGGGTCGGCCCCGAGAGGGCGCCGGCCACCGCCGACGCGACCGTCACCGACGGGCTGCGGCCGGAGACGTCCCGACCCCGGCCGAGCCGCGGGGGCTACAGCCAGCCGAGCCGGGTGACGAACATGGCCACGACGACCACCAGCGTCCAGCCGAGGACGTGCTCCAGCCAGGCGGATTCCCGGGGGCCGCCGGTGCCGGCGAGGCTGCGGGCGCGGGCGGCGAGGGCGGCGGCGTGTGCGGTCATGCCGTCCAATGTGCCAGCGTTCGCGGCATTCGCGGTATATGGCAAGGGTCACACGCCGCCGGGCCCCGGCGGCCTCCGGGAGGGGAGGCGGAGCCGGGGCCCGGCAGGAGGCGCGTGGCGGTCAGGTGGTCTTACGGGTCGCGCGCGGGCGCCCGCCGAGGGAGACCATGGCAAGGCCGAGGCACAGGGCGACCGCGCCGGTGATCACGTTGCTGAGGATGCTGCGGGTGGTGTCCATCGCGCCGGCCATCACCCAGGGGGCCACGATGGTCCAGGCCCCGATCGCGACCGCGGTCCAGGCCATCGCGTGCGTGCGCTCGTAGGCCGACCCCATGCCGCCCATGCACAGGCAGAAGGCCACTCCCGCGATGAGGTTGTTGATGGCCAGCGGGCTCAGCGCGCTGAACCCGGCGATCCACGCCGAAGCGGCCAGGTAGAGGCCCGTGATCAGGGCCAGCGCCTCCACGGCCTGCGCGGCCGGGGTACTCGTCACCCGCTCGAACCGAGTGCGCATCTCGGCAAGGTCCGGGTGGTGTTCGATGCTCGGATGAGTCGTCATGGTGCGCCGCCTCCTGTGAGAAGCCTTATATGCGCTTTATGCCCATATTCGACCCGTTAAGCCCTTCGTGCGAGCGGATGTGCGAAGGATCTCGCCTCACAGGACCCCGACCCGGCGCAGCGCGGCGATCTGCGCCTCCGTCGGCCGGGACGGGGCGTACAGGTAGCAGACCCCGCCGCTGCCGGAGACGGTCTTGCCGTCGGCGTTGCGGCGTTTGGTGCGCAGCCAGACGTTCTCCCACTCCCGGCGCTTGTAGACGCGACGGACGGAGGCGTTGTCCGCCGAGTTCGGGTCGTTGGCGACGACGTCCCCGGCGGCGGTGAAGCCGATCACGGTCATCAGGTGGCCCGCGGTGCCGTAGCCCGCGCCCGTCAGCTCCTCGCGGCGGAAGGACTGGGAGGTGATGACCGGGATGCCGACGGCGACCAGGGTCTCCAGGTCGGCGAGGGAGCCCAGCCGGGTCACGACGCCGGCCAGGTCGCGGTAGGTGGCGGCGTAGGCGGCGTTGAAGGGCCAGTTGCCGCAGCCCTTGTAGGCGGCGTCGTAGGTGGAGCGGGCCGCGTGGCAGACCTGGGGGTCGGCGTACCCGGGGGCGACCCAGGCCAGGGAGGCGGCACTGGGCCTGCGGCCCCAGTACTCGATGACCATCTGGGAGGAGGTGGGGCTGCACCAGGCCTCGCCGCCGTTGTCGTACTCCGGGTACTGGCCGGTGTGCACCTCCTGCGAGTAGCGCGGGACCGTCAGCTCGTGGGCCCTGCCGGAGGGGGCGGAGGCCGGGACGGTGAAGCGGTCCGGGACGTCGGAGGCCATCGCCCCGGCCAGCCACACCGTGGGGCCGCGGCCGGCGCCGGGCTTGCGGTGGAGGGTCAGCCGCAGCTGCCAGTGCGTGATCCGCAGGCCGGCCGCCGCGGCCGGGGCGTCGACGGCCAGGGTGTCGGTCCAGACGGTGGTCCGGCCGTCGGTCTGACCGTCGACCGAGGTGCGGCGCATGTCGCCGTCCCCGGCCGCCCAGCGGCCCATCACGTACCAGGGGCCCACCGTCCCGTCCGGGTAGGTGACGCGCAGCTCGGTCTGGATCCAGGTGCCGGCCGGGGTGCGGGCGTTCCACGAGGCGACGGCCTCGGTGGCGGGGACGGCGCAGCGGTGCACCGGGGACGTCCAGGTGGCGTACTCCCAGGCCGCCTTCCGGCCGGTGTGCGGGTCGGTGTAGTCGGTCCGGCCGGCCGGGGCCGCGATCTCCAGGCCCGGGCGGGCGCCGTCGACGGCGGTGGTGCCGCGGTGCGTGCCGGCCCGCCAGTGGGCGTGCGCGTACCAGAACCGGTTGTCCACCGTCGCGGCCCCCGCGGCGGCGGCGCCGACGGCCCCGTCGGGTCCGGTGGCGCGGTCCGGTGCCGGCCGGGAGGTGTCCGGGCCGGAGGTGTCCGGGCCGGAGGTGTCCGCGCCAGGAGTGCCCGCGCCTGCGGCGGAGGCCCGGCCCGCGGGCAGGGAGGCCGCGGTGGCCGCGGCGAGGACGACGGCCAGCAGGGCCCTGCGTGGCGTGGGTGCGGTCATCGGCGTGGCCCCCAGGGGTCGGTGCGGTGGATCGACTGGTCCACCCTTCCAGTTCCCGGTGGTGGTGCGGCGAAGCTCGGGGCCGTGTCGCGGTCGGGGCGCCCGGGGGACATACGCTGGCCGGGTGGAACCACAGCAGTCACTGGAGTCACTCGCGGGGGAGCTCGCCGCCCTGCCGCCCTCCCTGGGCCCCGTACGGCTGATCGGGGTCGACGGGCACGCGGGGTCGGGGAAGAGCACCTTCGCGGACCGGCTGGCCGCCGCCCTGGGCGGCGCGCCGGTGCTCCACCTGGACGACGTGGCCACCCACAGCGAGCCGTTCGACTGGTGGGGGCGGCTACGGGCGCAGGTGGTGGAGCCGCTGGCCGCCGGGCGGCCCGCGCACTGGGCCCCGTACGACTGGGTCGGGCGCCGCTTCGGAGCCGAGCGGGTGCTGGAGCCCGCGCCGGTGCTGATCGTCGAGGGGGTCGGGGCCGGGCGGAGGGCGCTGCGCCCGCATCTGGCGCGGCTGCTGTGGATGGAGACCTCCCGCGAGACCTCCTGGGGCCGGGGGCGCAGGAGGGACGGGCGCGAACTCTCCGATTTCTGGGACGGATGGGAGCGCGCCGAACTCGCGCACTTCTCCCACGACCCTTCGCGCCCCTTCGCGGACACCCTGGTGCACCAGAGCGGTACGGGATACGAGTGGACTTCCGGGATTTCTGCGACGCCCGGAACGCCCTCCGCACTCACCGACCGTGACGGACTCCCCCAGACCTGAGCCGCCCCGCTCGACATACCCCGGAGGGCTTTCCCGACCCGCTTGACCCGGGCCCTGATGCGGCCTTACGTTCTGAATGCGCGGTCTGCGAAGGCCGCCGCGGACGCGAAGCCCCCGGTTGTTCCCCCGTGATCGGGGGCTTCGTTCTGCCCGGATCCGGTCGCGGCGGGGTGCGGGGCGAACTACTCCATCCACCGCTCCTCACCCTGAGTCACCGCCCGACTGCGGGGCACACCCCCGAGCCGTGTCGACCGCACCCTGGGTAAGGTGCGTCACCGCAGGTACGATGCAGCCCTGATTTCATCGGCCGGGTGGACAACTCGCGCGCTCGGCGCGGGGGTTGCCGCGTGCCACGGGCAGGCTTGTGGGGGACGTGATGGACTTCGGCATGCCGGGCGGCGCACACGCCCCGGCCGAACTCGCCTGGCTGCGCGGGGTCGATGCCTGCACCATGGGCGCCTACCCGCAGGCCGAGGAGGAGTTCCGCACGGCCGTCGGCCTCGACCCGTCGATGGCCGACGCCTGGCTGGGACTGCACGCGCTGCGCGCGGACACCACCAACGCCTTACTGCGCATGTACGCCCACCGGGACCGCTTCGGCGAGCAGCGCACCCGGCACCGGCGGACCCTGAACTCCTGGTACTGGCTGGGCTGGTGGGTGCAGCCGGTGCTGGAGAGCCGGCGGGACCTGCTGCTGGCCCACGCCTCGCACTGGCTGGACGGCCGGCACGTCCCGGAGCTGGACCAGGCCCTGGCGGCGCTGCCCCCGGTGGACACCGATCCACAGGTGCGCTTCCTGCACGCCTGCCGGGCCTACCTGGTCAAGGACTGGGAGCAGCTCGTACGGCACACCGAGCCGCTGGTGCACGATCCGCTGCTGGGCATCGAGGCAGGGCTCTTCGGCGGGATGGCCCGGGTCCGGCTGGAGATGTACGGGCAGGCGGAGCCGATGCTCTCGGCGGCGCTGATGCGCTGCCGCAGCGAGCAGCCCCAGCGCAAGGAGCTGCGGTACTGGCTGGCCCGGGCCCGCGAGGGCACCGGGCGCAGCGCGGCGGCGCTGCCCCTGTACCGGGCCGTGCACCGGGTGGACCCGGCGTTCATGGACACGGCGGCGCGGCTGACGGCCATCGAGGACAGCACCGACCCCGACGACATGGCCGGGATGGCGGACGCGGCCGGGTACGCCGGGTACGGCGGCCACCTGTCCGAGGGCTTCGCCGGGCACGGGCTCTCCCCGGCCGGCGGGGACTACGCGGCGGTGGCCTCACTGGGCGGCGGCGCGGGCGGCGGGCCCGTCCAGGACGTGGCTCCGGACGGGCAGGTGGACGCCGATCCGCCGACGCCCGGCGAGCCGCCGGACCCGCGCTTCGGGCCGTCGGCCGGAACGGGCCGTCTGGAGGGCGTACGGCACAAGGCGACCCTCCCCGCGCAGGGCGCGCCCGCCGGGCTGCCCGCCGGGCCGGCCGATCCGCAGGCCCTGGCCGAGGCCCTGGCCGAGCTGGAGCGGATGGTGGGCCTGGAGCCGGTGAAGCGGCAGGTGAAGGCCCTCTCGGCGCAGCTGCACATGGCCGGGCTGCGGGCGGCGCAGGGGCTTCCGGTGCAGCCGCCGAAGCGGCACTTCGTCTTCTCGGGGCCGTCGGGGACGGGCAAGACCACCGTGGCACGGATCCTCGGGCGGGTGTTCTACGCGCTGGGGCTGCTCGGCGGCGACCACCTGGTGGAGGCGCAACGGGCCGACCTCGTCGGCGAGTTCCTCGGCCAGACCGCGGTCAAGGCGAACGACCTGATCGACTCGGCGATCGGCGGGGTGCTGTTCGTGGACGAGGCGTACAGCCTGTCCAACTCCGGCTACAGCAAGGGCGACGCGTACGGGGACGAGGCCCTCCAGGTGCTGCTCAAGCGCGCCGAGGACAACCGGGACCACCTGGTGGTGATCCTGGCGGGCTATCCGGCCGGCATGGACCGGCTGCTGGCCGCCAACCCCGGGCTGTCCTCGCGGTTCACCACCCGGGTGGACTTCCCGAGCTACCGGCCGGCCGAGCTGACCGCGATCGGCGGGGTGCTGGCGGACGCGAACGGGGACTGCTGGGACGAGGAGGCCCTGGAGGAGCTCCGCAGCATCAGCGGGCACGTGGTGGAGCAGGGCTGGATCGACGAGCTCGGCAACGGCCGCTTCCTGCGCACCCTGTACGAGAAGAGCTGCGCCTACCGGGACCTGCGGCTGGCGGGCTTCGCCGGCGAGCCCTCGCGCGACGACCTGGCGACGCTCCGGCTGGCGGACCTGATGCAGGCGTACGGGGAGGTCCTGTCGGGGCGGGGGCCCCAGGAGCGGCCGGAGTCGCCGCCGCTGTAGTCCGGCGGGCCGTCAGGGGGCCTGCGGGCCCGCGCGGACGACGGCCTGGTCCCCGCGGGGGCCGAACAGGTGCAGGATCTCCACGGCGTCCCCGTCGGCCGGGCCGAACCAGTGGGGCCGGGCGGTGTCGAACTCGGCCACCTCGCCGGGGCTCAGGACGTGCTCCTCGCCCCCGAGGAGCAGGCGCAGCCGCCCGGCGAGGACGTAGCACCACTCGTAGCCCTCGTGGGTCACCAGCCGGGGCTCGCGCGGGGTCAGGACCTGCTTGAAGACCTGGATCCGGCCCGGGTAGCGGGTCAGCGGGACGATGACGGTGCCGTGCTTTCCGACGGGTTCCAGGTGGACCCGCGGGTCGCCGGTCGCCGGGGCGCCGACCAGCTGGTCGAGGGCGACGCGGTGCGCCCGGGCCAGCGGGAGCAGGAGCTCCAGGGTGGGGCGGCGTTTGCCGGACTCCAGGCGGGAGAGCGTGCTCACCGAGATTCCGGTGACGGCGGCCAGGGCCTCCAGGGTGAGGCCGCGGTCGCGGCGGAGCGTGCGGAGTCTGGGGCCGATGGCCTCGAGTACGGCTTCCGTGTCCGGGTCCACGGGGCCATTGTGCCGTGCCGCTCCGCCGTGGGTGCCGCTGCGCGGAGCCGTCTCCCCCCTGCCCGCCCTTCCACCGTTCCCCGGGGCTCCGCCCCGGGCCCCGCGCCTCAGACGCCGGCGGGGCTGGAATGTGCTGCGCACGTACGGGGTCCGGGGCTTGCCCCGGTGAACGGTGGAAGGGCCGTGAGGGGACCTCTCGGCGTCAGCCGGTCAGGGCGCGTTCCCGGTGGCGGCGGGCCGGGACGCGGTGGGCGGGGTCGCGGACCTCGCCCACCAGCATCTCCAGGACGTCCTCCAGGGCCACCAGGCCCAGGATCCGGCCCGAGGGACCCGCCACCTGCGCCAGGTGGGTGGCGTCCCGGCGCATGACGGTCAACGCGTCGTCGAGCGGCAGCGTCGAGCACAGCGTGGTCATCCGGCGCCAGACCCGCTGGGGCACGGCCCGCTCCCGGTCCTCCAGGTCCAGGACGTCCTTGACGTGGAGGTAGCCCATGAAGGCCCCGCTTTCGGAGCGGACCGGGAAGCGCGAGTAGCCGGTGCGCACGGTCAGCTGCTCGATCTGGCGGGGGGTGACGGCCGGGCCGACGGTGACGAGCCGGCCCGGGGCCAGCAGGACGTCGGTGACCGGGCGGCTGCCCAGTTCCAGGGCGTCCTCCAGGCGCTCCTGCTCGACCGGTTCGAGGAGCCCGGCCTGCCGGGAGTCCTCGACGAGCCGGCCGAGCTGCGCACTGGTGTAGACGGCCTCGACCTCGTCCTTGGGCTCCACCTTGAAGAGCCGCAGGACGAGCGCCGCGCAGGCGCCCAGGGCGGTGGTGACCGGCCCGCAGACGCGGGCGAAGGCCACCAGGCCGGGGCTGAACCACAGGGCGGTCTTCTCGGGGGCGGCCATGGCGAGGTTCTTGGGGACCATCTCGCCGATGACCAGGTGCAGGAAGACCACGGCGGCCAGCGCGACGGCGTAGCCCAGCGGGTGGACCAGCCCCTCGGGGACGTGGACGGCCTCGAAGACGGGCTCCAGCAGCCGGGCCACGGTGGGCTCGGCGACGGCGCCGAGGGTGAGCGAACACAGGGTGATGCCGAACTGGGCGGCGGCCATCATGCGCGGCAGGTTCTCCAGGCCGTACAGCACCTGCCGGGCCCGTGTGGAGCCGGCCGCCAGGGGCTCGATCTGGCTGCGGCGGACGGAGACGAGCGCGAACTCGGCGCCGACGAAGAAACCGTTGGCCAGGACCAGGAGCAGGGCGAAGAGCAGTTGGAGGGCGTTCATCGGGCGGCGCCTTCCAGCTGCTGCTCGCCGCGCTGCCGCCCGGCGGGGCGGGCGGGCTGCGGGAGGGCCTCGGTGGCGGTGTGCGGCGCGGCCGTCAGGCGGACCAGCCGGACCCGCTCGGCGCGGTTGCGGCGGACCTGACGTACGGACAGCTTCCAGCCGGGCAGCTCGGCCCGGTCCCCGGGGGCGGGGATCCGGCCCAGGAGGTCGGCGACGAGGCCGGCGACGGTCTCGTACGGGCCCTCGGGCACCTCCAGGCCTATGCGGCGCAGGGTGTGCACGCGGCAGCTGCCGTCGGCCTCCCAGGAGGGGCGGCCGTCCTCGGCGGGGACGACGGCCAGCTCGGGGCTGTCGTCCTCGGCGAAGTCGTGCTCGTCGCGGACCTCGCCGACGAGTTCCTCCACGATGTCCTCCAGGGTGACCACGCCGGCGGTGCCGCCGTACTCGTCGACCACGACGGCCATCGGCTGTTCGCTGCGCAGGCGCTCCAGCAGCGGCTGCACCGGCAGGGAGCCGGGCACCAGCAGCGGGGCGACGCAGATCCGGCCGACGGTCGTGCGGGCGCGCTCGGACTCGCGCACGGCGAGGGCGTCCTTGAGGTGGACGACCCCGGTGATCTCGTCGATGCGCTCACGGTAGACCGGGAAGCGGGACAGGCCGGTGGCACGGGTCAGGTTCAGGACGTCGGCCGCGGTGGCCGAGTCCTGGAGTGCGCTGACCTTCACGCGGGGGGTCATGACGTGCTGGGCGGTGAGCTCGCCCAGCGAGAGGGTCCGCACGAAGAGGTCGGCGGTGTCCTGTTCGAGGGCGCCGGCCTGGGCCGAATGGCGGACCAGGGAGACCAGTTCGCCGGGGGTGCGGGCGGAGGCCATCTCCTCGGCGGGCTCGACGCCGAGCGCCCGCACGAGGCGGTTCGCGACGGAGTTGAGGCCGGCGATGACGGGCCGCAGGGCCCGGGAGAAGGCCTGCTGGGGGCCGGCCACGAACCTCGCCACCTGGAGCGGCTTCGAGACCGCCCAGTTCTTCGGCACGAGCTCGCCGACGACCATCTGGACGGCGGAGGCGAGCAGCATGCCGATGAGGACGGCGGCGCCGGGGACGGCTCCCGCGGGCAGGCCGGTCGCGGCGAGGGGCCCCGACAGCAGCGCGGCGAGCGCCGGCTCGGCGAGCATGCCGACGACGAGGGAGGTGATGGTGATGCCGAGCTGGGTGCCCGAGAGCTGGAAGGACAGCTCCCGCAGGGCTTCGACCACCGTGCGGGCACGGCGGTCACCGTCGGCTGCGGCCCGTTCGGCCTCGGGCTTCTCGACCGTGACGAGGCCGAACTCGGCCGCCACGAAGAAACCGTTGGCGAGGATCAGGGCGAATGCCGCCACGAGCAGGAGTAGCGGGATGGTCATGCCGCCGCCTCCACGGGGAGGGCGGCGCGGGTACTACCGGACGATCCGTCCATTGCTGGAGGGAGTCACTCCTCTGGTCGCAGGTGCCCACGGGCCACGGGGTCCCGGGGCGGGTGGGTGGGCGCAGTGGTGCGCCGCCCCACCAGGGTAGTCATTGAGATCGCCGCCGCAATGGGACGCAGCGACGGGGTCCGGCCGGCTCAGTGGCCGAGGGTGCCGGTCCCGCGGGTCTCGGCGAGGGCGCGCAGGGCGCGGGCGTCGCCGATGGCGCGGGCCTTGGCGATGCCGGGCTGGATGCCCAGGGCGGGCAGGCTGGTGCCGTCGTTCAGGTCGAGGAACACCCACGGGTCGCCGGGGCGGAGGTTGACTCGCAGGATCTGCGCCCACTCCAGGCGGCGGGTGGTGGTGAGGTTGACCACGGTGACCCCGGCCTCGTCGGCGACCACCTTGGGGCGGCTGAGCAGGACGAGGACGGAGCCCATCAGGACGGCGGTGACGATGAAGCTGACCCGCTCGCCGGGGCCGAGGTTCTCCAGGAGCAGCGCGATCGCCGTGATGGTGGCGAACATGACGAGGCCGACGCCCAGCAGCACCGCCCGGGTACGGTTCGGCCGGAAGGTGACCGGGAGTTCGGGCAGGGCGGGCTGGGCGGCGGACTCGCTCATGGTGCGGTGAAGCCTTCTGGGTATGGCGTACGGGAGGCGGCGGATGGCCCGGCCGGGTGACCGGGTCGGGGCCGGACGGCCTAGAGGCGGCAGGCGTGGATGGAGGTGGTGAGGATCGCGCGCGCGCCGAGTTCGTACAGGTCGTCCATGATCCGCTGGGCCTCCTTGGCGGGGACCATGGCGCGGACGGCGACCCAGCCCTCGTTGTGGAGCGGGGAGATGGTCGGCGACTCCAGGCCCGGGGTGAGGGCGACGGCGCGCTCCAGGTGCTCGGCGCGGCAGTCGTAGTCCATCATCACGTAGCTGCGGGCCACGAGGACGCCCTGGAGGCGGCGCAGGAACTGCCCGACCTTCGGGTCGTCGTCGCCGGCGCCGGTGCGGCGGATGACGGTCGCCTCGGACTTGAGGATCGGCTCGCCGACGACCTCCAGGCCGGCGTTGCGCAGGCTGGTGCCGGTCTCGACGACGTCGGCGATGACCTGTGCGACGCCGAGCTCGATGGCGGTCTCGACGGCGCCGTCCAGGTGGACGACGGAGGCGTCCACCCCGAGGTCGGCGAGGTGCTTGGCGACGATGCCCTCGTAGGAGGTGGCGATCGTCATCCCGCCGAAGTCCTCGGGGCCCTTCGCGGTGCCGGGCTTGGTGGCGTAGCGGAAGGTGGAGCGGCCGAAGTTCAGCGGCAGGATCTCCTCGGCGTTGGCCCCGGAGTCCAGCAGCAGGTCGCGGCCGGTGATGCCGATGTCGAGCTTGCCCGACGCGACGTAGATCGCGATGTCCTTCGGGCGGAGGTAGAAGAACTCGACCTCGTTGTCGGGGTCGACCGTGACGAGTTCCTTGGACTCCTTGCGCTGGCGGTAGCCGGCCTCATGGAGCATCTCCGACGCCGGTCCTGAGAGCGAACCCTTGTTGGGGACGGCGATGCGCAGCATGGGGCTTCCTTCGTGCGTAGGTGCGTAAGGGGATGGGGGCGGGGGGCCCGGGGTGGAGAGCTCCGGCCTAGAGGTGGGCGTAGACGTCGTCGAGGGAGATCCCGCGCGCCACCATCATCACCTGGACGTGGTAGAGCAGCTGGGAGATCTCCTCGGCAGCGGCGTCCTTGCCCTCGTGCTCGGCGGCCATCCAGACCTCGGCGGCCTCCTCGACGATCTTCTTGCCGATGGCATGGACGCCCTTGCCGACGAGCTCGGCGGTGCGGGAGGTGCTGGGGTCGCCGTCGGCGGCCTTGAGCTGGAGCTCGGCGAAGAGCTCTTCGAAGGTCTTAACGGGTGTGTTCGCCATGATGCCCTTAGGGTACGGCTTCACCCGGGCCCCCCGGTGCCGGGGTTCACTCCGTGGACTCCCTCCGCGGACTACCGCCAGGGCTCGCTGACGGTGCGCAGGGTCATGGCGGTGGAGACGGCGGCGGTGACCGCTTCGTGCCCCTTGTCCTCGTTCGAGCCCTCCAGGCCGGCGCGGTCCAGCGCCTGATCGTCGTTGTCGCAGGTCAGGACGCCGAAGCCGACGGGGACCCCGGTGTCGATCGACACCTGGACCAGGCCCTGGGTGACGCCCTGGCAGACGTAGTCGAAGTGCGGGGTGCCACCGCGGATGACCACGCCGAGCGCGACGATGGCGTCGTAGCCGCGGCCGGCGAGGACCTTGGCGACGACCGGGAGCTCGAAGCTGCCCGGGACGCGCAGCAGGGTGGGCTCGTCGATGCCCAGCTCGTGCAGGGCCCGCAGGGCTCCGTCCACCAGGCCGTCCATGACCTTCTCGTGCCACTGGGCCGCGATCACGGCCACCCGGAGGTCGCCGCAGTTCTTCACGCTCAGTACGGGTGCGCCCTTGCCGCTCACAGCTCTGCTCCTCAGGGGGGTTCCGGTGGGTACCGGGTTGACGGGGGTGGGGTGGGGTGGTGCGGGGTGACTACTGGTTCCCGCAGGCGGAGGTGGGCACGGCCCCCTCCAGCCAGGGGAGGTCGTGGCCCATCCGGTCGCGCTTGGTGCGCAGGTAGCGCAGGTTGTGCTCGCCGGCGCCGACCGGCATGGCCTCCCGGTCGGCGACGGAGATGCCGTGGCTCTCCAGGGCGTCGGCCTTGTCGGGGTTGTTGGTCAGCAGCCGTACGGTGCGCACGCCCAGGTCGGCGAGGATCTGGGCGCCGGCGCCGTAGTCGCGGGCGTCGGCGGGCAGGCCCAGCTCCAGGTTGGCGTCCAGGGTGTCGCGGCCGCGCTCCTGGAGCTCGTAGGCGCGCATCTTGGACAGGAGTCCGATGCCGCGGCCCTCGTGCCCGCGCAGGTAGACGATGACCCCGCGGCCCTCGGCCTGGACCCGGGCCATCGCGGCCTGGAGCTGGGGGCCGCAGTCGCAGCGCTGGGACTGGAAGATGTCGCCGGTCAGGCATTCGGAGTGCATCCGGACGAGGACGTCGCGGCCGTCGCCGATCTCGCCGTGGACGAGGGCGACGTGCTCGACGCCGTCGACGGTGGAGCGGTAGCCGTACGCCGTGAACTCGCCGGCGGCGGTCGGCAGGCTGACCTCGGCCTCGCGGCGGACGGTGGGCTCGGCGGAGCGGCGGTAGGCGATCAGGTCCTCGATGGAGATGATCGTCAGCCCGTGCTTGCGGGCGAAGGGGATCAGCTCGGGGAGCCGCAGCATGACCCCGTCCTCGCCGGCGATCTCCACGATGGCGCCGGCGGGGCGCAGGCCCGCGAGGCGGGCGAGGTCGACGGCGGCCTCGGTGTGGCCGTTGCGGACCAGGACGCCGCCGGGCTTGGCGCGCAGCGGGAAGACGTGGCCGGGGCGGACGAAGTCGCCGGCCTCGGAGGTGCCGCCGGCGAGGAGGCGCAGGGTGGTGGCGCGGTCGGCGGCGGAGATGCCGGTGGTGACGCCGTGGGCGGCGCTCGCGTCGACGGAGACGGTGAAGGCGGTCTTCATCGACTCGGTGTTGTCGCGGACCATCTGGGGGAGCTCCAGGCGCTCCAGCTCGGGGCCCTCCATCGGTGCGCAGATCAGGCCCCGGCACTCGCTCATCATGAACGCGATGATCTCGGGGGTGGCCTTCTCGGCGGCGATGACGAGGTCGCCCTCGTTCTCGCGGTCCTCGTCGTCGACGACCACGACGGGGCGGCCGGCGGCGATGTCGCGGATGGCCTGCTCGACGGGGTCGAGGCGGAAGGACTCCTCGGCGTAGGAGTCGGCCTGGTCGGGCACGGGCTTGAGGACGGGGGTCATGCCGTTGCTCCTTCGAGGGCCGGGGCGGGGTTGGTGCGCGAGCGCTGGTACCAGTCGTGGGCACCCCAGAGCACGAGGGCTCCGTAGATCACGTAGACGAACGCGGAGAAGGCGTAGCCGCTGGTGAAGGCGAGGGGGACGCCGACGGCGTCGACGAGCAGCCAGGCGAACCAGAACTCGACCAGGCCCTTGGCCTGGGCGTACATGGCGACGATCGTGCCGACGAAGATGTAGGCGTCCGGGAGCGGGTTCCAGGACATCCACGGGTAGAGGGTGAAGAGCCCGGTGACGGCGAGGGTGCCGACGGCGGCGGCGCCAAGCAGCAGGCCGCGCTCGCGCCAGGTGGCGAAGCGGACGGCGAGGGAGGCGTCCTGGGCCTGCCGCTTGCCGCGGGTCCACTGGGCCCAGCCCCACAGGGCGACGAGCATGACGACGACCTGCTTGCCGGCGTTGCCGGAGAGGTGGCCGGCGGCGAAGGCGACGAAGAGGACGGCCCCGGAGAGGAACTGGGTCGGCCAGGTCCAGATGGAGCGCCGCCAGCCGAGGGCGAGGGCGGCCAGGCCCATGGTGTTGCCGATGGCGTCGGACCAGATGATCTTCTGGCCGAAGGCGGTGAAGGCCTCGGAGTTCAGCCAGGTCAGGGCGCTCACTTCCGCCCCTCCTCGGCGTGCAGCGGGTTCACGCCGGCGGCGAGCAGCCGCTCGACGTACTTGGCGAGGACGTCGACCTCGAGGTTGACCGGGTCACCGGGCTGCTTGATGCCCAGGGTGGTCAGCGCGAGGGTGGTGGGGATGAGGCTGATGGTGAAGTGGTCGGCGGCGGCCTCGACGACGGTGAGGCTGACGCCGTCCACCGTGATGGAGCCCTTCTCCACGACGTACCGGGCGAGGTGCGGGGGGAGCGCGACCTTGACGAGCTCCCAGTGCTCGGAGGGGGTCCGGGAGAGGATCTCGCCGGTGCCGTCGACGTGCCCCTGGACCAGGTGACCGCCGAGACGGCCGCCGAGGGCCATGGGGCGCTCCAGGTTGACCCGCGAGCCCGCGCCCAGGGCGCCGAGGCTGGAGCGGTTGAGGGTCTCCTGCATGACGTCGGCGGTGAACTCGCCGTCGGCGGTCTCCACGACGGTCAGGCAGACGCCGTTGACGGCGATCGAGTCGCCGTGCTTGGCGCCCTCGGTGACGACCGGGCCGCGCAGGCGGAAGCGGGAGGCCTCGGCGAGCTGCTCGACGGCGGTGACCTCGCCCAGTTCTTCGACGATTCCGGTGAACACTCAGTGCTCCTTGGGGGCGTTGGAGGGGACGGCGGTGATGCGCAGATCGGTGCCGACGCGGACGGCCTCGGTGATCTCGAGGCGTACGGCGTGGGCGATGTTCGTGATGCCGGCGCCGGCGAGGGCGGCGGGGCCGGCGCCGAGGAGGGCCGGGGCGATGTAGCCGACGACGCGGTCGACGGCGCCGGCCTCCAGGAAGGCTCCGGCGAGGGCGGGTCCGCCTTCGAGGAGGACGGAGCGCACCCCGCGGGCGTACAGCTCGGCGAGCAGGCCCGGGACGGGGACGCGGCCGTCGTGCAGGGGCAGCCGCAGGATGTCGGCGCCGGGCAGGTGGCGGGTGTCGGCGTCCTCGCCGGTGACGATCAGGGTGGGGGCCGCGTCGTCGAGGATGCGGGCGGTGGGGGCCAGGCCGGCGCGGGTGTCGAGGGCGACGCGCAGCGGCTGGACGGCCCCGTCGACCCCGCGGACGGCGAGGTGGGGGTCGTCGGTGCGCAGGGTGCCGCCGCCGACGAGGACGGCGTCGGCCTCGGCGCGCAGCCGGTGGACGTCGGCGCGGGACTCGGCGGAGGTGATCCAGCGGCTGCTGCCGTCCTCGGCGGCGCTGCGGCCGTCGAGGGTGGCGGCGTACTTCCAGGTGACGTGGGGGCGGCCCAGGCGGACGGAGGTGAGCCAGGCGGCGTTGCCCTGCTCGGCCTCGTCGGCCAGCAGGCCCGCCTCCGCGGGGATCCCGGCGGCGCGCAGGGTGGCGCCGCCGCCGCTGGCCTGCGGGTTCGGGTCGGAGACGGCGTAGACCACGCGGGCGATCCCGGCGTCGACGAGCGCCTGCGCGCAGGGGCCGGTGCGGCCGGTGTGGTTGCAGGGTTCGAGGGTGACGTAGGCGGTGGCGCCGCGGGCGGCGTCTCCGGCCGCGCGCAGGGCGTGGACCTCGGCGTGCGGGCCGCCGGCCCGCTGGTGCCAGCCCTCGCCGACGACGGCGCCCGCGGGGTCGGTGATGACGCAGCCGACGACCGGGTTGGGGCTGGTGGAGCCGAGTCCGCGGGAGGCCAGCTCGATGGCCCGGCGCATCGCGGTGACGCTCGGGTCGGGTGCTGCCTGCGCGGCGTGTGTCGCCACCGGGTCCTCCTGCCTCGTCGGGCACGGACTCCGGGGCCTGTCGGGATACGACAGATGAAGCGGGAGAGCACACGCGGGAACGCCGGGATCGGAAAAACGGCCCGTCCGACACGTATCCCTGGGATACGGTGGTGGACCGCCGACGGCGGCGTACCGGTGACTGCCCGCCGCGCACTGCCTCCCATCCGGACTTTAACCGTCGGTCCAGGAATTTCACCTGGTCAACCGGCCGCTGGCTGCGGACGGGTCGCGGACTATACCGCCGGTTCGGAATTACACCGACCCCGGAGTGCGCTGCTACTGGTACTAGGGCCAGTGTGCCACGGGGGATCGGCGGCCATGCGGGTGAAGCGCTGTGGCCTGGCTCACAAGGGAGCCGTCCTTGAGCGTCCCTGTGGCGGCGGCGGCGTCCGGGACCCCTCGAATCCAGGGTTGGTCCAGACCTATTGACGGGTTGGTCTAGTCCTCTTAACGTTCCCTTCATCTTCCCGGGAGCCGGCCTGCCGACGTGCGCACGTCACGGGCCAACCAACGCCACGTTTCCGCCTGTTGCCGCATTTGGCCCTGCCATCCTCCCCTCCCCAGGAGGCACCATGCCGTCCCCCACACGTACGAGAGCGATGCTCCTGGCATCCGGCGCCGCCATCGCCGGACTGCTCCTGCCCGCATTGACGACGGGCTTTTCGCACGCCGCCTGGAGGTCCCCCCAGACGGAGTCCGGGGGCGAGGGCTGTCGCCCCGACGGGCTCTACAAGACGCCCGGAGTGGACGTCCCCTACTGCTCCGTCTACGACTCCGAAGGCCGCGAGAAGATGGGCGCGGACCACCAGCGCCGCGTCATCGGCTACTTCACCGGCTGGCGCACGGGCAAGGACGGCACCCCCGCCTACCTCGCCAACAACGTCCCGTGGTCCAAGGTCACCCACCTGAACTACGCCTTCGCCCACGTCGGCTCCGACAACAGGATCTCGGTGGGCTCGGACGGCCCGAACAACGCCGCCACCGGGATGACCTGGCCGGGGGTCGCCGGCGCCGAGATGGATCCGGCCCTCCCCTACAAGGGCCACTTCAACCTGCTGAACAAGTTCAAGAAGCAGTACCCGAACGTGAAGACGCTGATCTCGGTCGGCGGCTGGGCCGAGACCGGCGGCTACTTCGGCGACGACGGCAACCGCGTGGCCTCCGGCGGCTTCTACTCCATGGCCACCAACGCCGACGGCTCCGTCAACCAGGCGGGCATCGACACCTTCGCGGACTCCTCGGTGGAGTTCATCCGCACGTACGGCTTCAACGGCGTCGACATCGACTACGAGTACCCGACGACCATGAAGGACGCGGGCAACCCGCTGGACTGGCAGCTGTCCAACGCCCGCCGCGCCGGCCTGGTCCAGGGCTACGCGGTCCTGATGAAGTCGCTGCGCGAGAAGCTCGACCGCGCGGGCGCCGCCGACGGCAGGCACTACCTGCTCTCCGTCGCCGCTCCCTCCTCCGGCTACCTGCTGCGGGGCATGGAGACGTTCCAGATGCAGAAGTACCTGGACTACGTCAACATCATGTCCTACGACCTGCACGGCGCCTGGAACGAGTACGTCGGTCCCAACGCCTCCCTCTTCGACGACGGCAAGGACGCCGAGCTGGCGGCCGCGGGCGTCTACTCCACCTCCCAGTACGGCGGCGTCGGCTACCTCAACACCGACTGGGCCTACCACTACTTCCGCGGTTCGATGCCGTCGGGCCGGATCAACATCGGCCTGCCGTACTACACCCGCGGCTTCAAGAACGTACAGGGCGGCACCGACGGCCTGTGGGGCAAGGCCCCTGCCACCAGCTGCCCGGCGGGCGCCGGCCTGACCAAGTGCGGTGACGGCGCCGTCGGCATCGACAACCTCTGGCACGACCTCGACACCAACGGGGTCGAGTCCCCGGCGGGCTCGAACCCGATGTGGCACGCGAAGAACCTGGAGAAGGGCGTCGTCGGCGACTACGTCACCACGTACGGCTTCCCCGCGAACACCACGCTGACCGGCACCTACGCCCGCAAGTACGACTCCACGCTGGTGGCGCCGTGGCTGTGGAACGCGCAGAAGAAGGTCTTCCTGTCGACGGAGGACGAGCAGTCCGTCGCCGCCAAGGCCGACTACGTCGTGGACAAGGGCATCGGCGGCACGATGGTCTGGGAGCTGGCGGGCGACTACGCGTACAACGCGGCCAAGGGCCAGTACGAGATGGGCGACACGCTCACCTCCCTGATGTACGACAAGTTCAAGGCGGCCTCCCCCTACGGCGCCAGGAAGGCCGGGAGCGCGCTGCCCGCCCAGGCGGTGGACATCAAGACGGAGTTCACCGACTTCAAGCTGGGTGACTCCAACTACCCGATCACTCCGAAGCTGAAGATCACCAACAACACGAGGACCGCCCTGCCCGGCGGCACCGAGTTCCGGTTCGACTACGGCACCTCGGCCCCGGACAACGCCTCCGACCAGTCCGGCTTCGGCACCAAGGTGATCAGCAGCGGGCACACCGGCAGCAACCTCGGCGGCCTGAAGGGCGACTTCCAGCGGGTCTCGCTGAAGCTCCCGGCCTGGCAGTCCCTGGCCCCCGGCGCCACGGTCGACCTGGCGTTCAACTACTACCTGCCGGTGTCCACCCCCTCCAACTGGACGGTGAACATCTCCGGCACGACCTACGCGCTCGCCGGCGACCTCGCGCGCGGCGCCACGGTGACGGAGCCGGGCGGCAGCCAGCCGCCGACCACCCCGCCGACCGCGCCTCCCACCACCCCGCCCACCACTCCCCCGACGACACCGACCACGCCCCCGGGCGGGGCCTGCACCAACCCGGCGTACGTGGCGGGCACGGTCTACAACGGCGGGACGGTCGTCTCGCACAAGGGCCGCAACTGGAAGGCCCAGTGGTGGACGCAGAACGAGGAGCCCGGCACCACCGGCCAGTGGGGCGTCTGGCAGGACCTGGGCGCCTGCTGACACCCGGCGGGTGAACAGAACGTGAGGACCCGGTGGCCCCGGCGGCCACCGGGTCCCCGCACGTCCGCGGCCCCTCCCGCGTGCCGGTGTCACATTCCGGCGGCCCCGGCTGTCCTGTGGGGGAAGGCACTCCCCCGCGAAAGGACACCTGCACGATGAGCACGATCCTCGTGACCGGCGGCACCGGCAATCTCGGAGCCCTGGTCGTCACCATGCTGCGCGACCAGGGCCACGAGGTCCGGGCGCTGAGCCGGTCCTCCGCCGCGTACCCGGTCGACCTGCGCGACGGCAGCGGGCTGGACGCGGCGCTGGCGGGGGTTCAGGTGGTGGTCCACTGCGCCAGCTCGCCGCGCGGGGGCGACGACGTGGCCGCCGGGCACCTGATCGACGCGGTCCGGAGCGCCGGGACCGTCACGAACCTCGTCTACATCTCGATCGTCGGGGTGGACGTGGTGCCGTTCGGCTACTACCGGACGAAACTGCGGGTGGAGCGGCTCCTGGAGGAGTCCGGGCTCGGCGTGACGATCCTGCGGACCACCCAGTTCCACGACCTGGTGGCCCAGGTGGCGGGGGCGGCGGCGCGGCTCCCGCTGCCGGTGGTGCCGCTGCCCAGGGGCGTACGGGTGCAGCCGATCGCCGTGGAGGAGGTCGCGGACCGGCTCGCGGAGCTGGCGGGGCCGGAGGCGGCGGGGCGGGTGGCGGACATGGGCGGGCCGGAGGCGCGGACCCTGGAGGACTGGGGCCGCGTGTACCTCGCGGCGGCGGGCAGCCGGCGGCGGGTGGTGGGGGTGCCGCTGGCGGGCCGTTCGTACGGGGCGTTCCGGCGGGGCGGGATCCTGGCCCCGGACCGTGCGGTCGGCCGGATCACCTTCGGGGAGTTCCTCGCGCGGCGGGGGTAGCCGTCCGGCGGGGCGGGGTGCCGCTGCGCCGAGCCGTCCCCGGCCCGCCCTTCCCCCGTTCCCCGGGGCTCGGCGCCGGACCCCGTTGCGCTCGAACGCCGCGCGGGCCGGGATTCCGCTGCGCGAGATCCAGCCGCAGGCGACGGACCAGGCGCGCCGCGATCCAGCCCCGCCGGCGTTCGAGGGCGCGGGGGGCCGGGGGCGGAGCCCGCCGGGGGCGCCCGGCACCTCCCAGCGGTGGCCGGGGGCGGAACGGGCACCCGGGGCGGTCAGCCGAACAACTCCGCCTGGGCGGCTTCGCGGGCGGCGAGGCGGGCGCCCTCCAGGACCGCCGGGTCGCCGAGGGTCGTGGCGCGGACCCCGGTCGGGACGGGGCTGAGGGCGGCCAGGCGGCGGGCCACCCGCGCGGCCAGGTCCTCGCCGCCCGCCCGGCCGAGCGCCCCGCCGAGGACCACGCAGCCCGGGTCCAGGACCGAGGCGACGGCCGCCGCCCCGAGGGCGAGCCGCTCGGCGACCGCCTCCAGGAAGGCCTCCCCCGCGGCGCCCGCGAGGGCCTCCTCCACCGGACCGCCGAAGCCGTGCCCCGCCGCCAGGGCGGCCAGCGCCGCACGGCCGGCCAGGGCGTGGAAGCCGCCGCCGCAGTCGGTGGCGGAGGGCAGCGCGGCGGTCCCGGGCACCGGCAGGAATCCGATCTCCCCCGCCCCTCCGGAGGCGCCTCTGCGCAGGCGCCCGTCGAGCACCACCGCGGCCCCGACCCCGTCGCCGAGCCACAGCAGCACGAAGGAGTCCACGCCCCGGGCGACGCCGACGCGCTGTTCGGCCAGGGCCGCGAGGTTGGTCTCGTTCTCCACCACCACCGTGGCGGGCAGCCGCCGCTGGAGCGCGGCCACCAGGTCCCGGTGCCAGGCGGGCAGGCCGCCGCTGTCGCGCAGCTCGCCCGTGGCCGGCGCGACCAGGCCCGGCGCGCCGACGACCACCGTGTGCAGCGCCTGGGCCCCGGCCTCCCGGGCCAGGGACTCCAGCCGGTCCACGGCCTCCTCGGCCGCGTCGACGGGGAGTTCCGCCCGGGCCAGCGGGTGGCCGAGCAGGTCCGTGACCACTGCCGTCGCGCTGTCGGTCCGGACGTCCAGGGCGGCCAGGTGGGCCCGCCGGGCGACGATCCCGTAGAGGCGGGCGTTGGGGCCGCGGCGCTCCGCTCCGGACTCCCCCACGACCTCGACCAGGCCGGCCGCGCCGAGCCGTTCGAGCAGGTCGGCGACGGAGGGGCGGGAGAGTCCCGTCAGCTGCTTGAGCCGGGTCGCCGTCAGCGGCCCCTCCGCCTGGAGGAGTTCGAGCGCGAGCCGGTCGTTCATGGCCCGGGCCGTGCTCGGCGAGGCGGGCGAGGGGGCCGGAGCGGCGGGGGCGGAAGCGGCGGGGGACATCGCCTTCACAGGGGTCACGGGACCCATCCTAGGGAAGGGCTTCAATTATCAGGCAGGCTCCCTGATAGTTTCATTCCATGACGACCGTGACGGCCGGGGAACCCGGCACCGGCCCGGCGCGGCTGCGCCGTGCCCGCTTCGCGATGGCCGCCGTCTTCTGCGCCCACGGCGCGGTGACCGGCTCCTTCGCCACCCGCATCCCCTGGATCCAGGAGCACGCCCGGATCGACGCCGGCACCCTGGGCCTGGCCCTCGCCTTCCCCGCGCTCGGCGCGGCCGTCGCGATGCCGCTGGCCGGGCGGGTCAACCACCGCTTCGGTGCCCGCGCCGCGCTGCGCGGGCTGCTGGCGCTGTGGACCCTGTCCCTGGTCCTGCCGGGCCTGGCGCCGAACCCGGCCACCCTGTGCTGCGCCCTCTTCTTCTACGGGGCCGCCGCCGGCATGTCGGACGTGGCCATGAACGCGCTCGGAGTGGAGACCGAGAACCGGCTCGGCCGCTCGATCATGTCCTCGCTGCACGGGATGTGGAGCGTGGGCGCCCTGCTCGGTTCGGCCGCCGGCACGGTCGCCGCTCACGCCGGGACGGACGCCCGGCTGCACCACCTGATCGCGGCCCTCGTCCTGACCGCGGCCGGCCTGGTCGCCGTCCGCGGGGTGCTGGACCTGCGCAGCGAGCCGGAGGCGCAGGCGCCGCCCCGTTTCGCCCGGCCCCCGAAGGCCGCCGTGCTGATCGGGGCCGTGGGGTTCTGCGCGGTCTTCGCCGAGGGCGCGAGCCTGGACTGGTCGGCGGTGTTCCTGCGGGACGTGCTCGGCACCGAGGCCGGTGCGGCCGCCGCCTCCACCACGGCGTTCGCGCTGACCATGGCCGTGGCCCGGCTGGCCGGGGACCGGGTCGTGGACCGGTTCGGGGCGGTGCGCACCGTGCGGGCGGGCGGTGTGCTGGCCACCGCGGGCGGGCTGCTGGTGGTGACCGCCGACCGGCCGGCGGCGGCCATGGCCGGGTTCGGGATGATCGGGCTGGGCATCGCGGTGGTGGTGCCGCTGGCCTTCGCGGCGGCGGCGCGCAGCGGACCGGCCCCCGCGCAGGCCATCGCCGGGGTCGCGACGATCACGTACACCTCGGGGCTGATCGCCCCGTCGGCGATCGGTACGGTGGCGGACGCGACCTCGCTGGTGTGGTCGTTCGGCCTGGTGACGCTGCTGGCGTGCGCGCTGGTCGCGGGGGCGGCGGTGCTGCGGCCGGGGCCCGTACCGGGCGCCGCGGGCACCGCCAATCGGGACGAACCCGCTGCTATCCGGCCGTAATATATGGCGGACCGCCCTGCGGTCATGATCCTTGACCTCTCGGCGGAACGGAAGTGGTGGAACATGGGCTTCGGCCTGCGCTGGACCCTGCACGGAGACGGGCGGACCCCCGCCCCCGGCGCGGTGGTGCGGCCGGACGAGCGGCTGTCGTGGCCGCGCACCGCCGGGCTCGGCGCCCAGCACGTCGTCGCGATGTTCGGGGCGAGCTTCGTCGCCCCGGTCCTCATGGGCCTGGACCCGAACCTGGCCATCATGATGTCGGGCGTCGCCACCGCCGTCTTCCTGCTCGCCACGCGCGGGCGGGTCCCCTCGTACCTGGGCTGCTCGCTCGCCTTCGTCGGCGTCGCGGCGGCGATCCGGGCCGGCGGCGGGGACAGCGCGGTGGTCACGGGCGCGGTGTTCGTGGTCGGCGTGGTGCTGTTCCTGGCGGGTCTGGCCGTGCGGCGGTTCGGCGCGCGGATCATCCACGCGGCGATGCCGCCGGTGGTGACGGGCGCGGTCGTGATGCTGATCGGGTTCAACCTGGCTCCCGTGACGGCGTCGACGTACTGGCCGCAGGACCAGTGGACGGCTCTGCTGACCATGCTGTTCACCGGGCTGGCCGTGGTGTGCCTGCGCGGCTTCTGGTCGCGGATCGCGATCTTCCTGGGCCTGGTCTTCGGGTACACGCTCTCGTGGGTCCTCGACCTGGTCTTCGGGAAGATCCACTCCCCGGCGGGCGGGGCCGAGGCCGTGGACCACTGGCGGCTCGACCTCTCCGGCGTGGGCAAGGCCGACTGGATCGGGCTGCCGACGTTCCACGCGCCGTCCTTCGAGTGGTCGGCGATCCTGATCGCGCTGCCGGTGGTGATCGCGCTCATCGCCGAGAACACGGGACACATCAAGGCCGTCGGCGAGATGACGGGCGACCCGCTGGACGACGAGCTCGGCACGGCCGTCGCCGCCGACGGCGTGGCGTCCATACTGTCCACGGCGGTCGGCGGTCCGCCGAACACCACGTACTCCGAGAACATCGGCGTCATGGCCGCCACCCGGGTCTACTCCACGGCGGCCTACTGGGCGGCGGCCGGGTTCGCGCTGCTCTTCGGCCTGTGCCCGAAGTTCGGCGCGGTCGTCGCCGCGATCCCCGGCGGGGTGCTGGGCGGGATCACCGTGATCCTGTACGGCATGATCGGCCTGCTCGGCGCGCAGATCTGGCTGAACGCGCGGGTGGACCTGAGCAATCCGCTGAACCTGGTGCCGGCCGCCGCGGGCATCATCATCGGCGTCGGCGGCGTCACGCTGCGGTTCAGCGACACCTTCGAGCTGGGCGGCATCGCGCTCGGCACGATCGTGGTGATCACCGGATACCACGCGCTGCGCCACTTCGCGCCGGAGCACCTCAAGCGGCAGGAGCCGCTGCTGGACTCGGGCACCTCGGCCTACGACGGCTCCGAGGAGCCCCGGGACAAGCGGGGTTGACGGCGCTTCGCCCGAACCGGGGAAGCCTGCGGCCAAGTTCCCCGCGCCGGGCGCCCCGGCTGGGACGCTGCCTGTCATGGAAGCGGTACTCGCGCGGATGCGCGTCCTCGACGAGCGGCTGCCCGCGCAGGACGGCGTCGCCGTCTTCAACCGGGTGTACCTGACCGTGACGCAGACCCTGCACAAGCGGATCGAGCGCGGCGGCTTCCCCGAGCCCCGGCGGGCCGAGACACTCGGCGTGCGGTTCGCGGAGCGGTACCTGACGGCGGTGGAATCGGACCGGGCGCCGGCCTGCTGGCGCCCCCTGCTCCAGTACCGCCGCCACCCGGGGGTACGGCCGCTCCAGCACGCCCTGGCCGGGATCAACGCCCACATCGGGCACGACCTGGCCCTGGCGGTGGTGTCCACCTGCCGGGTGCTGGACTGCGCCCCGGCGGCCCTGGAGGCCGACTTCCACCGCGTCGGCGACACCCTGGTCTCCCTGGAGGAGCGCATCCGGGAGGACCTGATGCCGGGCCCGGACCTGCTGGAGATCGCCGACCCGCTGACGCACCTGCTGGGCTCCTGGAGCCTGGAGCGCGCCCGCACGGGTGCCTGGGCGGCGGCCCGCCTCCTGTGGGCCCTGCGCCGCTCCCCCGACCTGGCGGAGGAGTTCCAGGAGTCCCTCGACGCGGGCGTGGGCCTGGTGGGCCGCTGCCTGCTGACGCCGACGGGCTGAAACCCCGGTGCGGCCGGGCCCACCCCTTCCTAGGCTGTGCGGATGCCCAGCTTCGCCACGCACCGGCTCCGGGTGCACGACGCCTCGCGCCCGCCCCACCGGCGGCTGTCGGCGCTGCGCACCTGCCTGACGGTGTTCTGCCCGTACGGCTTCCACGCCACCTACCACCACCTGTGCCGCAGCGCCGGCATCCCCCGGGACCTGGACGAGGACCCGGCGTCGCTGGTGCGGGCCGTGGAGGAGCTGGACGAGGCACGCCGGGTGTGGCGGGACACCCAGACGGTGTGGCAGGAGGGCCGACGGGCCCAGAAGCGGGCCGGGGTGCGCCGCCCGGAGCCGCCGCCGCCCGCGCAGTGGCTGTTCTGGCCGGACCCGGAGTTCCACCCCGGGGGCCGTCTCGCGGAGGTGATGCCGCGGCTGATGCGCGGCCGCTGGGACCCGGAGGGCCACCAGGGCCGGAACGGCGTGTGCCCCGTGTGCGAGCGGGACCGGGGAACGGTGGAGTGGGACGGCAGCGGGCACGGGGTGTACACCCTCTGCGCGGGCTGCGGCCTCGGACTGGGACACCGGCCGCCGCGGCTGCCGCACGGGCCGGAGCGCGGCGAGCTGCGCGCCGCGTTCCGGCGGCGGCAGCGGCTGCTCTGGGCCCGGGCCGTGTGAGTCGGCGGGAAGCGGGGGGCCGGAAGCAGGGGACGGGCCGCCGCCGCGTGGTGAACGCGGGGGCGGCCCGTGGCCGTGGAACCGGGAGTACCCGTCGGGTACTAGTCCTCGGGGAGTTCGACCGGGGCGATCTCGTCGTAGACGTCGCCCGGGCCGGGGTTGGTGGCGTCCGTGGAGCCGCCGAGGTGGTGCATGACGCCCCAGACCGCGTTCAGGGCGGTCTGGACGGCGCCCTCGGCCCAGCCCGCGGTCCAGGAGATGTCGTCGCCCGCGAGGAAGATGCCGCGCTTGTCCTCGGGAAGGCTGTCCTGCATGAAGTGGGTGAACAGGCGGCGCTGGTAGCGGTAGTGGCCCGGCAGGTTCGCCTTGAACGCGCCCATGAAGTAGGGCTCGTTCTCCCAGCTCACGGTCACCGGGTTGCCGATGATGTGGCGGCGGATGTCGACCTTGGGGTAGATCTCGCCGAGGGACTTCAGCATGACCTCCATCCGCTCGTTCGCGGACAGCGGCAGCCACTTCAGGCTGTCGTCGCACCAGGTGTACGACAGGCAGATGACGGCCGGCTGGTCCGGGCCGTTGTCCAGCAGGTAGGTGCCGCGGGTCATGCGGTCGGTCAGGGTCATCGACATGACGTCGCGGCCCGTCTCCTCGTCCTTGTCCAGCCAGAACGGCCGGTCGACGGGGATGAAGAGCTTGCTGGACTCCATGTAGTGGGTGCGCTCGATCGCCGTCCAGTGGTCGATCGGGAACAGCGTGTCGTCACAGGCGATCTTGGACAGCAGCATCCAGGACTGCGCGGTGAAGATCGCGGCGCGGTAGGTGCGGATGTCGCCGTTGGCGTCGGTGACCGTGATGCGGTTGCCCGCGGTGCGGTGCAGACGGGTCACGGCCGGGCGCGGGGTGCCCTCGTGCAGGGAGGACAGCGAGGTGCCCTGGGCCCAGTGGACGATCTTCTCGGGCTCGCGCTCCCACAGGCGCATCGGCAGCTGCTGCGAGCCGCCGACGATGCCGCGGTGGTGGTCGTCGGCCTCGGTGTAGACGACGCGCAGGATCTCCAGGATGGAGTTCGGGAAGTCGGTGTCCCAGCCGCCGGTGCCGAAGCCGACCTGGCCGAAGATCTCGCGCTTGCGGAAGGACTGGAAGGCCTCCGACTCGCACAGGAAGCCGTAGAAGGTCTGGTTGTCGAGCTTCTCGACGAGCTTGGCCCAGATCTCGCGGATGCGAGGGACGTCCCGCTCGCGCATCGCCTGGTTCATGTCGGAGAAGTCGGCGCCCTCGTCGAGGCAGGCGTTCCACGCGGCGGCGACGTCCCGGTAGATCTGCGGAAGGTCGGCGATGGTCTCGGCGTAGTGGGTCTCGCCCTTGAGGTCCACGACCGTCGAGGGGGTGGCCTCGGCGAGCGGGTTCGGGAAGGGCTGGGTCTGCAGGCCCACCAGGTCGATGTAGTGCTGGAGCGCCGTGGAGGAGGGCGGGAAGCGCATGGCGCCCATCTCCGCCGTGAGGCCCTCGGTGCCCGGGCCCTCGAAGCCGACGGTGCGCAGGCGGCCGCCGATCTGGTCTGCCTCGTAGACGACGGGCTTGAGGCCCATCTTCATCAGCTCGTAGGCGGAGATGATGCCGGACAGGCCGCCGCCGATGACGGCGACCTCGGTGCCGTGCTCGGTCGCCGGTATCTGGCCCAGGCCCGCCGGGTGGGCGAGGAAGTCGTCGTAGGCGTACGGGAAGTCCGGGCCGAACATGGTGATCGGCAGCTGACCGTCGCTGTGCGGGACGGCGGTGGTGGGCACCGTGGACGTCATGGGGGTACGTCTCCTTGCGGCAGGGCAGGCGGGGCTGGGGCGGGCGGGGTGGTGGAAAAGGGGCCGGACGGGCCTCAGACGAGGGAGGCGTAGAGCCCGGGGCGGCGGTCGCGCAGGTACGGGTTGGTCTCGCGCGAGGCCGTGAGGAGCTCGGGGTCGACCTCGCCGAGGACCATCTCCTCGCCGCGGCCGGCGCGGGTGCGGGTGACCCCGTCCGGGCCGGCCAGGCAGCTGAGGCCGACGAACTCGAACTCGCCCTCGGGGCCGGTGCGGTTGACGTACGCGATGTACATCTGGTTCTCGAAGGCCCGTACCGGGACCAGCTGTTCGGCGACGAACTGGAACGGGTGCATCTGCGCGGTCGGGACCAGGAGGAGGTCGGTCCCGGCCAGCGCGTGGGCGCGCACGTTCTCGGGGAACTCCACGTCGTAGCAGATCATGACGCCGACGCGGAGGCCGTGCAGGTCGGCCTGGACGACGGGGGTGTCGCCCGGGGTGAAGGCCTCCTGCTCGAAGCACCCGAACAGGTGGGTCTTGCGGTAGTTCGCCAGCCGGGTCCCGTCGGGGCCGATCAGCTGGGCCGAGTTGTAGACGGTGTCGCCGTCGCGCTCGGGGTAGCCGTACAGGACGGCGACCCCGTGGCGGCGGGCGATGCCCCCGATGGCGTGGGCGGACTCGCCGTCGGCCGGCTCGGCCAGGCCCGCGATGTCCCCGACCTCCAGCGCGTAGCCGGTCAGGAACATCTCCGAGGTCACGAGGAGCCCGGCCCCGCCCTGTGCGGCGCGCGCCGCGGCCTCGTCGAGCCGCTTCAGGTTCTCGGCGGTGTCGCCGAGCCGTCCGGAGCTCTGGAGGAGTGCGGTGCGCAGCGGGGGCATGGGCGAACCTCTGTGGCAGATGGGGTGGGGGTCGTAAAACGGTACGTTCGGGCGTTCGATCCGGACAAGCCATCAGCGTTGCGCTGGCCTCATCGATTCGTTGCGCGTTCTGCCCCCTGTGCGGCGAATCGTTGCGCGGGGCCGGCTCGGCGGGGGAAGCGGGGCGCAGGGCGCACGCACGAATTCGCTGTTCCCGGGGGCTGCGGGGGGCATACCCTGCCGCCGTCGCCCGCCGTCGCGTGCCGCCGCGCGGGGCTCCCGGGGGCGGCCGGCCCCCAGGGAAGGATGCCGCACCGCATGTCCACCGAGAACCCCGCCGCCCCGCTCGACAACCCGGTGTGGGCCGCGCTGACCGGCCCGCACCGCGCCTTCGCCGAGTACTCCGGCCGCGGGGCCGCCCGCTACCTGCCGGAGGCGAACCCGTTCGCGGCGGTCGCCGACCCGGCCGACCCGGCCGCCTGGGCCGACCTGGCCGCGCTGGCCGGGCCGGACCGGGAGGTGTGGCTGACCGGCCTGCCGACCCCGCCGCCCGGCTGGGAGACCGTGCGGTGCATTCCGGGCGTGCAGCTGGACGGGCGGGCGGTACGGGCCGGGACCTCGCCGGAGGTGGTCCGGCTGGGGCCGGCCGACGTGGCGGAGATGACGGCGCTGGTGCGGCTGACCGAGCCGGGCCCCTTCCTGCCCCGGACCATCGAGCTGGGCGCCTATCTGGGCGTCCGCCGCGGGGGCCGGCTGGTGGCGATGGCCGGGGAGCGGATGCGGCCGCCGGGCTGGACGGAGATCAGCGCGGTCTGCACCCACCCGGACCACCGCGGCCAGGGCCTGGCCGCGCTGCTCGTCCGGGCGGTGGCGGCCGGGATCCGCGAGCGCGGGGACGTCCCGTTCCTGCACGCGGCCGCCGACAACACGAACGCGATCCGGCTCTACGAGTCGATGGGCTTCACCCTGCGCCGGGAGCCGGTGTTCATCGGGCTGCGCACCCCCGCGGCGGCGGGCGGGCGGCCGTGACGCGGGTTCGACACGGGGTTCGTCGAGTGCCGCCCGGGCCTCCCGTGGTGCCGGCGGAGACGGGGGCCCGGGCCGGGGCCGGGCGATGAACACGGGGATCAGCGGCCGTCCGACCCTCAGCCCGGCTTCCGTCCCCGTGTCCCGTCACGCCGTGGCCGCGCCCCGCTCCGCCCAGGCGCGGGCGAACAGCTCGTGCGGGGGAACCGGCGCGAGGAGGCGGAGCAGGGGCAGGTGGAGGGTCGTGCCCGAGGCGGACGCCACGTGTGCGGCCAGTTTCGCCGTCTCCACGGGGAGGTGGGGGGCCTTGGCCTCCGTCCACTCCCCCGGGACGAACAGCGTCCGGCCCGCGCGGGCCCGCTTCCCGCCCACCACGGCGCCGGTCGCCAGCAGCTCCGCCTGGGCCGCCTTGTGCCGGGCGGGCGTCCAGCCGTTCCAGCGGCGTACGGCCCGGTCGGTGGGGCGGGCGAGGGCCAGGAGCTGGAGATGCAGGGCTGCCGCGTCCTCACCGGTCCCGAGGGCCGTGGCGACCTCGGCTACCAGCTCCGGGGCACTCAGCGCGGGGTTCGCCTCGTAGCCGCCCTCGGGCACCGGGGTGGCGGCGGCGCGGGCGGCGAGGCGGGCCAGGCCGCCGAAGAGCTCCCGGTGGCGGCGCAGGACGGTCAGCAGATGGCCCTCCCGGACCGTTGCGGCGATCCGCTCGGCCCGCTCCGTCCGCTGCGGGTCGGCGAGGGCGGACGGGCGCAGGAAGAGGTCCCCGCCGGGCACGGCGACCACGAACAGCCCGTCGTCGAGAGCGGTGGAGGGGCCGGGGGCGCCCTCCCGCACGGGCTGCGGGCAGGGCAGGAGGGCCCCCTCGTACGGGGTGAACGCCGGGTCCGTCCGTGCGATGCCGGCCATGTCCCCGAACCAGCCGCCCAGGGGCACGAGGGTCCCGGGGTCCTCCAGCCGGGCGCGCAGCCGCCCGTACAGGGCGAGGGCGCCCCGGGCGGCCGGGTCCCCGACGGGCCGCTCGGTCAGCGCCCAGGCGATCACGGAGGCCACCCGGTGGTGTGCGGGCTCCCCCGACTGCACCCACTCCCCGGCGGTGCCGTCCGGCGCGGCGTGGTGGAGGTGGATCCCGCCCGTCCGGCTGCCCGCGAGGACCAGGCCGTCCTCACCGAAGGGCGCGTCGGCCGGGGCGCGTCCGGCGGGCAGGCTGCGGGCCCAGGCGTCGGGCAGGCCGAGCTCGGCCTCCAGGGCGGCGGCCAGCTCCTCGTCGGCGTGCTCGCCGGCGCCGAGGAGCCCGTTCCAGACGGCGGCCATCCGTTCGGCGGCCGCCGCCACGCCCCCCGGCTCCCACAGCGCGGCCGGGTCCTCGGGCACCGCGGCGGCCAGGACGGCGCGCCGCCCGGCGTCGCCGAGGCTCCGGCAGAGGGCGTCGTACTGCTGGGCCAGGGTCTTGTTCGCCTTGAACGGGGCGGAGGCCAGCAGCTTGAGGTGGTGGTCGTAGTGGTCGCGGGCGGGGAAGCCGCCGAGGACGAGGGCTGCGACGGGGCCGCGGACGCCGGTCAGCCGGGCGAAGGCCTCCCGCGCCGCCGGGGGTACGGCCAGCGGGCCCCGTTCGGCGAGCAGCTCCAGCAGCCGGGGCAGGCGGGTGGCGTCGTCCACCCCGATGGTGCGGACCTCGCAGTCCTCGGCGCCTTCGGGCGCGGGGTCGGCGGCCCGTTGGAGGAACCAGGCGGTGCCGCTGCGGACGGGCCCTGAGGCGAGGGTGGTCCCGGCGACGCGGCGGGCGGACAGGGCCTCCTCGGTCGCCCGGCCGGTGCGCCAGGCGGAGCCCGGCTCGGCGAAGGGCTGCCCGCTCCAGGTCTCCAGCAGGGCGGCCAGCGCCTCGCGCTCGTGGGCGGGGGTGGTGGCGGCGAGGGCCCGCCAGGCGACGGCGCCGATCCCGCCGACCAGCGGCTCCCAGGTCTCGGGGTCGGCCGGCCGGGCCAGCACGCGGGCCTCGTCGTCGATCTCTCCGCGCAGGTGGCGCCCGTCGGCGGCGACGGCGGTCTGGACGGCGGGCTGCGGGGGGATCGAGGGCTCGTCGTGGTAGCGGCGGCGTGCCGGGACGAGCCCGTACAGGGCCGGGACGAGGACGCTGTCGGGGGCCTCGGTGCGCAGCGAGACCACCGGCCCGGAGCGGACGACGGCGATGCGGCGGGACAGCTCGCGGCGCCGGCGCAGGACGTCGGCGGCGAGGGCCGCGGCCCGGGCGACGCCGTCCGCGACCCGCGGGTGGAGGGGGCCGACGGGCAGGGCGGGCGCGGGCGCGTCGGCCGCGGCGGCGTCGAGCAGGGCCCGTACGGCGGTGTCGGGTGCGGCGCGCAGGGCACGGGAGGAGGCCTCGCAGCGCGGGGTGAGGAAGTGCCAGAAGGCGGGCGGCGGGACGGGGCCCGCGCCGTCCCCGAAGCCGGGGGCGCGGCGCCGGCCGGAGCCGGGGAAGCCCTGGACCTGCCAGAGCAGGGAGCCGTCCTCGGCGGCGTGGCAGCGGATGGTCTCCTGCCCGGCCAGCACGGCCTCCTCGCCGCCCTGCGGCATCCGGATCACGGCCCAGGGGCGGGTGCCCCAGTGGCGGCTGCGGTGGGAGGCGCGGCGGCCGTCGACGCCTTCCAGGACGAACTCCTTGGGCGAGGGGCCGGGGTGGGGGGTGCGGTGGAGGACGCGGAAGCCGACGAGGGAGCCGTCGCGGCCGAGCGGGGAGTCGGGGGCGCCCTCGGGGAGGGCGGCGAGGGTCTGGAGGTCGCCGAAGTGCTCGGTGCCGGGCGGGAGGGGGGCGGCGGTGTGGAAGGCGGGGGTGTCGTGGCCGGGGACGGCGGCTCCGGTCGCGGGGTCGACGCGGGTCCAGGTGCCCCAGCCGTCGTGGACGCCGGTGGTCCAGAAGCGCTCGCCGTCGCTCATCTGGACGTCGTGGGAGCCGATGCCCTCCCGGCCGCCGGGGTGCAGGACGCGGCCTTCCTCCAGGCGCCCGCCGCCGGGCGTCGCGAACTGGTAGCCGAGGCCGCCCTGGATCATGCCGCCGTAGCGGCGCAGGCCGAGCTGCCGCTCCGCTTCGAAGACGTCCTCGGGGTGGTCGGCCCAGAAGGCGTGGGTTCCGAAGGAGGCCTTGGGGGTGGTGGCGAACCCGATCAGGAAGGAGCCGCCGACCCAGTGGGCGGTGTGGTGGGTCGCCCCGTCCGGGAGCCGGAAGGCGCAGGAGCCGCGGGTCCCGGCGTGGTCGACGGCGACGGCCCGGTCCGGGCCGTAGACGGTCAGGACGGGCCAGGTGCAGGTGACCCCGGTGACCGCGTCGGGCCCGCCGAGGTCCTCGACGGCCCGCTCCAGAGCGGGCCAGGCCCACTCCTCGGGGAGGCCGGCGCGCAGGGCGCGGCCGAGCGGGCCGGTGAGGTCCAGTGCGGCGAGGGCCTCCTCGATGCCGTCGAGGGCGAGGGCGGTCGGCCGGTCGAGGAGCTCGGCGAGCTCGTCGACGGCCTCGTCGGCCGCGGCGAGGCCGCCGCCGCGCAGGGCACCGAGCAGGCTCTCGACGCGGCCGTGGACCTCGGCGGCGATGCCGGCGTTGCCGGGGAGGCGGGTGATGGCCGTGCCGGTCCGGCGCAGGGCGGCGTGGACGGTGCCCTCCAGGCGGGGGCCGAAGAGGGGGTCGGCGGCGAGGGCCTTGAGGTCGCGGCGCGAGCGCGCGTCCCAGAAGACCAGTTCCACGGCGGTTCCGGGGTCCTCGACGGGGATGCCCTCGGCGAGGCAGGCGTCGAGCAGGTCGGCGTCCAGTCCGGGGTGGCGGTAGCGGTCCTCGTGCAGGCGCAGGGGGGTTCCGGCGGCGCGCAGCCGGGGGGCCCAGCGGATGAGGAGGCCGAAGAGCTCGGCGGGCATGGGCTGGCGCATGACCCCGCCGCCGGAACGGCCGTGGCCGAAGCGGTGGGTGTACCGGGCGAACCAGCCGGGCAGGCCGCCCTCGGGGACGATCCGGCCGGCCGCGGCGGCGTCGGCGGCGCCGCAGGCGAGGAGCAGCCGCAGCCAGGAGGAGGCGTCGCCGCGGCTTTCGGGGAAGAGGTCGAGGAGCGCGAGGGCGGTGTCGTCGGCCGGGGGGTGGGTGGTCAGCAGCGGGGTGGCCGCGTCCAGCAGCCGGTCGGGGACCTCCTTGTGCCGGGCTTCGGCCAGGACGAGGCCCAGGACGCGGGCCTCCTCGGCGGTGCCGAGCCCGGCGGCGCGGGCGGACAGCCGGACGCGGCGGGCCAGGTCGGCGGGGAGCTCGCCGGGCGAGGCGGACCAGGCCCGCAGGACGCGTACGTACTCCTCGTGCGCGGCGGCGGGCTCCAGGGAGGCGGCCAGCCGGGCCTGGTGGCCGCTCAGCTCGGTGGCGGGCAGTGCGCCGGCGCGGGCGAAGAGCAGCAGGTTGGCGTGCTGCCAGTCGGGGTCGACGGGCAGCCCGTGGGTGCGCTCGGCCTTGCGGGCCAGGGCGTAGGCCCGGGCGGCGGAGCGCAGGTGCCAGGAGATGAGCTTGTGGCCGACGGTGTCCCAGAACCAGGGCAGGTGGGCGGGGTCCAGTCCCCGGACCCGCCGCTCCAGCCCGTCCACGAACCGGCCGGGCTTCTCGTAGGCCCGGTGGATGGTGCTCCCGACCTCGTCGAACAGCTCGACGGCCGCGGGCTCGGCCGCGGGGTCGTGGGCACGGGCCCAGTCGGTGTAGACGGTCGAGGTGTGCGGGTCGGCCGGCAGCGGGATCTGGATCTTCATGCGGCCGATGGTGGCACGCGCCTGTGACAGCGCCGCGGCCGTCTCCGTGACAGTCCCGCCGCCCTCTCCCCCTCCGCACGACGACACCCCCGCCGGATGGTCCGGCGGGGGCGTCGGGGTGTCGGCCTACGCGGGTGCGCCCGAGGTGAAGCGGCGCAGGAGGGGCGACAGGACGAGGACGGATTTGGTCCGCTCCACGAAGGGTTCGCCCGCGATGCGCTCCAGGACCCGCTCGAAGTGGCGCATGTCGGAGGCGAAGACCTGGACGAGGGCGTCCGCGTCGCCGGTGACGGTCGACGCGGACACCACCTCGGGGTACCGCTCCAGCCCCCGCCGGATGTCGTCCGGCGAGGTGTTGTGGCGGCAGTAGATCTCGATGAAGCCCTCGGTCTCCCAGCCCATGGCCGCCGGGTCGACGCGGACGGTGAACCCGGTGATGGCGCCTTCGGCGCGCAGCCGGTCCACGCGCCGCTTGACGGCGGGTGCGGAGAGGCCGACCTCGGAGCCGATGTCGGCGTAGGAGCGGCGGGCGTCCTCGGCGAGGGCGTGCACGATGCGTTCGTCGAGATCGTTCAGTCGCACTGAGGATGGATCACTTCTCTGCTGTGGCCACTTCTTCTTCCGTGGCCAGACGGGAGCGGCGGATGCCGTACAGGAAGTAGACCACGAGGCCCACGATCATCCAGCCACCGAAGACCATCCAGGTGGCGGCATCGAGCTCGAACATCATGTAGCCGCAGGCGACGGCGCCCAGGATGGGGGTGACCGGGAAGAGCGCCACCTTGAAGGTGCGGGGCATGTCGGGCTTGGTGCGGCGCAGGATGATCACGGCGACGTTGACCAGGCCGAAGGCGAAGAGGGTGCCGATGCTGGTGGCGTCGGCGAGCTTGCCGAGCGGGATGAAGGCCGCGAGGACGCCGCAGAAGAGGGAGACGATGACCACGTTGGCGCGGGGAGCGCCGGTCTTCTCGTCGACCTTGGCGAAGACCTTGGGGACGAGCCCGTCGCGGGACATGGCGAAGAGGATGCGGGTCTGGCCGTAGAGGACGGCGAAGACGACGGAGAAGATCGCGACGATGGCGCCGGCGGCGAGGACGACGCCCCAGACGCTGGTGCCGGTGACGTCGGTCATGATCTGGGCCAGCGCGGCCTCGGTGCCCTCGAAGTCCTTCCACGGCATGGCGCCGACGGCGACGAAGGCGACGAGGACGTAGAGGACGGTGACGATGCCCAGCGAGAGCATGATCGCGCGCGGCAGGTCCTTCTTCGGGTCCTTGGCCTCCTCACCGGCGGTGGAGGCGGCGTCGAAGCCGATGTAGGAGAAGAAGAGGGTGGAGGCGCCGGCGGCGATGCCGCTCATGCCCAGCGGGGCGAGCGGGGTGTAGTTGCCGGCCTTGATGCCCATGACGCCGATGCCGATGAAGAGCAGCAGGGTGACGATCTTCACCGCGACCATGATCGAGTTGACGGTGGCGCTCTCCTTGGCGCCGCGCATCAGGAAGACCATGGAGAGCAGGACGACGATCAGGGCCGGGAGGTTGATGAACCCGCCGTCGCCCAGCGGCGCGGAGACCGCCTCGGGGACGGTGACGCCTATGGTGCCGTCGAGGAACTCGTTGAGGTACTGGCCCCAGCCGACGGCGACGGCCGCGACGGAGACGGCGTACTCCAGGACCAGGCACCAGCCGCAGATCCAGGCGATGAGCTCGCCCATGGTGGCGTACGCGTAGGAGTACGAGGAGCCGGAGACCGGGACGGAGCCGGCCAGCTCGGCGTAGGAGAGGGCCGAGAACAGGGCGGTGAGGCCCGCGAGGATGAAGGAGATCGTCACGGCGGGGCCGGCCTTGGGGGCGGCGGTGCCGAGGACGACGAAGATGCCGGTGCCCAGCGTGGCACCGATGCTGATCATGGTCAGCTGCCACATGGTGAGCGAGCGGCGCAGCGTGCCGCCCTCACCCTGCCCGCCCTCGGAGACGAGCCGCTCGACCGGCTTGCGCCGCATGAGCGGGTTCACGGGCTTGCGCGTCTCCTGGGAGAGCGGGGGTGCCTGGCCCTGATCGAGCACGAGGGGACTCCTTTGACACTGCGGGATGGGGACGGGTCAGGCGTCGACCGCAGCGGTCCGGAGCAGTTGTCAGACGGGTGGGGGCCCGTCCGGGCATGAGAGGACCGCCGAGCAGGCGGTCCGCGCCACTCCACGTACAGGGGGTGAGCCTACGAGCTGAGTGATACCGCCCGTAATGCACCATCCTTGCACATTGGCGCACGATCGTTGCGCGGATCTGTCCTGGATGGTCCTTTGTTGCACGCGGATGTTCGATCAGTGCGCGGCCTCCCCCGATCTCCTTCCTTGACAGTCCGTCAGAATTGCCGCAGCGTGCCGTCATGGACGCAGACGGCACGGCCACGGCCTGGCTCGACCCGGGCCCCTTCCTGCGCGGGGTCGCCTGGATGGACGGGGACCGGCCCGTACGGGCCGACCCGGCCGACACCGGGCGCCTGCCCTGGGACACCGGCGAGCGGGCCGCCCTGCCGACAGGGGTCCGCCTGGAGTTCCTCGCCCGCGGGGCGCACGCGGTGGAGGTCCACTACCGGGCCGCGGTCCCCGGCCCGGCCGACGCCCTGCGTGACCTCGCGCACACCTTCTCCCTCTGGGACCGCCACGGGATGGTCCGCGAGGTCTTCACCGACCCCGCCCCCGAGGCCGTCGTGCGCATCGGCCTGCCCGGCGGACCCGGGCCCTACACCGTCCACCCGCCCGAGGCGCAGTCCCCGCTGGTCCTGGGGGTGCGCGGGGTCGGCGGAGCCCTCACCCCCGCCCCGCCCGCCCCGCGCTGGGTGGTGCACGGCGACTCGATCACCGAGGGCTGGTGGTCCACCCGGCCCGCCCACGGCTGGCCCGCGGTCGCCGGGCGGGCGCTCGGCTGGGACACCGTGAACCTCGGGTACGCGGGCGCCGCGCGCGGGGAGCTGGCCACCGCCGAGCAGCTCGCGGCCCTCCCCGCCGACGTCCTCACCCTCGCCTTCGGCACCAACTGCTGGACCCGCGTCCCCTACACCGCATCCCTGCTGTACGAGACCACCCGTGTCTTCCTCGACCTGGTCCGACAGGGCCACCCCCGGACCCCGCTGCTGCTGGTCTCCCCCGTGCTGCGCCCGGACGCCGAACGCACCCCGAACCGGCTCGGCGCCACCCTCGGGGCCCTGCGCGACGCCATGGAGCGGGCCGCCCGGGACCGGATCACCGCCGGGGACGGACGGCTCGCCCTGCTGCCGGGCCGGGACCTGCTGGGGCCCGGGCACCTCGCGGACGGACTGCACCCCAACGACGCCGGGCACCGGGCCCTGGGCCTCGCTGTGGTCACGGCCCTGCGCCGGGCCGGGTTCGACGGCCGGTGAGTGAAACACCCCACACCGCTCCCGGTGAACAGGACGCTCCCCCGGGACCGTGTTCCGCACGAGTTGACGGGTTCCGGCGACGGGCAGGACCCGGACCCGGCGGACACCACACGTGGGAGAGAACAGCATGGGCATCAAGCGCGGAACCACCCTGGCCGCGGTCGCGGTCGTCGTCGTGCTGGCGGCGACCGCCTGCGACGGGGACGACAAGGCCTACAAGGCCGACGCGGCGAAGCCGGCCGGGGCCGCCGCCGCAGCTCCCGCCACCGACCCCTACGCCGGCGACAAGGCCGCCGGGGACGCGGGCGCCAAGCCCGGAGGCGCGCTCACGGTCTCGGCCACCGACCGGCTCGGGCCGGTACTGACCGACGCCGCCGGCTTCACCCTGTACCGCTTCGACAAGGACACCGCCAAGCCGCCGGCCTCCCACTGCGACGGGGACTGCGCCAAGGCCTGGCCGGTGGTCCCGGCCGGCGACGCGAGCGCCGCGGCGGGCATGGACCCGGCCCTGCTGGGCGAGGTGGTCCGCAAGGACGGCAGCAAGCAGCTGACGGTGGCCGGCTGGCCCGCCTACCGCTACGCCAAGGACACCAAGGCCGGCGACCTCAACGGCCAGGGCGTCGGCGGCACCTGGTTCGCCCTCGCCCCCGACGGCGGGAAGGCGGCGAAGGCCGCGGCCCCCGCCGCCTCCCCCGCCGGAGCCGGGCAGGCCGCCGGGGCCCTGACGGTGGCCAAGGACGCCAAGCTGGGCGAACACGTCGTCGACGGCAACGGCATGACCGTCTACCGCTTCAAGCCCGACACCGCCTGGCCGATGGTCTCCAAGTGCACCGGCGACTGCCTGGCCAAGTGGCCCGTCGTCCCGCCGGCCGAGCGCGGCGAGGGGATCGTCGAGAAGAACTACCTGGTCCTCGACCGCCCCGACGGCAAGAAGCAGCAGACCGTCGGCTGCTGGCCCGTCTACACCTTCACCGGCGACAAGAAGCCCGGCGACACCAACGGGCAGGGGGCGGGCGGCACCTGGTACGCCGTCGCCCCCGACGGCAAGCTCATCACCACCGCTCCGTAACTCCCCCGCCGGACCGGCCGCCGGTCCCGCACGTCCCCCACGCACCGGCCGCGCGGCCCCCGCCCTCCTCCCCCCGGGCGGGGGTCGCGCACCGTTCTCCGCCGCCCGCGCCGTGCCTAGACTCGGGCCATGCTGCGCGTACTGGCCGTCGACGACGAGAAGCCCCTGCTGGAGGAACTCCTCTACCTGCTGCGCTCCGACGACCGGGTGCTCAGCGCGGAGGGCGCCTCGGACGCCACCGAGGCGCTGCGCCGGATCACGCGGGCGGTGGAGAGCGGACCCGACGGGCCCGACGCCATCGACGTGGTCTTCCTGGACATCCAGATGGCCGGGCTGACCGGGCTGGACATCGCCCGGCTGCTGGCCGGGTTCGCGCGCCCCCCGCTGATCGTGTTCGTCACCGCGCACGAGGGCTTCGCCGTCCAGGCCTTCGACCTCAAGGCGGTGGACTACGTGCTCAAGCCCGTGCGGCCCGAGCGGCTGGCCGAGGCGGTGCGCCGGGCCCGGGCCCTGCTCGGCGGTCCGGACGGGCCGGGGGAAGCCGCAACCCCCGCGTCTCCCCCGGCCGCCCCCGCCCGGCGGGACGCCCCCGGGGCGGCCGCCACCGAGCGGGCGCCCGAGCAGATCGCCGTCGAACTGGGCGGGGTCACCCGGTTCGTGGCCGTCGCGGACATCGCGTACGTCGAGGCCCAGGGCGACTACGCCCGGCTGCACACGGACGGGGGCAGCCACCTGGTGCGCATCCCGCTGTCCACCCTGGAGGAGCGCTGGGCGGCCCGCGGGTTCGTCCGCATCCACCGGCGCCATCTGGTGGCGCTGGGCCGCATCGACGAACTCCGTGTGGACGCGGGCACCACGAGCGTCCGGGTCGGGTCGGCCGAGCTCCAGGTGAGCCGCCGTCACGCCCGCCAGCTCCGCGACCTCCTGATGCGCCAGGCCACCGGCTGACCCTCCCGCCACCCGGGCGGGCGGGTACCTCGGCGCCGTGCGCCCGTCCGTGCGACCGGCTCGTGCGCCCGCTCCCGTACGACCGTCCGGCGTACCGGAGCGCCGTTCGTCGCTCGGGAAGGGGCGTACGGCGATCCGCCGGGCCCGTCGGCCGCAGGGACGGGACACGGCGGCCCGCCGCCTGCGGGGCGGCCTTATCGTGTGATCTTCCGGCCCCGGGAGGAACCAGATGTCCGAGATCGAGGCGCTGCTGGAGGCGCTGACCGGACTGCCCCGCACCCGGGCCTCCGGGCCCGCGGAGGCCGAGGCGCTGCTGGCCAGGCTGCGGAGCGCGGCCGCCCGCTGGGCGGAGGTGCTGTACGAGGCCCGCGAGGGGACCCGCGAGCAGCTGTCGCCGAGCGCGGAGGCGGCCCTGACGCTGGCCTTCCGGCGGGCCGAGGAGTCGTACGTGGAGCTGGAGATCGCCCTGCGCGACTGCGCGGAACACCGCGACCCGGCGTTCTGACGCCGCGTCCCCGGCCGGGTCAGGGGCCGGAACACGCCTGTTCCGGGGGGCGGCGCCTGCGTAGACTCCCAGGATCCCCGCCCCGGCCGAAGGACCCCTGTTGAACCGGACGTACGCGCTGACCGCGGTCACCGTCGTCGTCCTGGTCACGGTGCTGGTCGGCGCGCTCGGGCTGCGGATATCGCGGACCACCTCCGACTTCTACGTCGCCTCGCGCACCGTCGGCCCGCGGCTGAACGCGGCCGCCATCGGCGGGGAGTACCTCTCCGCCGCCTCCTTCCTCGGGGTCGCCGGGCTGGTGCTGCTCCAGGGGCCGGAGATGCTCTGGTACCCCGTCGGGTACACCGCCGGGTACCTGGTCCTGCTGGTGTTCGTCGCGGCGCCGCTGCGCCGCTCGGGCGCGTACACGCTGCCGGACTTCGCCGAGGACCGGCTCCGGTCCCGGGCGGTGCGACGGATCGCGGTGCTGTTCGTGCTCGGCGTCGGCTGGCTGTACCTGCTGCCCCAGCTCCAGGGGGCCGGGCTGACGCTGGAGGTGCTGACCGGGGCCCCGCAGTGGGTGGGCGGGCTGGTCGTCGCCGGTGTGGTCACGGCGGCCGTGGCGGCGGGCGGGATGCGCAGCATCACCTTCGTGCAGGCCTTCCAGTACTGGCTCAAACTCACCGCCCTGCTGGTGCCGGCCTTCTTCCTGATCGCCGCCTGGACGGCGGACGGCGCGCCACGGGCCTCCTTCGACGCCCCGGCCGTCTTCCGCGAGCACACCGCCGTCACCCTCGCGAAGGACGTCCGGCTGTCGGTGCGCGAGCCGCTGGAGCTGAAGGTGACGGGCCGGGTGGACGGGCGTGCCTACCGGGACGCCCCGCTGACGCTGACGGCCGGCCGGCATTCCGTCCAGGCCCGCACCCGGCTGGAGTTCGCCGCCGGCTCGGCCGTCCCGGACTCCCGTGCCGGGACCGTCAGTGACACGCCGGGATGGTCGCAGCCCGGGGGAGACCGCGGGCACCGGCTGTACGCCACGTACGGGCTGATCCTGGCCACCTTCCTCGGGACCATGGGGCTGCCGCACGTCGCGGTGCGCTTCTACACGAGCCCCGACGGCCGGGCCGCCCGCCGCACCACCCTGGTGGTCCTGGGCCTGCTCGGGGTCTTCTACCTGCTGCCGCAGGTGTACGGGACCCTGGGCCGGATCTACGCGCCCGAGCTGGCGCTGACCGGGGGCGCGGACGCCGCGGTGCTGGTGCTGCCGGAGCGGATGCTGGGCGGGCTGCTCGGGGACCTGCTGGGGGCGCTGCTGGCCGGGGGCGCCTTCGCGGCGTTCCTGTCGACGGCCTCGGGGCTGACCATGGCGGTGGCGGGGGTGCTGCACCAGGACGTGCTGCCCCGGCGCGGGGTGGGCAGCTTCCGGCTGGCCGTGGCGGTGGCCATGGCGGTGCCGCTGGCGGGCGGATTCGTCACCGCGAGGGTGCCGGTCGCGGACGCGGTCGGGCTGGCCTTCGCGGTGTCGGCGTCCTCGTTCTGCCCCCTGCTGGTGCTCGGCATCTGGTGGCGCGGGCTGACTCCGCCGGGCGCGGTGGCCGGGCTGCTCACCGGCGGCGGGGCGGCGCTGGGCGCGGTGGTGGCCACCCGCAGCGGGCGGGTTCCGGCAGGGTGGGCACACGCACTGCTGGCCTGGCCGGCGGTGTGGTCCGTGCCGCTGGGGTTCCTGACGATGGTGCTGGTGTCGCTGGCCACCCGGTCCCGAGTGCCGGCCGGGACAACGGCGGCGCTGGCGCGGCTGCACCTGCCCGAGGACGTGGCCGGGGCGCGGGCCGCCGGGCGGAGCGCGTGGTGACCGGGGCGGCGCTCGGGGTGCTCGTGGTGACGGGGGCGCTCCTGCTGCTGGCGCTGGGCTGGGCGGGCGGCCACCGGCACGCCCGGCGCGGGGAGCGGGCGGCCGGGCTGGACCTGGGGACCCCGGTGGAGCGGGCGACGTTCCACACCCTGCACACCGCCTCGCTCGCCGCTCCCCCGCTGCGCGCCGGGCTGACCCAGGACGCGGCCCGCAAGGCCGCCCGGCGGCTGCGTTCGCTGCTGGGCACGGAGGCACTGTGCCTGACGGACCGCGAGGCGGTGCTGGCCTGGGACGGCCCGGGCGCCGACCACCACCAGCGGCGGGCGATGGCCCGGGTGGCGGTGATGCTGGAGTCGGGGCGCAGCCAGAGCGTGCGGACGGAGTGCCAGCGGCCGGGCTGCCCCCTGAAGTGGGCGGTGTTCGCCCCGCTGACGGGTGAGGACGGGCTGCTGGGGGCGCTGGTCGCCTACGGTTCGCGGGAGTCGGCGGTGCTGGTGCGGGCGGCGACGGAGGTGGCGCGCTGGGTCTCCGTACAGCTGGAGCTGTCGGAGCTGGACCGGGCGCGGACCCGGCTGATGGAGGCGGAGATCAAGGCCCTGCGGGCGCAGATCTCCCCGCACTTCATCTTCAACTCCCTCGCGGCGATCGCCTCTTTCGTGCGGACCGATCCGGAGCGGGCGCGGGAGCTGCTGCTGGAGTTCGCGGACTTCACCCGCTACTCCTTCCGCCGGCACGGGGAGTTCACCACGCTGGCGGAGGAGCTGCGTTCGATCGAGCGCTATCTGGCCCTGGCCGGGGCCCGGTTCGGGGACCGGCTGAAGGTGACCTTGCAGGTGGCGCCGGAGGTGCTGCCGGTGGCGCTGCCGTTCCTGTGCCTCCAGCCGCTGGTGGAGAACGCCGTCAAGCACGGGGTGGAGGACTCCGCCGGGGAGTGCCGGATCACCATCGCGGCCCGGGACGCGGGCGCGGAGGCGGTGCTGACGATCGAGGACAACGGGGTGGGCATGGACCCGGCCCGGCTGCGCCGGATCCTGGCCGGGGACCAGCCGGGGTCCTCCCCGGGCATCGGGCTGCCGAACGTGGACGAGCGGATGCGGCAGGTGTACGGGGACGACTACGGCCTGGTCGTCGAGACGGGCGTGGGCGCCGGCATGAAGATCACGGTCCGGATCCCCAAGTACCGGGCGGGCGTGCACACGACGACGCCCCGCCCCCCTGCCGGTCCGGCGGGGGGCGGGGCGTCGTCGCGGGCCCGGGAGGACTAGCTCCAGCTGGCGTGGAGCGGCTTGCCCTCCGCGTAGCCGGCGGCGGACTGGATGCCGACGACGGCCTTCTCCTCGAACTCGGCCAGGGAGGCCGCGCCCGCGTAGGTGCAGGAGGAGCGGACACCGGCGATGATCGAGTCGATCAGGTCCTCGACGCCCGGGCGCTGCGGGTCGAGGAACATGCGGGAGGTGGAGATGCCCTCCTCGAACAGCGCCTTGCGGGCGCGGTCGTAGGCCGACTCCTCCGAGGTGCGGTTGCGCACGGCGCGGGCGGAGGCCATGCCGAAGGACTCCTTGTACAGGCGGCCCTCGGCCGACTGCTGGAGGTCGCCCGGGGACTCGTACGTGCCGGCGAACCAGGAGCCGATCATCACGTTGGAGGCGCCGGCCGCGAGGGCCATGGCCACGTCGCGCGGGTGGCGGACGCCGCCGTCGGCCCAGACGTGCTTGCCGTACTTCTTCGCCTCGGCGGCGCACTCCAGCACCGCGGAGAACTGCGGACGGCCCACGCCGGTCATCATGCGGGTGGTGCACATGGCGCCGGGGCCCACGCCGACCTTGATGATGTCGGCGCCGGCGTCGACGAGGTCCTTGACGCCCTCGGCGGCGACGATGTTGCCGGCCACGATCGGGACCTTCGGGTCCAGCGCGCGGACGGCCTTGATCGCGTTGATCATCGACTCCTGGTGGCCGTGGGCCGTGTCGATGACGAGCGTGTCCACGCCTGCGTCGAGGAGCTGCTTGGCCTTGCCCACGAAGTCGCCGTTGATGCCGACGGCGGCGGCGATGCGCAGCTTGCCGTCGGCGTCGGTGGCCGGGCTGTACAGGGTCGCGCGCAGGGCGCCCTTGCGGGTCAGGATGCCGACGAGCCTGCCGTCCTTGTCGACGGCCGGGGCCAGCTTGCGGTGGCCCGCGTCAAGCTGGTTGAAGGCCTCGCGGGGGTCGATGTCGGCGTCGATGAGCAGGAGCTCCTTCGACATGACCTCGGAGAGCTGGGTGAAGCGGTCCACGCCGGTGAGGTCGTGGTCGGTGACCACGCCGACGGGGCGGTGGTCGGCGTCGACGACGACGCCGGCGCCGTGGGCGCGCTTGGGCAGCAGGGACAGCGCGTCGGCGACGGTCTGGGTGGGCGCCAGCGTGATCGGGGTGTCGAGCACGAGGTGGCGGGTCTTGACCCAGGAGATGACGTCGGTGACGACCTCGATCGGGATGTCCTGCGGGATGACGACGATTCCACCGCGGCGGGCGACGGTCTCGGCCATGCGCCGGCCCGCGATGGCGGTCATGTTGGCCACCACGAGCGGAATGGTGGTGCCGGTGCCGTCGGGCGAGGAGAGGTCCACGCCCTGGCGGGAGCCGACCGCGGAGCGGCTCGGCACCATGAACACATCGTCGTACGTCAGGTCGTACGGCGGCTTCAGGTCATTGAGGAAACGCACGTGCTGAACATCCCAGTCGATCGGAGGTACCTCGACAGAAGGCAGCCGAGGAAACGCACGTACTTCATTCTCCCACGGCCCGGCGTTCACACGGCCCGGGCCGATCGTCCAGGACATCCCGGGCCGCGTGGTCGCTTCCTACGAGGCGGGGGTCCCGAAAGGGCGGTGCAGGGGGCTCCGGCCGCCGGTCAGCGGGGTCGCGGTGGCCCCGTGGCGGACGGCGGTGAGCTCGGCGGCGATGGCGACGGCCGTCTCCTCGGGGGTGCGTCCTCCCAGGTCGAGGCCGATGGGCGATCTGAGCCGGGCCAGCTCGGCGTCGGTCACCCCCTCGGCCCGCAGCCGTTCGGTCCGCTCGGCGTGGGTGCGGCGCGAGCCCATGGCCCCCACGTAGGCGAGCGGGAGCCGCAGCGCCAGGGTGAGGACGGGTACGTCGAACTTGGCGTCGTGGGTCAGGACGCACACGGCCGTACGGCTGTCCAGGCGCCCGGCGTCGCGTTCCGCGGCCAGGTGCCGGTGCGGCCAGTCGACGACCACCTCGTCGGCGCCGGGAAAGCGCTCGGGGGTCGCGAAGACGGGCCGGGCGTCGCAGACGGTGACCCGGTGCCCGAGGAAGGCCCCCATCCGGACCAGGGCGGAGGCGAAGTCGACGGCCCCGTAGACGATCATCCGGGGCGGTGCGGCGGCGGATTCCACCAGCAGGGTGAGGGGCTCGCCGCACAACCCGCCGGCGGTGCCCATCTCCGCGGTGCCGGTGCGCCCGGCGAGCAGCAGCGCCCGGACCCGGTCGGCGGCGGCCCGGTCGAGTGCGGCGCCGCCGCTGAGCCCGCCCTCCCAGGAGCCGTCGGCGTGGACGGCCAGGGCCCGGCCGAGCTGGCCGGGCGGTCCGGAGACCACCCGGGCCAGCGCGGCCCGGCCCCCGCCGGCGGCGGCGTCGAGCACCGAGCCGAGGACGGGCCGGACGGGGTCCTGGCCGCGCACCGGGGTGACCAGCACGTCCAGGACCCCGCCGCAGGTCAGCCCCACCGCGAAGGCGTCGTCGTCGCTGTAGCCGAAACGGTGGACGCCGCCGCGGCCCGAGGCGATGGCGTCCAGGCAGAGCTCGTGGACGGCGGACTCCACGCAGCCCCCGGAGAGGGAGCCGAGCGCGGTGCCGCCGGCGTCCACGGCCAGGGAGGCGCCCGGCCCCCGCGGCGCGCTGCCGCTGACGGCGACCACGGTGGCCAGCGCGAACTCGCGGCGCTCGGCGCACCAGCCGCGCAGCGATGCGGCGATGTCGAGCATCAGCGGATGTACGCGCGGCGCGCGGACTGGCCGGGGATCAGGGGGCGCGGCGGCAGGACGGCGGGTGGCCGGCCGGGGGCGCGTCCGCCCGGGTAGCGGGCGGGCGAGGCGAGGGACACCGGGTCGGGGGTCCGCTCGCCGGTGCCGAGGAGCCGGGCCGCGTGGGCGACGCTGGCGAGGGTGGCGTGGTGGTGCCAGCCGCGGAAGGAGCGGCCCTCGAAGTCGCGGATGCCGACGGGTTCGCAGGTCTCGGTGAAGTCCAGGGCGACCCGGTCGGTGAGCTTGGCGAGCAGGAAGAGCTGGGCGAGCGGCCGGTCCCCGATGTTGGTGATCCAGAACTCGGAGGGCAGCAGGGAGGCCTCGGTCCAGGCGCCCATCAGGAGCAGGGGGGCGGGCGGGGCGGGCGCGGGCCGGTCCTCGGCGGGGGTGGCGAGGATGTGGGCCGAGGTGAGCAGGGTGACCGCTCCCTCGGACCGGCCGTGCCGGGTCCATTCGACGACGCGGCGCTGGGAGCGCAGCGAGTCGATCAGCTCGCGGGCGGGCGCGGTGTAGGGGCCGGGCTTGTGGCGGCCCGCACCGCCGAAGGAGACGGGCAGGGAGCCGTCGACCTTGAGGACGAAGGGGATGTCCTGGAGCGCGAAGGCCTCCAGGACCTGGGGGAGGTCGGTGTTGGAGACCTCCATGACGACCGGGCGGCGCTGGAGCTGCCAGGTCGCGGCCATGCGCTGGACGGCGTGCACGGCGTCCAGCGCGGGTGTCTGCGAGCGTGCCGTGTCGGGGATGCCGGCCCGGCGGCGGCGCAGCAGCTCGCTGGTCCAGGGGCCGGGCAGGGTGAGGGTCCATTCGACGGGGAAGCTGGCCTCGCTGGAGGCGAGCCAGATCCCCCCGGCCTGCTGGCAGTTGGCGGTGCGGCCGAGCTGGGGCACGAACTGCCGGCCGACGCCGACGGACCGGTCGCCGGCCTTCTCGATGACCATGGACTGGACCACCCAGGCCAGCGGGCGCTGCGCGGTGCGTTCGAGGTGCTGGGCGAGGGACCGGCGTACCGGGGTCCAGTCCCACGGGGATTTGCTGATGAACTGCTGGAGGCTCTGTTCGACGGAACTGGCCCCCGTTCCGGCGATGTTGCGGATCGTTTTCTTCCCGCTGGTCCGCACCAGACCATTGAGATAAACGCGGGCCCAGTTTCGCTGGTCCCGCCGCGGTAAAGACTCGAAGAATAGCGAGATCAATTCGTCGATCAATTCGGAGATTTCCGTTGCGGAATCTTCCGGCAGCACTGCGCGAACCATCTGGAGCCTCCCCCGCGACCAGACCAGACCTTGACCCTACTTGACCGCCGAGAACGGCCGTAGGGCCCTGCGGCTACTTCCTGAGGTCGCTGCCAGATTCGAGCCGCTCTTCTTCTACCACGAGTGGGATGGGGATCTGGTTCGCGGCGTAGTAGAGGGCGATCAGGAAGTGTGCGACGAGTGTGAGAGGTGCGGAGAAGAAGGACAGAATCACCGTCAAGGGGTACGCGACGGCCCCCAGTCCGAATCGGACACGGGTGGCCCGCGCGCCCTCCTTGTCCACCGCCTCGTGGAAGAGGTGGCCGACCTTGGTCACGTACCACCAGAAGGCCAGGAAGGCGAGGGCGTACACGACGGTCCACATGCTGTACAGGATCGCCGCGACATTGGCCGAATCCCCGTCCGTCAGGTGCTCGGCGAGGATGTTGGTGGTGTAGGGAATCACCGAAACCACCATCAGCACCATGAGGTTCAGGAACAACAGGGGTCGGTCGACCCGCTTGAGATGACTGAAGATCGTGTGGTGGTTCACCCACATCACGCCGATGATGAGGAAACTCACCAGATACGCGGCATAGTGCGGCCATTGCTCCCGGAGTCCGTGCCAAAGGGCCGACCCCCGCTCTTCCGGAACCTTTAACTCCAGCACCAGAATGGTGATCACGATGGCGAATACGCCGTCGCTGAACGCCTCCACCCGGTTGGTTTCCTGCTCCATGGCCTCCCCTTCACGATTCCCTCACGTGTACGGGGAGGGCGCCGCCTCCGCCCTCCCCGCTCACGCTACCCACGAAAGGGCGGTCAGCTGCCGAAGCCTGCCGTCTGGCGCCAGATCCGGCCATCGCGGACGACGAGCGTCCCGAACGCGTGCTCCGGAGCGCCGTTCAGGTTCATGATCGCCCGGTAGAAGATGGTGTCCTCGGTCTCGACGTACTCCTGGAGTTCGACGAGCGCGGGCTTGAGGGTGAGATAACCGGTGAACGTCTCACGAACGGCCTCGATGCCCACCGACGCCCCCTCGAAACGGAGCAGGACGGCGTCCTCGGTGTAGTTCTTCATCACCGCCTCGATGTCCAGGGCGGCCAGGGCGTCCATCTGGCGGACGAAGACCGGGTGCAGCGCGGAGATGTCGTACTTGGCCATGTTCGACTTCCTTTCGGTGGAGTGGCTGACGGCTTGCGGGTGACGGATCACGGGTGGGCCCCGGGCGGCGGCCCGGCGGCTCAGCCCGCGAGGGGCAGGCGGACGAGCATCCGGGTCTCGCCCGGGCGGGAGCGGGCCGAGATCGACCCGTGGTGGCGCTGGGTCACGATCCGGTAGCTGAGGTGCAGCCCCAGGCCCGTGCCCTTGCCCACGTCCTTGGTCGTGTAGAAGGGCTCGAAGATGCGCGGCAGGACGTCCTCGGGGATGCCCCGCCCGGTGTCGGTGATCTCCACGACCATGCACCCGCCCTCGGCGTGGCAGCGCAGCGTCAGCGTGCCCGCGCCCTCCATGGCCTCGGCGGCGTTGTCGACCAGGTTGGTCCACACCTGGTTGAGCTCGCCGGGGTAGCCCGTCAGATCCGGCAGGTCCGGTGCGTAGGCGCGGACGATGGTGATCCCGGTGAGCTTGGAGCGGAGCACGACCAGGGTGTTCTCCAGGCCGTCGGTCACCGCGAACCGCTGCTCGGGGGCCCGGTCGAGGTTGGCGTAGTCCCGGGTGGCCGCGACCAGCTGGGAGATGCGGGGGCCGGCCGCACGCAGCTCGGCGGCCAGTGAGCGGGCCTCCAGCAGCGCCGCCAGGTGGTCGAGGGCGGCCGGCAGGGCGCCCTCGCCGATCCCCTCCAGCCACTCCCGCAGCCGGCCGAGCTCCAGCCCGAGGTCCGAGGCCCCGGAGCCGAGCAGCCCGGGCCGGGCCGCGCCGGCCTCCTCGGCCCAGTCGGTGATCTCCTCCTCCGCGTCGGCCTGGGCCAGCGGGTCGGTGGTCTCCGGCGGCGGGAGCCGGTCCAGCTCCCCGGCCAGGCGCTCCAGTACGCCGCGCTCCGCGTCCGTGGCGGCCGCGCCCCACCCGTACGCGGTGGCGGTGAGCCGCTCCAGCGCGGGCACCAGCTCCTGCGCGGCGCGGGCCACGGCGGCGGCCGGGTTGTTCAGCTCGTGCGCGAGGCCGGCGGCGAGGGTGCCGAGGGCCTCGACGGTGGCCCGCTTGCGGGCCTGGACCTCGGAGGACTTGATCCTCCAGGCCAGGACGGGGATCAGGACGGCGGCCACCCCGTTGCAGCGGGTCAGCATCTCGAAGAACACCGGCTTCGGGTAGGCCACGACGGTGGTCGCGGGCCCACTGGCGCAGGCCGTGGCCACGTAGGACCCGTCCGTCAGCAGGGGCAGCTCCCCGGTGAACCGGTGCGCGGCGGCGGGCTTCCCGTCGTGCTCCTCGGCGGCGGCGCTCTCCTCCTCGGTGGAGTGCCGGGTCAGCACCTCCTCCCGGCCGTCGACGACCTTGGTGACGACCAGCCCGCCGGAGACCAGCACGTGGAAGCAGGTGGCCTCCTCCCCGTCGCGGAACAGGACCTCCCCGTCGGCGAGGACACGCGGTACGGAGACCGAGACCAGCCAGTCCAGCTGGTCCTCGGTGAGGGCCGCGAAGATCTCCAGCCCCTGGAGGGCGGTCCGCAGCTCCTTGGTGCTCACGGTGGTCACAGGGTGCTCCCCTCGGCCCTGGTGCGTGCCGCCAGCCGCAGGGTCGTGAACAGGGCCAGCGCGCACACCGCGGCGACGGCCGCCATGAAGCCGACCGCGGTGCGCTGCAGGCCGTGGATGTTGGTCAGGAGTCCGGCGAGGACCGCCGGGACGCTCATGGCGAGGTAGGCGAAGACGTAGACGGCGGCGGTCAGTTCGCCGCGGTGCGCGGGTTCGGCGAGGGTGCTGATCGCGCGGAAGGAGCCGAGGAACGCCGCTCCCCAGCCGCTGCCGAGGACGGCGGTGGCCGCGAGGAACAGCGGCGCGGAGCCGGTGCCCAGGGCCAGCAGCACCAGGGCCAGCCCGGCGAGCAGCCCGAGCAGCCCCAGGACGGCGGTGCGCAGCGGCTCCGTGCGGCCCAGCAGGAGCTGGGCGCACGTGGCGGAGCCCGCGAGCAGGGCCACGGTGGCCCCGCCGGCCAGGTAGTTGGTGGTGTGGAGCAGGGACAGGGCCAGGTGCGGCCCGAGCGAGAGGTAGAAGCCGCCCACGGTCCAGACGGCCACCACCGTCAGCACGAGCACGGCGAACCGGCGCCGCACGGCGGCCGGCACGCCGATCCGGCGCGGGGCCACCCGGGGCCGGCCGCCCGCCCCGGGCGCGCTCTCGCCCATCCGGACCACCCCGACCAGCGTGAACGCGAAGGCCCCGACCAGCAACAGGTAGCTCAGCACGGTCGGGGCGGGCGCGTACTGGACGAGCAGTCCCGCCCCGAGCCCGCCCAGGCCGATGCCGACGGTCGGTCCCGCGCTGTTGACCTGGGCCCCGAGGGCGGGCCGTGAGCGCGGGCTCAGTTCCAGCAGGGCCGCGCCCATGGCCCCGGTGGCCAGGCCCACCGCGAGTCCCTGGACGGCGCGGGCGGCGAGCAGCAGGCCGAGCCCCCCGGCCCCGGCGAACAGGCCCATGGAGACGATAGCCAGGACCAGTCCGGCGCCGAGGACGGGCCGGCGCCCCAGGGTGTCGGAGAGGGACCCGAACAGCAGCAGTCCGGCGAGCACGGTGACGGCGTACACGGCGAAGACCACCGTGACGACGCCGGAGGACAGGCCCCAGCGCTGCTGGTAGAGCACGTAGAGGGCGGAGGGGACGGAGGAGGAGAGCATCAGCAGGACGAGGACCGCGCCCACCACCCAGAAGCCGGACGGTCTCGGCGCGGCCGCGGCACGGCCGCCTGGGTACGGGGTGTCTCCCGTGGTCGTCGTCTCGGTCGGTTCGGGCACGCTGGTCAACTCCACTCCCCCGCCCTGCCCCGGCGGGCCGTCAGGCGCTGCTGTGGGCCGCCGCCCTGGCCAGCGCGCGGGCGGTGAGCACGCCCGCGAGGTGGCCGAGGTACTCGGCCGAGGTACCGCGCCCCGGGACGAACAGCTCCCTGGGCTCGGCGCGGAACGCCGCGAGCACCGCCCCGGTCGTGTACGGGCCCCCGCGCAGCCGGTCCTCGACCCCGCGCAGGCGCAGGGCGCGGGGGGTGGCTCCGGTGACCGCGATCCGCGGCCCCTCGGGGGTGATCCGCACGGCGGCGGCGCACAGCGGGTAGCGGGTGGCACGGTCGGCGGTCTTCTCGAAAGCGGCCGCCCCTCCGGCGGCAGGCACCAGCAGGGCGGTCAGCACCTCCCCGGCGGGCACCCCCGAGGCGGCCAGCTCCTCGGCCGGGACGGTACGGGCCCCGCCGGGTCCGGCCAGTTCGGCCCGTGCGCCGGCGGCGACGGCGGCGACGGGCAGGTCGGTGGGGCGGCCGCCGGCGGCCAGGTTGCCGCCGGCGGTGCCGAGGTTGCGGACCTGGGGGTCGCCGTTGGCGCGGGCCGCGGCGGCCAGCTCCGGCGCCCCGGCGAGCACCAGCGGGTGCGCGGCGAGCTCGGCGAGCGTGGTCAGCGCCCCGATCCGCAGGTCCGCGCCGGCCTGTTCGACCCCCCGCAGCTGTGCGAGGTGCCGTACGTCGACCAGCAGGCGGGCCCGGTCGGCTCCGGTGCGCAGGCCGGGCAGCAGGCTCTGGCCGCCGGCCAGGACCCGGGCTCCCGGGGGGCCGGCCAGGAGGGCGAGGGCCTCGTCCAGGGAGGTCGGCCGGGCGTAGTCGAACTCGGTGAGGATCACCGGTCTCCCCCTTCCAGTACGCGCCAGACCTTCTCGGGGGTCAGCGGCATGTCGATGTGCCGGACGCCCAGGTCGGCGAGGGCGTCGACGACCGCGTTGACGACGGCGGCGGCGGGCGGCACGGTGGCGATCTCTCCGGCCCCCTTGGCACCGAGCGGGTTGTGCGGCGAGGGGGTGACGGTCCGGTCGAGGGTGAAGAAGGGCACGTCGGCGGCGCGCGGCAGGGCGTAGCGGGTCAGGTCGGAGCTGACGAGGACGCCGTTCTCGTCGTACTCGGCGGCCTCCATCAGGGCCTGGCCCAGGCCGTGCACGATGCTTCCCTCGATCTGGCCGTGCACGATCTTCGGGTTGCCGACGTTCCCGGCGTCGTCGACGGCGGTGTAGCCCACGACCTCGGTCTCGCCGGTGAGTTCGTCGATCTCGACGACCGCGACGTGCGTGCCGAAGGGGTAGTTGAAGTCCGGCGGGTCGAAGTGGGTGGTCTCGTCGAGGGCCGGCTCGATCTCGGCGGGCAGCCCCCAGCCGTACCACATGGCCATGGCGAGCTCGGAGAAGGTCTTGGCGTTCTCCGGGTTGCCGGCCTCGTGGACGCCGCCGTCCGCGTAGACGACCTTGTTCTCGGGGACGCCGAGGAAGACGGCCCCGGCCCGGACCAGTTTGGCCTTGATCTTGCGGGCGGTGAGGGCGACGGCGGGGGCGGCCATGCTGTAGGAGCGGGAGCCGTAGGTGCCCTGTCCGTACGGGGCCTTGAGCGTGTCCCCCTCGTACACCTGGACCTGGGCCGGGTCGATGCCGAGTTCGTCGGCGGCGACCTGCGCGAAGACGGTGCCGTGGCTCTGGCCGGTGGAGGCGGAGCCGACGGTGACGGTGACCTCGCCGGTGGGGTGGACGCGGATGTTGGCGCTCTCCCAGGTACCGCCGAGCATGCCCTCCTTGGACATTCGGGTGGAGGGGCCGACCCCGCAGACGGCGACGTAGGTGGCGATGCCGACGCCCAGGCGCCTGCCGCGGGCGCGGGCCGCCGCCTTGCGGGCGGGCATGTCGGCGTAGCCGGCCAGCTCCAGGGCGCGCTCGAAGTTGGGCGCGTAGTTCCCGGAGTCGTAGGTCCAGCCGAGGCCGTTGTCGTACGGGAACCTCTCCGTGGGCACCAGGTTCCTGCGGCGCACCTCCGCCGGGTCCATGCCGATCTCGGAGGCGTACCGGTCGACGAGGCGCTCCATCAGGAAGGCGGCCTCGGCGCGGCCGCTGCCGCGCTGGGCTCCGAGGGGGACCGTGTTGGTGAACGCCGCGTACACCTCGCAGAAGGCGGCGTCGACCTCGTACATGCCGGTGATGGAGCGGCCCATCAGGGCGGTGGCGACTCCGGGGCCGATGGTGGAGGGGTAGGCGCCGAGGTTGGCGTAGCTGGTGCAGCGCACGGCGGTGATGCGGCCGTCGCGGGTGCCGGCCAGGGTGACGTGCTGGCGGTGGTCGCGGCCCTGGACGGTGGAGTTCATCAGCCCGGTGCGGGTGTCGACCCATTTCACGGGCCGGCCGAGGGCCTTGGAGAGCAGCAGGACCAGCGCCATGTCGGGGTAGAGGTAGCCCTTGGTGCCGAAGCTGCCGCCGACGGTCGGGGCGATCACCCTGAGCTTGTTGAAGGGGATGCCGAGGACCAGTGCGGAGAGCAGGAAGCGGTGGTTGTGCGGGCCCTGGGTGGAGGCGTAGAGGGTGTACTCGCCGGTGGCGGCGTTGTAGTCGCCGACGGCCCCGCGCGGTTCCATGGGGCTGTTGATGGTGCGCTGGTTGACGAGGTCCAGCTCCACGGTGACCTCGGCGCGGGCGATGGCCGCGTCGGTGCGGTCCTTGTCGCCGCAGGTCCAGTAGGCGTTCAGGTTGCCGGGGACGGCCTCGTGGAGCTGCGGCGCGCCCTCGGCGAGGGCCTCGTCTGCGCGGGTGACCACGGGCAGCGGCTCGTACTCCACGCCGATCGCGGAGAGGGCGGCGGCGGCCTGGCGAGGGGTCTCGGCGACGACCACGGCGATCGGGTCGCCGACGTGGCGGACGGTGTCGCCGGTGAGGACCGGGCGGGCGCCGGGCAGTCCGTAGGGGTGGGGCGGGAAGTGGCTCTCGACCCCGCCGGGTATCCAGATGCAGGGCAGCGGCATGACGTCGGTGAAGTCGGCGGCGGTGGCCACCTTCAGGACGCCGGGCAGCTGCTCCGCCGCCTTGGTCTCGATGGAGAGGATCCTCGCGTGGGCCACCGGACTGCCGAGGATGGCCATGTGCGCGGTGCCCGGCAGGTCGATGTCCGCCACGTACACGGCCTCGCCGCGCAGCAGTTGCGGGTCCTCGCGGCTGTCCAGCGGCTGTCCGAGGACCCCGCCCCCGGTGGTGCTCTCCCCCGTCGCGGTGGTCATCGCGCTCACCGCCCCTCGGCCGCGGGCACGGCGGTGTCGGCGGTGTCGGCGCCTTCCTCGGACCCGGCGGGCACGGCGCAGGCGCGCTGCACGCCGCGGACCACGCTGTGGTAGCCGGTGCAGCGGCACAGGTTGCCGGTGAGCCACTCGCGGATCTCGGGCTCGGTGGGTGCCGTTCCGGGGGCGGTGTTCTCGACGAGTTCACCGAGGGCCATGACCATGCCGGGGGTGCAGAACCCGCACTGGGTGCCGTGCTCCTGGCGCAGGGCCTCCTGAAGGCCGGTCAGCTCCCCGCCCCGGGCGGACACGCCCTCGATGGTGGTGACCTCGGAGCCGGCGGCTGAGGCGGTGAGCACGAGGCAGCTCTTGACGGACCTGCCGTCGAGGCGGACCACGCAGGTGCCGCACTGGCCGGTGTCGCAGCCGACCTTGGTGCCGGTCAGCCCGAGTCCGTCGCGGAGCCGTTCCACGAGGAGTTCGCTCGGCCGCGCCGCGAACTCCTCGGGTCTTCCGTTCACGTGGAGGGTCAGCGTGGGGGCGGGTGTCAGATCCATGCGAGCGCCTGCGCTTCCGTGAGCGACCGGTTGAAGAGGGGGCCGCCGGGCTGCTGGAGAATTCCTCCGGAATGCAGCGGTCCGGTGTCGACGGCGGCGAATCCGAGATCGGTCAGGATTCCCGCGACGATTTCCTTCGCCTTCGGTTCGTCGCCCGCCGTGTAATGCGCGAGGCGCTCACCTCCGGCCTTTCCGGCGACGGCGAGGGTTTCGTAGTGCATGGTGTTCAGGGACTTCACGACCCGGGCGCCGGGGTACCACTCGGCGACCAGCTCGCTGGACGCGCGGCCGCCCAGGTCGGCGGGGGTGCCGGGGCCCGCGAAGGCGTTGGTGGCGTCCACCAGCACCTTGTCCTGCACGACATGCGGGGGCAGCAGACCGCGCACGCTCGCGAAGGGCACCATCAGCACCAGGAGCTCGGCCCGGCCGGCCGCCCCGACGGGGTCCGCCGCGGCCGCGGCGGGACCCAGTTCGGCGAGCAGCGGGGCGAGCGAGCGGGGCCCGGTGGCGTTGGCGAGGACCACCTCGTGGCCTGCCGCCACCAGGATCCTCGCGAGGGTCGAGCCGATCCGCCCGGTGCCGATGACGCCTGTCCGCATTGAGGCTCCTCGATCGCTCGGTCCGGCGGTGCCGGACGTCAGTCCATGCCGATCCAGACCGACTTGGTCTGGGTGTAGCTCTCCAGGGACTCCGGACCGCACTCGCGGCCGTAGCCGGAGGCCTTGTAGCCGCCGTAGGGGACGGAGGGGTCGTACTGGTTGTAGCAGTTGACCCAGACCGTGCCGGCCTTGATCTGGGAGGCGACCCGGTGGGCCCGCCGCAGGTCCTTGGTGTGGACCCCGGCGGCGAGGCCGTACGCGCTGTCGTTGGCGATGCGCACGGCGTCCTCCTCCGTGTCGAAGGGGATGACCGACAGGACGGGTCCGAAGATCTCCTCCTGGGCGATCCGCATCCCGTTGTCCACGCCCGTGAAGACGGTGGGCAGGAAGTAGAGGCCCTGGCTGGAGGCCCCCTCGGGGGTCCAGCCGGTGCCGCCGGTGCGCAGCATCGCGCCTTCCTTCTCGCCCACCTCGATGTACGAGCTGACCTTGTCGAACTGGGCGCGGTGGGCCAGCGGGCCGAAGAGCGTCTCCGGGTCGCGCGGGTCGCCGGGCCTGAGGGCGGCGGCCCGGCGGACGAGGCGTTCGGCCAGCTCGTCGTGGATCGGGCGCTGGAGCAGCAGCCGGGAGCCGGCCGTGCAGATCTCGCCCTTGTTGTAGTAGATGCCGAAGAAGGCGAGCTCTTCGGCGGCGTCGAGGTCGGCGTCGGCGAAGACGATGTTGGCGGACTTGCCGCCGAGTTCCATCGTGACCTTCTTCAGGGTGCCGGCCGACTTGCGGATGATCGACTGTCCGACGGCGGTGGAGCCGGTGAAGGCGATCTTGTCGATGCCGGGGTGGCCGGTGAGGGTCTCCCCCAGCTCCACCCCGGGTCCGGTGACGACGTTCAGCACCCCGTCGGGGATCTCCGCCTCCTGGAACAGCTCGGCGATCTTCAGTGCGGTGAGCGGAGTGGCCGGCGAGGGCTTGTGGACGACCGTGTTCCCGGCCGCGAGGGCCGGGGCGATCTTGGTCATCGACAGCAGCAGCGGGAAGTTGAACGGGGTGATGGCGCAGACCACGCCCAGCGGCTCGCGCAGGGTGTAGGCGAGCTGGCCGCCGGCGGGAGCCCTGGAGGAGCCGTCGACCCGGGTGACCGCGCCCGCGTAGTAGTGCATGAGCTGGGCGGCCATCGGGGCGTCGACGGTGCTGGAGAAGGCGAACGGCTTGCCCATGTCCACCGTCTCCAGCAGGGCGATCTCCTCCAGGTCCCGTTCGATCAGCTCACCGACGCGGTTCAGCCGCAGCGCGCGCTCCTGGGCCGACAGCCTGCTCCACGGACCCTCCTCGTACGCCGTGCGGGCGGCCGCGACGGCGGCGTCCGCGTCGGTCGCGGCGGCCTGGGCCACCGGTACGATCTCCTGCCCGTCGATCGGACTGATGTCCGGTTCCGTACGGCCGTCCCGGGCCGGGACCCACTGGCCGCCGATGAAAAGCTTCCCGGGATGGGCCAGGGGGTGGCCGCTGAGCTCGCGCTTGGTCATGGCTGCACCTTCCGGTGTCGCGGGGGCTAGGCCTCTTCGAGCCGGCGCAGGAACGTCTCGGCAAGGGCCCTGGAGGAGTAGGGGTTCTGTCCGGTGGTGAGCTTGCGGTCGACGACGACGTGCGAGTCCCAGATCGCGTCGGCCTTCTCGTAGCGGGCGCCGAGCCGGGTCAGCTCGGCCTCCAGGATCAGCGGGAGCCGGCCGGCCATGTTGGTGACCAGCTCCTCCTCGTGCGAGAACGCCGTCATCCGGTAGCCCTCGAACGGCCAGCGGCCCTCTCCGTCGCGCAGGGAGAGCAGGGCGGTGTGGCCGTGGCAGACGGTGGCGATCGGCTTGTCCTGCGCGAGGGCCCAGCGCAGCACCTGCGCCAGCTCGTCGGACTTGGGCAGGTCGCCGATGGCCCCGTGGCCGCCGCTGATGTAGAGGGCGTCGTACCCGGCGACGTCCTTCTCCCCGAGGGACTCGATCGCGAGCGGGCTGCGGAGCTGGGGGGCCTGCTCGATGACGCGCACGTACTCGGCCGCGTTGGCCGCGTCCTCGTCGGGCGAGCCCTCCGGGCGGACGTAGCGCAGGAACTGGGGGTCGATGCTGGTCCGGTCGACCGTGGGGGCGGCGCCTGCGATCGTCGCCACGTCGACGGTGTGGCCGGCGTCCCGGAAAAGGGTGTAGGGAACCACGAATTCCTCGGCCCAGAAGCCCGAGGGGTGCTGCTCCCCGTCCAGGAGATGGAGGGTGGCCTTTGCCGTCAAGACGACGAGAATCCTCATGATTCTCTCCTTGTTCTGGATTCGCTGCCGATTCAACACGCCCCTCTTCAGGGGCGTAAGGGGGTGACGTCAGGCCCGCGATACTTCGTCACGTGCGTCCAACGCCGTGAGGATCGTGCGGAATTCACCGACCAGGGGGTGGTCGGGGAAGGCTTCGGCGAATATGCGCTCGCCGTAGAGGGCCGCCATTTCCGGTACGTACGGGAGGATTCCGGCCAGGGGGGTGCCGTATACCTCCTCGGCGCGCCGGCGGACGGCGTCGTGGTCGACGCCCTCGGGTGCCATGCTGAGGACCAGGGCGCGCCGGCAGGCCAGCCGCCCGGCGAGGGCGATGGTCTCCTCGACCCCGGAGAGGTCGATCCGGTCCGCCCTCGTCATGATCAGGACGATGTCGGCGCTGCCCATGGCGGTCACCGACTCGTTGTTGAGCCCGGCGTGCGTGTCGAGCAGCAGGACGTCCAGCGCGTGGCTGCGCGCCAGCCGCTCGAAGCCCTCCGGGAGCAGTCCGACGTCGTACCCGGTGGCCATCAGTTCCCGCAGGGCCGCCGTCCCGGTCCGGGCCGGTACGACGTACAGTCCGGGCAGCGCCGTCCGCCGGGCCGCGGTCTCGATCTCGCAGCGGCCGAGCAGGTAGTCGGCCAGCGAGCCGGCTCCGGGCGCCACCCCGAACAGCAGGTCCAGGGTGGGCGACTGGAGGTCCGTGTCGACCACCCCGACCCGCCGTCCGGAGGCCGCGAGCAGCAGTGCCAGGTTGGCGAGCACCGAGGACTTCCCGGTGCCGCCGCGGTGCGAGTGCACCACGATGGTCCGGGTCATCACGCCACCACCCGGTAGCCCGTGCCGTCCGCATGCGGCCCCCGCGCCGCACGTGGCCGGTGCAGGGCCAGCATGGTGACGTCGTCGTGCTGTTCGGCGGCGCCGGTGTGCTCGCGCACCGCCCGGTCCATCAGGTCGACCACGTCCCGGCCGCTCGCCGGGGGGCCGGCGAGCAGTTCGAGCATCCTCTCGTCACCGAGGAAGTAGCCTTCGGGGCAGCGCGCCTCCGGCACTCCGTCGGTGAACACGAAAAGGGTGTCGCCCGGGTCCAGCTGGGCGTAGCCGAGGGTGTAGACGCAGTCGGGCAGGACCCCGACCGCGGGCCCCGTGACCTCCAGCGCCCGGGTGCCGGAGCCGTCGCCGGAGAGCAGCAGCGGCGGGTTGTGGCCGCCGTTGATGTAGACGAGGCTGCCGGTGTGGGGGTCCAGGACGCCGAAGAAGAGGGTGGCGAAGTAGCCCTGTCTGAGGTGGTTGCGGGTGAGGTAGCCGTTGGTGGCGGTGACCGCGTTGAGCAGCGGGGTGGCGCCGACCACCGGGGTGCGCCGGCTGCCGCCCGTCCGGCCGGCGGCCATCAGGTGCTGGAGGCCGCTGTTCTCCGCGGTGTGGCGGAGCAGGGAGCGGATGAGCGCCATGAAGAGGGCGGCGCCCACTCCCTTGTCGCAGACGTCGGCGACCACGAGGGCCAGTCTGCGGCCCCGGGAGATCTCGAAGACGTCGTAGAAGTCCCCGGCGACCTGCCGGGCCGGCCGGAAGCGCACGTCGATCTCCCAGCCGGCGGGAACGGGCAGCGATTCGGGCAGGAAGCCGGCCTGGATCTCCCGGCCGATCTCCAGTTCCTTCTCGTAGCCCATGAGTTCGGCCCGCGCGTCGGCCTCCTGCACCGTGCGGCCCAGCCCGGCCCGTTCGGTGCAGCTGCGCAGCCGGGCCCGGACCAGGCCGGGCAGGAAGGGCGGGACGAGGTAGTCGTGGCCGAGGCGGACATGCCGCTCCAGGGCGGCGAAGTCCGCCACGGTCCAGGCCACCACGATCGGCGCCCCGGCCCAGCGGCGCAGCCGCCGGACCACCGCGCGCACGGTGTCGGCGTCGGCTTCGGCGGGGACGAGCAGCACGTCCCCTGAGGGCAGCGTGTCGGCGCGGTCGCGCAGCAGGTGCGCGAGGGAGGGGGTGACGAGTTCCGCGTCCGTCAGCCGGAGCGCTTCGAGCAGTTCGGCCGGCGGCAGCGGGTGCACGTCCAGGATGATCACGGTCGTGGAGGGCATGCGTCCGTCCCCTCAGCCTTGACGGTCAGCGTGCTGATGTTGCGACCGCCCCTGTGGGCATAGGTGTACGAATCCACGCTGGTCAAGGCCAGGTGGATGCCGAGGCCGCCGACCCGCCGCCGTTCCGGGGGGATCCCGGGGGCGGGGGGCAGGCGGCCTGCGACGGGGTCGAACGCGGGGGCGGTGTCCTCGATGGTGATCCGCACCCCGTCGGGACCGGAGCGGCCCAGGACGGTGATCCGCCCCTCGCCGCCCCGGTACCCGTGCATCACGATGTTGGTGGCCAGTTCGTCCACGGCCAGCCTGATCCGGTAGGTCGCCCCGGTGCCGAGCCGGGCCCGGCCGGCGAGCCGCAGGACGAACGCGGCGATCTCGCCCAGTGCCCCGACGGTCGCGGGCACCTCCAGCACGGCGGGCTTCCTCGCCAGTCCGACCACGTCACCCACCGGCCCGGGCCCCCTGCTCCGTCGTCGGTGACTCAGTCATCGGAGAGCACGATGCTGCGGTCGAGTCCGGCCGTGCGGATGGTCCGCGAGACGGGCTCGATGGCGCCGACCACCTTGATGGTGACGTGGTCGGCGACCTTCTGCTGGGCGAAGACCAGGGAGCGCAGCCCGGCGCTGGCCATGTAGCCGACGCCCGCCATCCGGATCTCGACGGTGCTGGTGCCGTGACCGGCGGCCTTCTCGATGGTCTGGTGGAAGTCCGGCGCGGTCTTGGCGTCCAGCTCGCCCGTCAGTTCGATCACGGTGGTGTCGCCCTCGATGCTCAAGGACACGGAAAGCGGCATGTCAGGTCTCCTTCGGTCACTCGGGGTCGTTGGCGCGGCCGACCAGGATCACGACCGAGCGCGGGCCGATCAGGTACTTGCCGGCGTTGTCGAGCTCCTGCTCCGTGCCCGGGGTGCGGATGTCGTACGGGGCCTCGGCGAAGGTGTCGGCGAACAGGTGCCAGCTGCGCCCGTGGGGCAGGGCCGGCAGTTCCAGGTCGTGCGCCTCCCAGTGGGCGTTCATGGCGACGTACACCACGTCCTCGTCGGCGGTGCCGCAGCGGGCCACCGCGATCAGTCGGCTCTCGGGCGACCAGTCGGGCTGCCAGGCCCGCTCACCGTGCCAGCTGATGTCCGGCAGCCCGAGGCTGTCGCGGAGCCGGCCGGTCGGGTGGGTGGTGGAGCGCAGCTCGCGGTGGCGGCGCCGGAAGGCGATCATCTCGCGGGTGAACCGGAGCAGTTCGGCGTTCTCGTCGACCTGGTCCCAGTCGAACCAGGACAGCTCGTTGTCCTGGCAGTAGGTGTTGTTGTTGCCCTGCTGGGTGCGGGCGACCTCGTCCCCGGACAGCAGCATCGGGATGCCCTGGCTGGTGAGCAGGATGGCCAGGGCGTTCTTCATCTGGCGCAGCCGCAGGGCGTTGACCCCGGGGTCGTCCGTGGGGCCCTCGGCCCCGCAGTTCCAGCTGTTGTTGTCGTTGGCCCCGTCGTTGTTGCCCTCGCCGTTGGCCTCGTTGTGCTTGTCGTTGTACGCGACCAGGTCGGCCAGGGTGAAGCCGTCGTGGGCCGTCAGGAAGTTGACGGAGGCGCTGGTCCCGCGGCTGGAGTAGAGGTCGGGCGACCCGGCGATCCGGGTCGCCAGCTCGCCCGTGACCCCGGGGTCGCCCTTGAGGAAGCGGCGCACGGTGTCGCGGTACTTGCCGTTCCACTCGGCCCAGCGGCCGTAGGCCGGGAAGTTGCCGACCTCGTAGAGGCCGCCCGCGTCCCAGGCCTCGGCGATGAGCTTGGTGTGCCGCAGGACGGGGTCGAAGGCGAGCATCTCCAGCAGCGGCGGGTTGGGCAGCGGGGTGCCGTCCAGGTCCCGGCCGAGGATGGCCGCGAGGTCGAAGCGGAAGCCGTCGACGTGGTAGTCGGCGACCCAGTGGCGCAGGCAGTCGAGCACGTAGTTGCGCACCACCGGGTGGTTGCAGTTGACCGTGTTGCCGGTGCCGCTGAAGTTGAAGTAGTACCCCTCGGGCGTGAGCATGTAGTACGTGGCGTTGTCCAGGCCCTTGAAGGAGATGGTCGGGCCCTGCTCGTTGCCCTCGGCGGTGTGGTTGAAGACGACGTCGAGGATGACCTCGATGCCGGCCGCGTGCAGGTCCTTGATCAGGGTGCGGAACTCGTCGCCCTGCATCCCGTAGCGCCCGGTGGCCGCGTAACCGGCCTTCGGCGCGAAGAAGGAGACGGTGTTGTAGCCCCAGTAGTCGTAGAGCTTCTCGCCGGTCTCCGGGTTGCTGCGCGGATTGTCGCTCTCGTCGAACTCGAAGACGGGGAGCAGCTCGATGCAGTTGACCCCGAGCTCCTTCAGGTACGGGATCTTCTCCCGCAGCCCCGCGAAGGTTCCGGGGGCGGTGACCCGGGAGGAGGGGTGCCGGGTGAAGCCGCGCACGTGGGCCTCGTACACGACGAGGTCCTCGGCGGGGATCCCCAGCGGGGTGTCGTCGCCCCAGTCGAAGTCCTGGAGGCAGACCCGCGAGCGGTACTGGTAGCCGCGGCTGCGGTCCGGCTCCACGCCCCACACGTCACGGCCGGCGATCAGCCGGGCGTAGGGGTCGGAGAGGACCTGCCGGGCGTCGAAGCGGTGGCCGGTGACCGGGTCGTAGGGGCCGTCGGCCCGGTACCCGTACTCGATGTTCTCGTGGTCGAGGCCGAAGACCGTCATGGAGAAGACGCTGCCGGTGCGGAACTCGTCGGGGAATTCCAGCTCGGCCATCGGCTCGGGCTCTCCGCGCTTGTAGATGACCAGGGTCATGGAGGTCGCCTGGTCGGAGAAGACGGAGAAGCTGACCCCGCCGGGGACCACGTTGGCCCCGAAGGGGAACGGCTTGCCCGCGCGGACGCGGTACCCGCCCACTTCGTGGGTCGGGTACGCGTCCACGCGCAGCACTCGTTCGGAGCGGGCCTCGCTCATCGCACGGCCTTGGCCCGGCCGGCGGCGGCCGCGGCCTCGCCGGTCTCGAAGAAGTCGAGGAAGCCGGTGGCCGACATGACGAACCGGACCTCCTCGCTCACCCCGTACAGGGTGACGGCGACGCCGGCGTGCTGGGCCTCGCGGTAGACGACCAGCAGGGTGCGCAGGCCGGCGCTGGAGACGTAGGTGACGGCGGTCAGGTCGATGCGCAGCGGCCGGCCCTCGCGGACGAGCGGCAGCAGGGTCTCCAGCAGGGTGCCGGAGGTCTCGCTGTTGATCTCGCCCGTGGCGACGAGCACGGTGCCCGTCTTGTTGCGGCGTTCCTTCACGTTCAGACTCATGTCGTGCTTCCCCTCTGGTTGGGGCGCCCCCCGTTGGGCACTACTTCTGGGCCACCGGCCGGAGCCGGACCTTGACCTTGACCCGCCCCTGGACGTCGGGGAGGTGGACGGTCAGCTCGTCCGCGTCGAACTCCTCGTACGGCTTCTCGTCGATCTCCACGGACGCGATCCGCACCGAGCCCGCGGGCAGCAGGTCGGGCGAGACGCGCAGCGTCCGGCCGGGCAGGTCGGTCGGGTCCGGCTGGAAGTGGAAGTCCATCTCCCGGCCGTTGATGAGCAGGTTGTTGTAGACGGCGGCGAGGTAGCAGAGCTCCGCCGAGTGGTACATGGACATCGAGTGGCTGCCCTTGAGCCGCTCGGTGCCGAGCAGGTACGGCGTGCCGCTGGCGAGCACGTTGAAGTACACGGCTCCCTCGTCGTGGTCGAGGAAGAAGGTGTTGTAGAAGGCCTGCGCCTGGCGCGCCTCGCGCAGGCTCGCGTCGCCGCCGACGGTGCCGTGGAGGATGAGGTAGGCGAGGATCGCCTGCTCCTGCTGCCACCAGGCCTTGCGGTCGTGCCAGGCGAAACGATACGTCTCCTGGTCCCCCTCCTTCACCCGCTCCACGACGTCGTACCAGCCGCCGCGCTGGAGGTCGCTGCCGACGGCCGGCATGATCTCGCCGATCTTCCGGGCGAGCTCCTCGTAGGCGGGCTTGGCCTTCAGCGAGTTCATCCGCATCAGGTTCCAGGCGATCTTCAGGTTGTGCCCGACGACCGCGCGGTTCTGCTGCCAGCTGTGCGCGGTGTCGTGCGACCAGTCGCGGAAGAAGCGCTCCTGGACGAAGGGGCTGTTCTTGTAGTCCGGGAACTTGTCCGCGATGGTGTCGAAGGTGTATTCGAGGAAGTCGGCGTACTTCTGCTCGCCGGTCGCCAGGTACAGGTTGATCAGGTACGCGGGCGCGTGGTCGCCGACCGAGTTCCAGTTCTTGCGCTCGGCGTTCTCGCCGAGGGACTCGTGGTCGGGGCTGAAGAGGATCGGGTCGACGTGCGAGTAGTAGCCGCCCTGGTCGCGGTCGAGGAAGAACTGGTCGAACAGCCGGATGGTGGCGTCGGCGTCGTTCCTGATCCGGACGTCGCCGGTGATCCGGTAGGTCTGGATGGGGCCGGCCAGGGCGTAGATCTGCTCGTACATCGGGATGGCGTCGTAGTCGTCGGAGAACTCCGAGGTGAACAGCTTGCGCTCGCTGTCCGCGTCGACGCTGATGCCGTGGTACCAGTAGACGACGTCTTCCTCGGTGTCCACGACCCGCATGTGCTTGCGCAGGTACTCGGTGCCGCGCTCGGCGACCTCCAGGTACTCGTCCTTGCCGGTCAGCAGGTAGGCCGAGGCCATGCCGTAGACCAGGCGGGAGATGGTGTCGGTCTCCTGGACGTGGCTGGCGGTCTTGTCGCCGCCGAGCCGGATCTCGGTGCGGTACTGGGTGAAGTCCACCGGTCCGTCACCGAACTGCGCCCGCTTGTAGAAGTCGGCGAGGGACTCGATCTGCTTCACCCACCAGCCGGCCTCCTCGAAGCGGTAGTCCTCGGCGCTGCGGCCCAGGAACACCAGCCTCTTGGCGTCGAAGCGGCCGCCCTGTTCGGGGTAGTGGACCCCGTAGGCGAAGAGGAACCGGCCGGCCGAGAGCATCTCGTCGATGTGTCCCGAGGCGTCGATGTACGGCTCGTCGAGGTTGCGCACCAGCTCGGCGCTGGGGCCCGAGGCGAGCGAGACGTCGAACTCCCGGTCGTCGGAGGTCCTCAGCCGCAGCAGCCGCGACGCGGAGTCGAAGCGGACGACGTAGCCCGCGATCGTGTCGGAGAAGGAGAAGCCGGGCGAGCCCGCCATGTCATGCACCGTCCTTGTCGTGTGAGCGGTCGTCCTCGAATCCCTGGCTGACCTCGACGATCACCCCGTCGGGATCGCGGACCCACACGGTCCGCCAGCCGCAGAGGAAGTCGTCGAAGTCCAGCGGCCCCAGGGTCACGTCGGCGGCGTCGCCCAGTTCGGCGAGGAAGGCGTCGACGCTGTCGGTCTGGAAGGCCAGGTGGCGTATCCGGCCCGGGGCCGGCGGGCCGTCTCCCCCAGCTACCGCTGGGGGGACCCCCAGGGCCGGGCGGGCCGGCTCGGCCGCGGCCTCGAAGAGCTCCAGGTACGCGTCCCCCTTGCGCAGGAACACGATCCGGGTCTCCCCGAGGTCGACCACCCGGGCCCGGGTGAAGCCGAAGTACCGGGTGTAGAACTCCTCGGTGCTCTTCTGGTCGGCGCAGTTGAGGCCCACGTGCGACCAGACCATCGGGCGCTCGCCGGCGCCCGGCATCAGGCGCTCCCCCGGCCCCGGCGCGCCGCGAGGAGCTCGATGATCCGGCGGGCGAACAGGTGGTGGTGGGCGCCGGTGCGGCCGGTGACCAGGTCCCCGTCGACCACCACGTCCTCGTCGACGTACTCGGCGCCCATGTTGCGGACGTCGCCGACGAGGTTGTTGTGGCAGACGACCTTGCGGCCGCGCACCTTGTCGGGGATGGAGGAGGCCAGCCACATGCCGTGGCAGATGATCCCCTTGAGGACGGCCGGCTCCTCGAAGGCCCGGCGCAGGAACTCGGTCGCGGGGGCCGGCACGTCCACGTCCTCGGTGTAGCGCAGCCGGTCGGCCACCATGCCCGAGGGCACGATGACGGCCGCGTAGCCGCGCAGCTCCTCGTCGCCCAGTCCCTCCAGGGACCGGTCGGCGGTGAAGGGCGCCCGGTACTCGTGCCCGGTGAAGGTGAGGGAGTCGTTGCCCCACAGCCGGGTCAGGAAGTGGACCTCGGCGCCCTCCTCCGCGAACCGGCGCTGGTAGTAGAAGATCTCCGGCTCGTAGAAGTCGCTCTCGACCAGGACCGCGATGCGCGTCCCGCTCAGCGCGCCTTCGCGCAGTACGGCGTCAGGCACGTCGGGCCCCCCTGTTCCGGCCGGTGAGGAAGTCCGCCGCGCGCTCGGCGATCATCGCGATGGCGGTGTGGCAGTTGCCCGACGGGACGGCCGGCATCACGCTGGCGTCGGCGACGCGCAGGTTCCGTACGCCGTGCACCCGCAGCTCGGGGTCGACGACGGCGAGGTCGTCGATGCCCATGCGGCAGGAGCCCGCCTGGTGGTGGTAGCTCTCGGCCTTCTGCCGGACGAAGGTCCGCAGGTCCTCGTCGCCGACGGCGCCGGGCCCCGGCTGGAGCTCCTGCTTGTACCAGGGCGAGAAGGCGGAGGTGGCGAAGATCTCCCGGGCGAGCCTGACGCCCTGCACCATCCGCTCCAGGTCCCAGCGGTCGCCCAGGTAGTTCGGGTGGATCAGCGGATGGGCGAGCGGGTCGGCGCTCGCGAGCCGGATCCAGCCGCGCGAGACCGGGCGGACGACCCCGGGCAGGATCGACACCGTGTTCGGGTGGTCCTGGCCGACGATCACGTCGAACGGGACGTGGACGAAGGCGATCTGGAGGTCAGGGGCGGGCAGGCCGGGACGGGAGGACAGGAACAGCGCGCTCTCCGACAGGTTCTGCGCCGGCGCCGGGAGCTCCTGGGTGACCTCGGCCATCAGCCCGGTCAGGACGTGGTTGTGGAAGTTCTCGCCGACCCCGGGCAGGGCCGCGGTGACGTCGATGCCGTGCTCGCGCAGCCGGTCGGGGTGGCCGATGCCGGAAAGCAGCAGCAGCTTCGGGGACTCGATCGCCCCGGCGGCCACGATCACCTCCCGGCGGGCCCGTACGGTGTGCAGCCCGGGGGTGGCGGCGGTGCTGTGGCCGTCCCGGACGGTGCGGCCCGGGATCTCGGCCGGGGGCCGGCTCTGGACGTACTCGACGCCCGTGCAGGTGTCCCCGTCGACGAGCAGCCGGGTGGTCTGGGCGCTGGTGCGCAGGGTCAGGTTGGGGCGGGCGAGGGCCGGCTCCAGGTAGGCGGCCAGGGTGCCCTGGCGGCGGCCGTCGGCCACGTCGATGTGGTGCCAGCCGGTGCCGAAGAGGCCGCCGCGCGGGCCGTCGGTGTTGAAGTCGGCGATCTCCCGGTGGCCGAGTTCGACGGCGGCGTCGATGAAGGCGCGGGAGACCGGGTTGGGGTCGTGGCGCCCGGCGTTGGTGACGCGCTGGGGGCCGCCGGTGCCCGTGGTGGGGGCGGTGACGTCCTCCTGGTCCTCCAGGAGGGCGAAGTACGGCAGCACGTCCTCGTACGCCCAGCCGGCCGCGCCCTGGTAGGCCCAGTTGTCGAAGTCCGAGGCGTGGCCCCGGATGTGCATCATGATGTAGAGGTTGCTGCTGCCGCCGGGGGCCTTGCCGCGCGGCTCGTAGGTGCGCCGCCCGCCCAGGCCCGGCTGAGGGACGCTGGTGTAGCCCCAGTCGACGGGCCCGCCGAGCAGCTTGTACCAGGAGGACGGGTCGTCCACCTCGGGCGGGATGCGGTGGCCTCCGGCCTCCAGGACCAGGACGGAGACGTCCGGGTCGGCGGAGAGGCGGTCGGCGAGGACGCTGCCGGCGGTGCCGGAGCCGACGATCACGTAGTCGTACTGCTCTGTGGCCACGGTCCGGTCCCCTCAGTCCTGGCTCAGGACCTGGAAGGGGACGGTGTCGTGGTAGTTCGCCATGTAGACGATCCGGCCGTCCACGATCCGGAAGAAGTTCATGACCTCGGCCTCGATGGCCCGGCCGGAGGGGCTGACGGCGGTGATGTGGGAGACGGCGGCGGCCTTCTCCCCGTCGACCAGGAAGTGCACCGGCTCGTTGCGGAAGACCCGGTACATGCTCCCCATGCCCTTCATCATCGAGCGCAGGGTCTCCAGGCCCTCGATGTGTCCGGCGAGCTGCTCGTCCATGACCTGGTCTTCGGCGAACAGGTCGCACCAGCGGTCCCAGTCACCGGCGTTGGCGTACTCGTAGTACTTCCGAAGGACTTCGGTCAGGCTCTCTCGGGCGTCCATCGCGTCTCTCATCCCCTTATCGGTCCCTGCGGGTGCCGTCCGGCGCGAAGGGCGCCCAGAACTGGCTGAAGGCACTGGCGGTGTCGCCGAAGAGCCCGTCGCGGCCCTCGACGATCCGCCCGTCCCGCCACCGCATGAAGTGGAAGACCGGGTAGTCCATCCGCTCGTACGGGGAGGCCCCGGCCGGGTCCGCGCCGTCCCTCAGGGCGGTGTTGCGGCAGACGTCGGCGCTGCAGTCCTCCCCGGTGAGGACGGCCTCCAGCTCCATGCGGAAGGTGCCGCCGGTGAGCTTGTGGGTCTGGCCCATCAGCTCCAGGAAGGCGTCCAGGCTCTCGTACCAGCCGGCCAGCGGGTGGTTGCCGGGCACCAGCCAGCGCAGGTCCTCGGAGTAGTACTCCAGGATGCGCGCGCGGTCTCCGGAGCCGAGGGCGCGGTAGGCGGCCTCGACGCGCTCGCGGGTCACTTCGGTCATCGCCGCGGCCCTCTCAGAGCGAGCCCGAACCGGGCATCGGCGCCAGTTCGTTGACGGTGTACTGCTTGATCAGCGGTCCGTCGGGGCCCGCCACCACGGTCCAGGTCTGGTCGGCGTCGAAGCCGAGCCACTGGCTGCGGGCGGCCGGCGGGTCCCAGATCTTGGCCTGCCAGTTGACGAGGACCCGGACGATCGCCCGGTCGCCCTCGATGACCGGCTCCACCTTGGTGACCGTGTGCACCTCGTCGAAGAAGCGGTGGGTGACGGCCTCGTACCAGCGGCCGAAGCCCTGGTGGCCGAGGAAGGTGTCCTCGGGGACCTTGAACTCCAGGTCCTCGGTGATGAGGGCGAGGACCTGCTCCGGCGGGAGGTGGCGGTCCAGGGCCACGTACCAGTTCTCGGCGAAGGTGCGGATCGCGTCCTCGGTCAGCCGCTCGGCGGGCATGCGGTCTCCTCCTGTTCGGTGGGGTCCGGTCGGTTCAGATCTGGACGTCGACGAGGAACGGGCCGGGGTGGGCCAGCATCCGGTCCGCGGCTGCCGCCGCCTCGTCCGGCTTCTCCACCCGCGTCCCGTCGGCGCCCAGCGCCCGGGCCAGCCCCGCGAAGTCGATCTCGGGGCGGGAGAGGTCGAAGGAGCCCGGGAAGGGGTGCTCGGCGATGTCCCGTTCCCGCCAGTACTGGGCGATGTTGTCGTCGAGCAGCCGGTACTTGCGGTTGTTGCAGACCACGAACTTGGCGTCGATCCCGTGCCGGACCGCCGTCCACAGCGCCTGGTAGGTGTACATGGACCCGCCGTCGCCCGCGAAGCCGACCACGAGCCGGTCCGGGCGGGCCAGCTTGGCGCCGACCGCCCCCGGGAAGCCCACGCCCAGCGAACCGCCCCGGGTGAGGTGGTAGTCGCCCGGGCGCTCCGGCGGGAGGTGGCGGGTGACCAGCGGGGAGGTGGTCAGGGCCTCGTCGAAGACGATCAGGTCCCCGCCGGTGCGTTCGGCCAGCCTCCGCAGGAAGACGGCCATCGGCGTGTCGTCGTCCGGCGAGGCCTGCCCGGCGGCGTCGGCCCGCTCCCGGGCCCGCGCCTCCAGCCGAGCGGCCGCGGCCGCCCGCCGGGCCGGGGTCAGCCGCTGTTCCAGTACGCCGGCCAGCGCGCGCAGCGCCTGGCGCGGATCGGCGGCCAGCCCGAGGTCGACGGGGTGGTTCTTGGCGATCTCGTAGGCGTTCAGGTCGATGTGCACGATCCCGGCGCCGGGCCGGAAGGGGTTCTCCAGTTCGGGGAACACCTCGGGGAAGACGTAGGTGCCGACGATCAGCACCCCGTCCGCCTCCCCGACCAGCTCCTTGCTGTGCGGGCCGAACATGTGTCCCGTCTGGCCGCGGCGCAGCGGGTGCGAGGCGGCGATGTTCACCTCGGACGAGTCGACCTCGTACACGTCGGCGCCCAGCAGCTCGGCCACGGCGGCGAGTTCGGCCTGCGCCCCGGCGAGCGAGACCCCGTCCCCGACGAGGACCACCGGGCGTTCGGCGGCGGCGAGGATCTCGGCCGCCCGGCCCACCGAGGCGGGCGAGGGCGCCACGTCGGTGAGCGGGACCGTGGCGGGCAGGACGGGCTCGGAGTTGAGCTCGTCCAGCACGTCCATGGGCAGGGCCACGAACACCGGTCCGCGCGGCGGGGTGAGGGCGATCTTCACGGCCCGCCGGACCGTGCGCAGGACGGACCGGGGGTCGGTGACCCGGGTCGCGTACTTGGTGACGGGCCTGGCCATGGCCACCAGGTCGGAGGCCATCTGGGCGTCCATGGCGTCGTAGCGCACCCCGGCGTCGCCGGCGACCACGACCAGCGGGGTGTGGCCGCGCAGCGACTGGTAGAGCATGCCGATGCCGTTGCCCAGCCCCACGCCGGAGTGCAACTGGAGCAGGGCCGCACCGCCGGTGGCCCGGGCGTAGCCGTCGGCGATGCCGGCGGCCACGGTCTCCTGGAGGGCCAGGACGTACCGGAAGTCCGCCGCCGCGTCGACCGCGTCGAGGAATCCCTGTTCCACCGTTCCCGGATTTCCGAACATCACCGTCAGGCCGTCGGCCTTGAACTGTTCGATCAGCCTTTCCCGTCCGGGAGTGGCTTCGGAATTCATCGGACTCCCCCTCGTTCCCCTACCACCCGTAACGGGTGAGGCCGTTCTCCAGGACTTCCACGATCTTCTGCCCCGTGAGATACGAGTCGGGGGTGGAACGGCCGGTGACGAAGGGGTAGTCGACAATCACCGACAGCGGATGGCCGAAATTCCCGTGATAGGCGCCGCGCGGCCCGGTCGCGTCGCGCAGGATGTACTCCAGCGGGTACGGCGGCGGCCCCATGTTGAAGTCGGTGCCGAGGAATCCGGTGCCGTCCTTGTAGTCGTACTCCTTGCAGTGCCCGGTGACGTGCTTGCCCCAGATGATGCTCCTGCGGTCGCCCCAGTCGCGGGCGAAGGCCAGGCAGGCGACGCCGTAGCACTCGGCGGCGACGACCTTGCCGGCGTTCCTGAACGCCAGGATCAGGGCGTGGACCCGCTCGTTGTTGGCGAGGTCGACGATGGGACCGCTGCCGCCGACGATGAGGACCGCGTCGTAGTCGGCGATGTCCGCCTCGAGCTTCTCCAGGTCCCGGTGGTACTGCTCCAGCTTGCGCAGATACGCGCCGTCGCTCGTGTACGGGCGCTCCGGCACCCACGCCTCGATGTCGAGGGGCGTGTCGAGGCGGTTCGACTGCTCGAACTCCCGGCCCAGGCGGGCGTTCTCCTCCGAGGTGACCGAGCGGCCGAGCGGAGGGTCGACGAAGTCCGGGTCGAGGCTCGGCGGAAGCGCGTGGGCGCGCTTTCCGGTCGGCGTGGCGAATGTGATCTCGTAGCCCTGCTCGTCGAACTTCGAAACGGGACCGATCAGTTCCTCGGACCAGTAACCGTGTTCGGAGACAATGACCAGAATCTTTCTGCTCACGGATTCCTCCAGGCGCGGCCTGTTGTCGTTTGCGTTCACCACACTGCGTGCGTCCGGAGCCCGCGTCAAAGGGCCGGAATGCGACTTCGTGAGGTAGGGGGCAAGGTGGTGACGACACCTCACCTAGTAGTCCGGCGAGGTCAGGAAGTACCTGCCGGACTTCCTGACCTCGGCCGGATCGCTGAACCGATTCAAGATCCCCGACTTATGGTCTGGACGCGCCGTGATGCGCGGGCGCCGGGTCAGGAGTGCGTGAGGAGAGGGACGGGGACGATGACGAAGGACCTGTTGTGCACACACGTCGACCAGATACGTCCGGTGAAGCCATCAGCCGAGGGCTGCGAGGAGTGCCTGCGCCTGGGGGACGTCTGGGTGCACCTGCGGATGTGCCTGAGCTGCGGGCACGTCGGATGCTGCGACTCCTCGAAGAACCGCCACGCCACCCGGCACTACCGGGCGACCTCCCACCCGATCGCGGCCTCGCACGAGCCCGGTGAGGACTGGGCCTGGTGCTACGCCGACCAGCTGATGCTGGAGCCGGCGTGAGCGCGGCCCAGGGGAGCCCCGCCTCCCCCGCCACGAGCACGGCCGCCGCTCCCGAGCGGGCGGAGAGCCGCAAGCCCGTGATCCTGGCCGTCGACGACGACCCGCAGGTGCTGCGGGCCGTCCGCCGTGACCTGCGCAGCGCCTACGGGGACCGCTACCGGGTGCTGGGCGCCTCCTCGGCCGCCGACGCCCTGAAGATCCTGGACTCCCTCGACCAGCGCGGCCACGACCCCGCGCTGTTCCTCGTCGACCAGCGGATGCCCGACGTCACCGGCGTGGAGTTCCTGCTGGAGGCGGTCAGCCGGTTCCCCGACGCCCGCCGGGTGCTGCTGACGGCGTACGCGGAGACGGACGCGGCCATCACCGCCATCAACCGGGTCCGGCTGGACTACTACCTGCTCAAGCCCTGGGACCCGCCGCACGAGCGGCTCTTCCCGGTCCTGGACGACCTGCTCTCGGACTGGCTCGCCACCTACCGGCCGGCCTACGACGGGATCATCGTCGCGGGCCACCTGGTCTCCCCCGGCACCCACGCCGTCCGGGACTTCTTCACCCGCAACGGGCAGCCGTTCCGCTTCCTGAACGTCGAGCGGGACCCCGAGGCGCTGACGGTGATCGCCGACGCGCGGGCCGGCGCCGCGCTGCCGCTGGTGCGCTTCCCGGACGGCTCGGTGCTCTCGGCCCCGACCGACACGGAACTCGCCCGGCGGCTGGGCCTGTCCACCACGGCCTCCCGCCCGCACTACGAGTGCGTGATCGTCGGCGCCGGCCCGGCGGGGCTCGCCGCCGGGGTGTACGCGGCCTCCGAGGGCCTGTCCACGCTGATGCTGGACTCCCGCGCCCCGGGCGGCCAGGCCGGCACCTCCAGCCTGATCGAGAACTACCTCGGCTTCCCCTCGGGCCTCTCCGGCGGCGACCTGACCCGCCGGGCCACCATCCAGGCCTCCCGGTTCGGCGCCGAGATCCTGCACCCCGTGGAGGTGGTCTCCCTCACCCGGGACGACCCGGCGAAGATCCTGACCCTGGCGGACGGGACGGAGATCAGCGCGGAGACGGTGCTCCTGGCGACCGGGGTCTCGTACAACCGCCTGGAGGCCCCCGGCGCGGACCGCTTCGAGGGCGCGGGCCTGTACTACGGAGCGGCGACCACGGAGAGCTCGGCCTGCATCTCGCAGCACGTGTTCATCGTGGGCGGCGCCAACTCGGCCGGTCAGGCGGCCGTGCACTTCGCCAAGTACGCGGCCCGGGTGACCATCCTGGTCCGGGCGGCCTCCCTGGACGCGAGCATGTCCCGCTACCTGATCGACGAGATCGGGCGCACCCCGAACATCGAGGTGAAGGTCCGCACGACGGTCACCGCCCTGCACGGCGGGGAGCACCTGGAGCGGATCACCCTGCACGACGCGGACACCGGCGAGGACCGGGAGGTCCCGGCCCGGTTCATGTTCACGTTCATCGGGGCCCGGCCGCACACGGACTGGCTGTCGGGGGTGGTGGAGCGCGACGAGTACGGCTTCGTCCTCACCGGCTCCGACCTGATCGCCAACGGCGGGGAGCTCCCGGCGGAGTGGAGCCTGGAGCGCGCACCGTATCCACTGGAGACCAGCGTCCCCGGGGTCTTCGCGGCGGGCGACGTACGGGCCCACTCGGTCAAGCGGGTCGCCTCGGGCGTGGGCGAGGGGGCGATGGCGGTCTCCCTGATCCACCGCTACCGCTCGATGGGCTGAAGCCGAGGGCGAACACCCGGACCCTTGCGATCACAGGGAGAGCGGATGCAACGTTGATTACATGATTACAGCCGAACAGAGCGAGAAGCTCCGCACGTGGTTCGCCGAGCGCCTGCCGGTGGACGTCTACGAGTCCCTCGTCTCGGTCACCGTCGACCGGGAGGAGATCACCGTCGTCGGCGCCGTCCCGGCGTCCGAGTCGGTCAAGGAGTTCCGCGAGCGCACCCGCGAGCAGCGCATGGAGGTGGCCCGCGAGGCCGAGGAGCTCTACCGCCGCAAGGTCGCCTGGGGCGTGAGGTCGGGTGAGGAGACGGTGCTCTTCACCCACCTCGCGGTCCCGGTCATGACCCGGCTGCGCCAGTCCGAGCGCCAGGTGCTCGACACCCTGGTCGCCGGCGGTGTGGCGCGCAGCCGGGCGGACGCGCTGGCCTGGTGCGTGCGCCTCGTCGGGGAGAACGCCGACGAGTGGCTCCGGGAGCTGCGGGAGTCCCTCGACGAGGTGCGCCGGGTCCGCTCGCAGGGCCCCGACATCCAGAAGTCTCGGCCGGAGTGACGGAAATCCCCACCGGGCACTGATGATCCCGGAGAGTATCCGGGACGACCTGATCCCAGGGAGAGGCACGCACACCATGACCACCACCGTCGAGTACATCCGCTACCGGATCGCCTCGCAGGACCAGAAGGCCTTCGAGGAGGCGTACGCCCGCGCGGCCGAGGCCCTGGCCGCCTCGCCGGAGTGCATCGACTACGAGCTGGCCCACAACACCGAGGACACCGAGCGGTACATCCTGCGGATCCGCTGGACCTCGGTCGACGCCCACCTGAACGGTTTCCGCAAGGGCGAGCACTTCCCGGCGTTCTTCCAGGCGATCCGCCCGTACGTGACGAACATCGAGGAGATGCAGCACTACACCGTCACCGACGTGGCCGGCCCGGGAAAGGCCGCCGGACGGTCATGAGCACCACGCCCACGATCTACGAGTGGATGGGCGGCGCGGAGGCCATGCGGCGGCTCACCGACGCCTTCTACGCCCACGCGCTCCAGGACGAGGTCCTGGCCCCGGTCTTCGCGGGCATGGACGCGGAGCACCCGCAGCACGTCGCGGTCTGGCTGTCGGAGGTCTTCGGCGGCCCGGCCGACTACTCGGCTCACCACGGCGGCCACATGCACATGGCCACCAAGCACCTGGGGCGCGGCATCACCGAGCAGCAGCGCCGCCGCTGGGTGGACCTGCTGCTGGACACGGCCGACGAGGTCGGCCTCCCGACGGACCCCGAGTTCCGGGCGGTGTTCGTCTACTACATCGAGTGGGGCACCCGGATGGCCCTGATCTACTCGGGCCCCAACCCGCCGCCGGTGGACACGGCCAAGGTCCCGGTCTGGTCCTGGGGCCAGACCCCGCCGTGGATCCCGAAGGCGAAGGACGCGTGAACGAGCAGGCCCCGCGGCCCGGAAGGGCGCGGGGCCTGCCGCGCGTCCTGCGGCCTCCGCTCAGCCGGCCAGGACCACGGTGAGCGGCGGCGCCCCCTCCTGCCCCCGCCAGAAGTCCACGGCCTCCTCCAGGACCTCCCCGAGCGTCTCCCAGTCCTCGGCCCGCTCGGCGGCGTACCCCCGCCAGGAGGTCACCGCCAGCAGCCGCCCCGGCGCGTCCGGCAGCCAGGACAGGTCGATCAGCGCGTCGGCCAGCGCGTCCCAGTTCCCGCCGAACCACTCCGGCACCGCCAGGGCCGCCCCGCAGCGCCGCATCAGCGCCGCCTTGCTGCGCACGCCGTCCAGGTCGAGCCGTACGGTCGTCCAGCCGGCCTCCTCGGCCGCGGCGAGGGCGGGGGCGAGCGGCTGCGGGTCGAGGGTCATCGGAGAACCGCCCTGAAGGTGTCGTAGTGGTCGTCCGTGTAGTAGAACTCGCCGCCCTCGCCCGTGACGATGCGACGGGCCCCGCGGTCCCGCTCCCCGGGGGTCCTGACCGTGTACTCGTGGTAGTAGCCGCGCTTCTGCTTCGGCAGGGCCTTCTCGAAGTTCCCGAAGACGGTCCCGTCCTGCCGGTACGCGTACGGGCCGCCCTTGTCGATCAGCGCGAGCACCTCGCGCGCCTGCGGGGGCAGCGCGTCGGCCCGTACGGTGGCCATCCCCTTCGCCCAGGAGGGCGCCGGAGCGGCGCCGGCCGCCGTACCGGCGGGCGCGGCCTGCTGGGTCTTGCCGCCGCAGGCCGCGGCTCCCGCCAGCGCGACGCACAGGAACAGGGCCCCCAGCGCGCGCAGCAACGACCGGGGCACGTTCCGAAAGATCATGCGCCGATCGTGCCAAATATCCGTTTTCTTGGCGAATCGCCGGGCGGGGGGCCGCCGCTCGGTCTAGAGTTCGTCCGGATCGGCCCGCTCCAGCGCCGGCCGCAGCCCCGGCTCGGACTCGGTCAGCAGGTAGTCCGCCACCGCCGTGTCCGTGACCAGGCTGGTCACGAGCCCCGATCTGAGCACCGCACCGATCGCGGCGGCCTTGCGCAGCCCGCCCGCGATCGCCACGACCTCGGGGATCCGGCGCAGCCGGTCGGCCTCGACGGTGATGCACCGCTCGCCGAGGTCCCGGCCGACCCGGCGGCCCTCCGCGTCGAAGAGGTGGGCCGACATCTCGGCCGCCACGCCCAGCGAGGCGTAGTGCGCCCGCTCCTCGTCCGTGAGCATGTCGTGCACGGTCGAGATGCCCGGCTCCCAGGAGCCGATGGACACGGCCGCCACGGTGACCTTGTCGAAGTACTCGAAGGCCCGCGCGATGCCCGTCTGGTTGCGCAGCGCCGCGGCCGTCGCCGGGTCCGGCAGCAGCATCGGCGCGTAGATGGGGTGCGCGTCCCCGCCGGAGACCTGTGCGGCGCGCCGCACGGCCTCCACGGACCCGCGCTCGGCCGTCCCGGCGTCGTACACGCCGGTCAGCTGGACGACGGTGCACGGCGGGAGGCGGTGCAGGGAGGCGGCCATGTGGATGGTCGACCGGCCCCACGCCAGCCCCAGGACGTCGCCCTCGTTGACCAGCTCGCCCAGCAGGTCGGCCGCCACCGCCCCGAGGTTCTCCGGATCGGGCGCGTCCTCGCTCGCGTCGGCCGGGGACTCGACCACGACGGCATGCCGCAGCCCGTACCGGGCCCGGAGCGCGTCCGAGCGCTCCGCGTCCAGTTCCGCCGGTACCCGGATCTCGATGCGGACGAGGTCGCGTTCGAGGGCGGTCTCCAGGACCCGGGCCACCTTGAAGCGGCTCACGCCGAACTCCTCGGCGATCTGGATCTTGGACTTGCCCTCCAGGTAGAAGCGGCGCGCCATGGCCGCCGCCTGCACCAGCTCCGCGGGTCCCATCCGCAGGGCTGACCGTCCCGCCGACATTGCAGACACCGCGCTCTCCTCACTGCTGTTCACACTGTCGTGTTCACACTCTCGACTCGCCGTTCATCCTGTCAGATCCAGCGGCCATTGATCAGCCTGGACGGCTCCCGTTCACCGAGCCGTCCACCAACGCTTGTCTCAGTGGTCGCAGGCCCAGGGCGCCGCCGCGATCGCCGCACCCGCCTGGTCACGCAGAGTCCGCACCGCGGCGGCCGGATCGACCGCCCCGTAGACCGCGCTTCCGGCCACGAACACGTCGGCCCCGGCCTCCGCGACCCGCTCGATCGTCGTGGCCGAGACCCCGCCGTCGACCTGGAGCCACAGGTCCAGTCCGTGCTTGGCGATCAGCTCCCGGGTCCGGCGGACCTTGGGCAGCATGATGTCGAGGAAGGACTGGCCGCCGAAGCCCGGCTCGACCGTCATGATCAGCACCATGTCGAGCTCGGGGAGGATGTCCTCGTACTGCTCGATCGGGGTCCCGGGCTTGAGCGCCATCGCCGCCCGGGCGCCCAGGGCGCGGATCTCGCGCGCGAGGCGCACCGGCGCCGCGGCGGCCTCGGCGTGGAAGGTCACCGAGCCGGCGCCGGCCTCCACGTACTGCGGCGCCCAGCGGTCCGGGTCCTCGATCATCAGGTGCAGGTCGAGCGGGGTCTCCGTGGCACGGCTCAGGGACTCCACGACCGGGACGCCGAGGGTGAGGTTCGGGACGAAGTGGTTGTCCATGACGTCGACGTGCAGCCAGTCGGCCCCCTCGACGGCCTTCGCCTCCTCGGCGAGACGGGCGAAGTCGGCGGACAGGATGCTGGGATTGATCTGAACGGCCATGCCCCAAGCCTGCCATGCCCCCGGCCACTTCAGGCCACGGCCCCGGAACTCGTGGTTCTCTTAGCAGCGCTTAAACGACGATGGCCCGGATACCCGCTTGTGCTGCGCGGTGGAGTGTGACCACAACTACACCCATGCCGACCGCCGACGCATCCCCCCGGCCGACCGGCTCCCCCTGCCCGCCCCGGCCGGCGTCGGCCCCTGGCACAGCCCGGACTTCCGCGCCCTCCTCGGCGCCGCGACCCTGAGCCAGTTCGCCGCCAACACCGGCTGCCGCGCTCGGCCTGTTCTGGGCGGCGGGCGGCGTGGGGCTGCCGTGCGGGGCCCGGCCGCCCCGGCCCTTCGCCGCCCGGGCCGGATACGGCCGGGCCCTGACGCTGAGCCTGACCCCGGCGGCCCTGCTGGTCCCACTCGCGGACCGCGGACCGTAGCTGTGGGCGGCAGCGGCGGGCTGGCTGGTGTCCACCGTGACGATCGGCTCCGGCAACGTCTCCGGTGTCAGCCTGCGCCGGCACCTGACACCGGACCCGCTCCTCGGCCGCATGAACGCCACCTTCCGCTTCATGCTGACCGGTGCCCTCGCCCTCGGCTCCGCCGTCTCGGGCCTCCTGGCGGAGCTCACGGACCTGCGGACCGCCCTGTGGGCCGGTACGGCCGTTCTGGCGCTCTCCTTCGTACCGACCCTGGTGCCCCCGTCCGCAGCCGTCGTTCCGCGGGACGATGACCGCCCCCGCAGCCGCCCCCCTGACGGACGTCCGCGCCACCCGCCGCATCCGCCGCGTCTGGTGCGCGGGCGCCGGGCACGTGCCCGGCTGAGCCCCTACGCCGTGCGGCGCAGGAGGGCCAGGTACATGGCGTCCGTGCCGTGCAGGTGCGGCCACAGCTGGACGTCCGGGCCGTCGCCGAGGGCCGGGACTCCCTCCATGTACGGGCGGGCGTCGATCAGCTCGGCCGACACGGGGAGGTTGCCGGCGCCCCGGCCCTTGAGGACGTCGTCCACCACCACCCGGGTCTCCGCCAGGTGCGGGGAGCAGGTCGCGTAGCCCACGACGCCGCCGACCCGCACCGCCGACAGGGCCTCGCGCAGCAGGGCCCGCTGGAGCGGCGCGAAGCCCTCCAGGTCCTGCGGGCGGCGCCGCCAGCGTGCCTCCGGGCGGCGCCGGAGCGCGCCCAGGCCGGAGCAGGGGACGTCCATCAGCACCCGGTCGAAGGAGGCCGGGCGCCACGGCGGGCGGGTGCCGTCGGCGGCGATCACCTGGTACGGGCCCGGGTTGCCGGACAGCGACCGCTCCACGAGACGCGCCCGGTGCGGCTGCTTCTCGGAGGCCAGCAGGAACGCGCCCCGCTGCGCGGCCAGCGCGCCCAGCAGCGACGCCTTGCCGCCCGGGCCCGCGCAGCCGTCCAGCCAGCGCTCGTCGCGGCCCTCGACCGGGGCCGCCGCCAGGGCCATGGCCACCAGCTGGCTGCCCTCGTCCTGGACGCCGGCGCGCCCCTCGCGGACCGCCTCCAGCGCACCCGGCTCGCCGCCCTCGGCCATCCGGACGGCGTACGGCGACCAGCGGCCGGGCAGTGCCGACTCCTCGCCGAGCGCCTCCACCAGCTCCTCGGGCGTGGACCGGCCCGGCCGCGCCACGAGCGTCACCTCGGGCCGCTCGTTGTCGGCCTCCAGCAGGTCCTCGATCCCGGCGCGCCCGCCGCCCAGGGCGTCCCACAGGGCGCTGACCACCCAGCGGGGGTGGGAGTGGCAGACCGCGAGGTGCTCCTCGGCGTCCTCCTCGTACGGCGGCGCGACCCGCTCCAGCCAGCCGTCCAGGTCATGGGCGGCGATCTTGCGCAGGACGGCGTTCACGAACTTCGCCCGCCCGTCGCCCAGCACCACCCGGGCCAGCTCCACGCTCGCCGAGACCGCGGCGTGCGTGGGGATGCGGGTGCCCAGCAGCTGGTGCGCGCCGAGCGACAGCACGTCCAGTACCGGCGGGTCGACCTCGCGCAGCGGCCGGTCGACGCAGGCGGAGATGATCGCGTCGTAGGTGCCCTGGCGGCGCAGGGTCCCGTAGACCAGCTCGGTGGCGAGGGCGGCGTCGCGCGCCTGGAACCGCTCGTCCTGGCGGGCCTTCTTCAGCAGCGGGGGCAGGACGAGGTTCGCGTACGCGTCGCGCTCGTCCACCGCCCGCAACGCCTCGAAGGCCAGCATCCGGACGGGGTCCTTCTGGGGCCGGCGGTAGGGCTTGGCCGGCCGGCCGCCCGGGGCGGCGCTGCGACGGGGCTGGGGGGACTTTTCGCTCACGTGAAAGGTGCTCCGGAGGTACGAGGTGCTTCGGGGTGCTGCTTCGGTGCGGGTGCGGCGGTGGTGCGGGTGCGGCGGTCCTTCGGGTGCCGCGGGCGCCCCCGGCCGGGCGGGGGTGCGGATGGAATCAGCCTACGTCGGCCGCGCCCAGGCGCTCGCCGGGAGCGATGCGCACCCCCCGCGCCCAGTCGGCGCCCTTCATCGGCTTCTTGCCCTGCGGCTGCACCCAGAGCAGCTCGACGGCGTGCGAGCCGGTGCCCACGTACACGTTGTTCTTGGCCGGGGCCAGAACGCCCGGCGCGAGGTCGGTGCGGTCGGGGACGAGCCCCACGGAGATCAGCTTCAGGCGCTCGCCGCGGAAGACGGTCCACGCGCCCGGCGCCGGGGTGCAGCCGCGCACGACGCGGTCGGCGCGCAGCGCGGGGGCGTTCCAGTCCACGCGGGCGTCCTCGACGGTGATCTTCGGCGCGAGGGACACCCCCTCGGCGGGCTGCTCGACGGCGCGCAGGGTGCCGTCCTCGATGCCGTCCATGGTCGCGGTCAGCAGTCCGGCGCCGGCGAAGGCGAGGCGGGTCAGCAGGTCACCGCTGGTGTCGGTCGGGCGGATCTCCTCGGTGAGGACCCCGAAGACCGGGCCGGTGTCGAGCCCCTCCTCGATGCGGAAGGTGGAGGCCCCGGTGACCTGGTCGCCGGCCATGATCGACTGCTGGACGGGCGCGGCGCCGCGCCAGGCGGGCAGCAGCGAGAAGTGCAGGTTGACCCATCCGTGGGCGGGGATGTCCAGCGCGCTCTTGGGGAGCAGGGCGCCGTACGCGACGACGGGGCAGCAGTCCGGGGCGATCTCGCGCAGCCGCGCCTGGAACTCCGGGTCGCGCGGGCGGACCGGCTTGAGGACCTCGATGCCGGCCTCCTCGGCGCGCTCGGCGACCGGGCTGGCGACCAGCCGGCGGCCCCGGCCGGCCGGTGCGTCGGGCCGGGTGACGACGGCCGCGACCTCGTGCCGCCCGGAGGCGATCAGGGCGTCCAGGGCGGGCACGGCGACCTCGGGGGTGCCTGCGAAGACGAGCTTCACTGGGGTCCTACCTCGCTATCTCGGCGTCAGCAGCGGTCCAGTCTAGGGGGCGTGGCCCTCCGCACCCACCGGTGGGACCGGGGGCGTACGCACACACGCGCGCCTCTCGCATATGCCGACACGCCCCCAGGGCGTGACCTGCGCGCACGTTGGCGCGTTGGTCAAGAGAGATTGACCGAAACGGGCCGCGATCAAGAACGGTGTCTGCGGCCCGATCCGCTCTTCAGCACCGGTTCGAGAGGCTTCTCCATGGCCGACCACGCCACCCATGACGCCCAAGCACGGGCCAGTCTGCACCTCCTGGTGCGGGACATCGAGCGGGTTCGCCGGCAGGTGGACGCACTCCGCACGCTCACCGCCCAGCTCGGCAACGTCTACCGCCCGCGCCGCTCCGGGCCCTCCACGGGCTTCGTCGTCTACGGCAGGGCGCCCGCGCCCACCGTCCGCCTCGCCCAGGAACTGCGGGACAGCGTCGAGACGCTCGTCACCGCGGCGGTGGACTTCGACCGCTCCCTCGGCTTCTCCTGGGACGCGGTCGGCTCGGCGCTCGGCGTCACCAAGCAGGCCGTTCACCGCCGCTACGGCGCCCGGCGCGCGCAGGCCGCCGAGGCCGCGGAGCCGTCGGCCGAGGGCGCCGCGACCCGGACGCTGGGCCCGCTGCCCACGATCCCCGCGGCGCGCTCGGTGCCGCCTCAGCCCGTCCGCGAGGACACCCAGGCCGCCGCCGCCCAGGCGGCCCGCCAGTCGGCCTTCCCGGGCCCCCGCAACGGCTGACCCCGCTCCCGCCCCCGCCGCCGGGACGCCGACCCCCGACGGCCCCGGCCCCGCAGGCGCTGCCCGAGTGCCCTGCGGGACCGTCCCCCCACCCGCCCTTCGCCCGCTCCCCGGGCTCCGCCCGGACCCGTTCCGTGCGCTGCGCGGGCCGGACTGCCCGCAGGGCCGTTCCAGCCCCGCCTGCGTTCGAGGGTCTGGGGGCGCAGCCCCAGGAAGCGGCGAGAGGGCGGGTAGGGGACACCGCCCCGCGCAGCGGCACCCGCAGCCGGCACCCGGAACTCAGCCGATGTCCGGCGGATCGATCCGGATCCGCACCGCGTCGGCGGCCGCCACCCCGCGGGCCATACGGGCCGCCTGCGCCGACTTCAGCGCCGCCGCCAGCGCGGCCCCGCTCCCCGGCGGGACCCGGATCAGGGCCCGCTCCCCCGGCGAGGCCTCCCCCCGCCGCCCGGGCAGCGGCACGGGACCCAGCACCTCCGCGTCCGCCGGCAGGGCGGCGGCCCCCAGGAAGGCCTCCAGGGCCTCGGGCCGCCCCGCCACGGCCGCCATCCGCGACACGGGCGGGAACCCCAGCTGGGCCCGCTCCGCGAGCTCCCGCACCGCGTGCCCCACGGGGTCCCAGCGCACCAGGGCCTGGACGGGCCGCAGTGTCGGCTCGGCGACGACCACGACCTGCCCGTCCCCGCGGACCAGGGAGGCGGCGGCGATCCAGCGGCGCAGCGCGTCCTCCCCCGCCCGCAGATCGGGGCGGGTCAGCATCGCCCATCCGTCCAGCAGCAGCGCCGCCGCGTACCCGGCGCCCGCCGCGACCGGTTCGGCCCCGGGGGTCGAGACCACAAGCGCCGGGCGGTCCGGCACCTCGTCCAGGACGTGGTCGCGCCCCGAGGTCCGCACGGGCACGGCCGGGAAGGCCCGGCCCAGCTCCTCCGCGGTCCGTCGCGCGCCCACCACCTGGGCCCGCAGCCGGAAGGAGCCGCACTCCTCGCAGTGCCAGGAGGGCTCACCCCGCCCGCACCAGCCGCAGTGCAGGTCCCGCTCGTCGGGGGCCTCCAGCGGGCCGGCGCACGCGGTGCAGCGGGCCGGGGTCCGGCAGCGCTCGCACGCCAGCCGGGGCACGTACCCGCGCCGGGGCACCTGGACCAGCACGGGCCCGCTCTTGAGGCCCTCCCGGACCGTCTCCCAGGCCAGGCTCGGCAGCCGCGCCGCGCGGGCGGCCCCGTCGCGGGCCAGCAGCTCGTCGCCGACGGTCCGCACGCGGGGGGCGGTGGCCCGCACCGTCTCCCGGTCGGCGACCAGCGGGCGGGCCCAGCCGGACTCGACCAGCTGGGCGGCCTCGACGGTGCAGCTGGTGCCGCCGACCAGGAAACCGCAGCCGTCGGTGACCGCGCGCAGCTCCAGCACCTCGCGGACGTGCGGGAAGGGGGCGTGGTCGTCGCCGTGGCTGGAGTCGCCGTCGTCCCAGACGGCGACGAGCCCGAGGTCCCGTACGGGCGCGAACATCGCGGCCCGGGTGCCGACCACGGCCCGTACCGAGCCCCGGTTGACCGCGAGCCACTCCCGGTAGCGCTTCTCGGGCCCGGAGTCGGCGGTCAGCAGGGCGTGCCGGCCCTCGCCCAGCAGGGCGGTGAGGGCCGCGTCGACCCGGGCGGCGGTGCGCCCGTCGGGTACGACGGCGAGGGCGCCGCGGCCGGATGCGAGGGTGGCCGCCATGGCCCGGGCCAGCTCGTCGGCCCAGCCGGGGCCGGGCAGGGCCGTCCACACGGCGCGCGGGGTGCCGCCGCCGGCCAGGGCGCGCAGGAAGGCGGTCCCGGCGCCGTACCGGCTCCAGCCGCCGGGCTCGGGCACGGGGGGCGGGGGCAGCGGCTCCGGGGAGGGCCTGGCCTCGGCGCGGGCGTTGCGCGGGGGCAGTGCCAGCTGGAGGACGTCGGCCAGGCTGCCCGCGTACCGGTCGGCCACGGCCCGGGCGAGGGCCAGCATGCGGGGGCCGAGGACCACCTCGGGCGAGACCACCTGGGCGAGGGCGGCGAGCGCCCCCTCGTAGTCGGACTCGGCACACCGCTCGACGATGAACCCGTCGATGAGCCCGCCGCCCTCGCGGCGGCCGCCGTGCACCCGGTGGGCGCCCGCGCCGAAGCGGACCCGGACCCGGACGCCGGGCCGGGCGGTCTCGGAGAGCTCGGCGGGAACGGCGTAGTCGAAGAGCCGGTCGAGGTGGAGGACGCCCTTGTTGACGAGGACGCGGGCCACCGGCAGCTCCTCGGCGAGGGCGGCCCCGCGCCAGGTGCGCGGCTTGGCCTTGGGCGCCTTGGCCTTCGCCTCGGCGACCAGGTCCCGGAGCAGTGCGAGCTGTTCCGGCGGTCCGCCGGGGCCGTCTGCGTCGGGTGCGTTCTCGCTGCTCACAGCAGCATTCTTACCAAAGGGCACCGACAGTCGGGGGCCTCCCGAGGTCTCGGCGGGCGACGGCGGTAAGGCGGTCCTTCGACACCGGGCTCGCGTCCGGCTCCGGACGAAGCCGTCACCCCGCGCACCGGGAGGGCCGGGGCAGCCTGTGCGGGGCGGACGGGCGCCGCAACGCGGTACCGCCCCGGACCTGTGGGTCCGGGGCGGTACCGGGTGGAGCGGGTGCCGTTTACAGGCCGGCGGCGGTGCGCAGGGCGTCGACGCGGTCGGTGCGCTCCCAGGTGAAGTCGGGGAGCTCGCGGCCGAAGTGGCCGTACGCGGCGGTCTGCGCGTAGATGGGGCGCAGGAGGTCGAGATCGCGGATGATGGCGGCCGGGCGGAGGTCGAAGACCTCGCCGATGGCGTCCTCGATCTTCTGGACCTCCACCTTGGCGGTGCCGAAGGTCTCGACGAAGAGGCCGACGGGCTCGGCCTTGCCGATCGCGTACGCGACCTGGACCTCGCAGCGGGCCGCGAGGCCGGCGGCGACGACGTTCTTGGCGACCCAGCGCATCGCGTACGCGGCCGAGCGGTCCACCTTCGACGGGTCCTTGCCGGAGAAGGCGCCGCCGCCGTGGCGGGCCATGCCGCCGTACGTGTCGATGATGATCTTGCGGCCGGTCAGCCCGGCGTCACCCATCGGACCGCCGATCTCGAAACGACCGGTCGGGTTCACCAGCAGCCGGTAGCCCTCGGTGTCCAGCTTGATGCCGTCCTCCACGAGCTGCGCGAGCACGTGCTCGACGACGAACTCGCGGATGTCGGGGGCGAGCAGCGACTCCAGGTCGATGTCCGCGGCGTGCTGCGTGGACACGACGACCGTGTCCAGGCGCACGGCCTTGTCGCCGTCGTACTCGATGGTGACCTGGGTCTTGCCGTCGGGGCGCAGGTACGGGATGGTGCCGTTCTTGCGGACCTCGGACAGGCGGCGCGAGAGCCGGTGCGCGATGTGGATCGGCAGCGGCATCAGTTCGGGGGTCTCGTCGCAGGCGTAGCCGAACATCAGGCCCTGGTCGCCCGCGCCCTGCTTGTCGAGCTCGTCCTCGTCGCCCTCGACGCGGGACTCGTAGGCCGTGTCGACACCCTGGGCGATGTCCGGGGACTGGGCGCCGATGGACACCGACACGCCGCAGGAGGCGCCGTCGAAGCCCTTCTTCGAGGAGTCGTAGCCGATCTCGAGGATCTTGTCGCGGACGAGCTGGGCGATCGGGGCGTAGGCCTTCGTCGTCACCTCGCCCGCGATGTGCACCAGGCCGGTGGTGATGAGGGTCTCCACGGCCACGCGCGAGGTCGGGTCCTCGGCGAGGAGGGCGTCGAGGATCGTGTCGCTGATCTGGTCAGCGATCTTGTCGGGGTGACCCTCGGTCACGGACTCCGAGGTGAACAGACGACGGGACACAATGCTCCCTGGGGTTGCAGCGGCTGCTGGCTGATCATTTGGCGGAACGATACCGGGGGCTGCGCCCGATCACGTTCCAGATGCAGTTTATCGGTCGCCGCCGTTTGCCGGACCACCCGTCTCGCCCTGTGGGAGCCGTGTGACCTGCGGCACTCCATTCTGGCGTACGGATTTCCGATCGAGAAGGGCGACGCTCAGGCGGGCTGGGACCCGCTCGGGGGCGTGAGGCGGTCCGCGACCTGGTCCCAGATCACATCCGCCAGAGCCTCCTTCGGACCATAGGGAACCTGCACCTCACCACCGTCGGACGACAGGATCACAGCTTCGTTCTCCTCGGATCCGAAGGTCTTGTTTGCGCCGACCTCATTGACGACGAGCAGGTCGCACCCCTTGCGGCGGAGCTTGGCCCGGCCGTTGTCGAGCACGTGATCGGTCTCGGCGGCGAATCCGACGACGATCTGGCCCGGCCGGGCCCGCTCGGCGGAGATCTCCGCGAGGACGTCGGGATTGCGCACGAGGGCCACCGGGTCGGGCTCGCGCCCCTCCTGCTTCTTGATCTTGCCGTCGGCGTAGGCGGCGGGCCGGAAGTCCGCCACGGCGGCGGCCATCACCACGGCGTCGGCGTCGGCGGCCGCCTTGAGCACCGCCTCGCGCAGCTGGAGGGCCGTGCCGACCCGTACGACGTCCGCCCCGGCCGGGTCGGCCAGCGCGGTGTTGGCGGCCACCAGGGTGACCCGGGCCCCGCGCGCCACGGCGGTGCGGGCCAGCGCGTAGCCCTGCTTGCCGGAGGAGCGGTTGCCGAGGAAACGGACCGGGTCCAGGGGCTCGCGGGTGCCGCCGGCGCCGACGACCACGTGCCGCCCGGCCAGGTCGGGGGCGGCCGAGCCGCGGGCGAGGACGGCGCGGCACACCTCGAAGATCTCCTCCGGGTCGGGCAGCCGCCCCTTGCCGGTGTCCTTGCCGGTCAGCCGCCCGACGGCGGGCTCGACGACCACGGCCCCGCGGCGGCGCAGGGTGGCGACGTTCTCCTGCGTGGCGGGGTGCTCCCACATCTCGGTGTGCATCGCGGGCGCGAAGACCACCGGGCAGCGGGCGGTGAGCAGGGTGTTCGTGAGGAGGTCGTCGGCCAGGCCGTGGGCAGCCTTGGCCAGCATGTCGGCGGTGGCGGGGGCGACGACGACGAGGTCGGCGCTCTGGCCGATGCGCACGTGGGGCACCTCGTCGACGCTCTCCCAGACCTCGGTGGAGGCCGGGTTGCCGGAGAGCGCGGCCCAGGTGGCCTCGCCGACGAAGTTCAGGGACGCCGCCGTGGGCACCACCCGCACCTCGTGCCCGGACTCGGTCAGCCGGCGCAGCAGCTCGCACGCCTTGTACGCGGCGATCCCGCCGCTGACCCCCAGCACGACCTTCGGCTTGTCCACTGCTTCTCCCGTGATCGGTTGCGTCGTACCTATGACACACCACAGGCCCGGCAGCCGTGCTGCCGGGCCTGTGGTGATGATGTCGTGCCCTACTGGGCCGGGGCCTCGATGGCCTCGGAGGTCAGCAGACCCGCGTTGATCTCGCGCAGGGCGATCGAGAGCGGCTTCTCGTGGACGTGGGTGTCCACCAGCGGGCCTACGTACTCCAGCAGGCCCTCACCGAGCTGCGAGTAGTACGCGTTGATCTGACGCGCACGCTTGGCCGCGTAGATCACGAGGCTGTACTTCGAGTCCGTGGCCTCGAGCAGCTCGTCGATCGGCGGGTTGATGATGCCCTCGGGCGCGGTGATGGAAGAGGACACGCTCTACCTTCCGAAGATGGATAAAAGATCAGACAACTGCCATCAAGGCTAGCAGCTCACGTGCTACGTCCTCGACGGAGGTGTTGACCAGGGTGGTGTCGAACTCGGACTCGGAAGCGAGTTCGACCTTGGCGGTGTCGAGCCGCCGCTCGATGACCTCGGGCGACTCGGTGCCCCGGCCGGTGAGCCGGCGGACCAGCTCGTCCCAGCTCGGCGGGGCCAGGAAGACCAGCTGGGCGTCGGGCATCGACTCGCGGACGAGCCGGGCGCCCTGGAGGTCGATCTCCAGCAGCACCGGTTCGCCGTTGTCGAGGCGTTCCAGTACCGCGCCGCGCGGTGTGCCGTAGCGGTTGCCCGCGAACTCGGCCCACTCCAGCAGCTCGCCGTTGGCGATCAGCTTGTCGAACTCGTCGTCGTTGACGAAGAAGTACTGGACTCCGTGTCGCTCACCGGGCCGCGGCTTGCGGGTGGTGGCCGACACCGAGAGCCAGACCTCGGGGTGGACCTTGCGCATATGCGCGACGACCGTGCTCTTGCCGACCCCTGAGGGGCCGGAGAGCACGGTCAGCCGCGGACGAACCTCTGCTGCCATGGAGCAATTATCCAGGTTCTCGGGACTGCCTGAGAACGCCGGGAGAACTTCGGGCGACGCCTCAGGCGCCGCTACCGCCGAACTCACGCTCCAGGGAGGCGATCTGGTTGGAACCGAGACCTCGGACACGCCGGGACTCGGAGATGCCGAGGCGCTCCATGATCTGCTTGGCGCGGACCTTGCCGACGCCGGGCAGCGACTCGAGAAGGGCGGAGACCTTCATCTTGCCGATGACGTCGTTCTCCTGGCCCGTCTTGATGACGTCGTGGAGGGAGGCGCCGGAATGCTTGAGTCGATTCTTCACCTCGGCCCGCTCCCGGCGAGCCGCGGCGGCCTTTTCGAGCGCTGCTGCGCGCTGTTCAGGGGTAAGGGGCGGAAGAGCCACGCCTACGTCACCTCGGATGTCGAACTGTCGGATACGGACCGGCGGGGAGCCCTCGGGCACCACGCCGGGCGAGCTCCCGAACAGCGGTGGAACTGGTTCGCTGCACGTTCACTCAGGTCGGAGACTAGCGGCCAAGGCCGCTCCAGTCAGCGAGAACGGACGAAAAGTCCTGGTCAGCCTCCACTGAACCGTACATCACGGACAAAATACCCCGGTTTTGTCCGGCGAAAGACGTTCGATTCTCGACAGCCCGTGCTGCGCGCCGGTCCGTGACCCGTCCGATCAGGCCGCGACGGCCTCGCGGATCTCGTCGGCGAACCGCTTCGCGGAGGCCCGCAGGGCGTCGGTGTCCGGTCCGTGCCGCAGGACGCCCCGGGAGACGTTCGGGACCACGTTGCCCACGGCCGCGCCGAAGACCGCCGGGAGGTCGGCCGCGGTCGCGCCCTGGGCGCCGATGCCGGGGGCCAGCAGCGGACCGTTGATGTCCAGGTCGAAGGAGGACAGGTCGCCCAGGGTCGCCCCGACCACCGCGCCGAAGGAGCCCATCGGCTCCGCCCCGGCGTTCTCGGCCGCCAGGTGCGCCAGCATCGTCGCCCCGATCGAGCGGCCGTCCTCGCGCACCGCCCGCTGGACCTCGGCGCCCTCCGGGTTGGAGGTGAGGGCCAGGACGAACAGGCCGGCGCCGGACGCGCGCGCCAGGTCCACGGCCGGCTTCAGCGAGCCGTAGCCCAGGTACGGGGAGACCGTCAGGGCGTCCGAGAACAGCGGGGACGAGGGGTCCAGGAAGGCGGAGGCGTACGCGGCCATCGTGGAGCCGATGTCGCCCCGCTTGGCGTCCATGACGACCAGGGTCCCGGCCGCCCGCGCGTCGGCCACGGTCCGCTCCAGCACCGCCACGCCCCGCGAGCCGAAGCGCTCGAAGAAGGCGGCCTGCGGCTTGAACACCGCCACCGAGTCGGCGAGCGCCTCGACGACGGTGCGGGAGAACCGCTCCAGGCCCGCGATGTCGTCGGCCAGGCCCCAGGAGTCCAGCAGGGCGGCGTGGGGGTCGATGCCGACGCACAGGGGGCCGCGTGCGTCCATGGCGGCGCGCAGACGGGCCCCGAAGGGGGTCACAGGGGTCTGGGAGGTCACTGGGCGGCCTTTCGGGTCTCGGCGCCCACGGCCTCGGCCAGGGTCGCGTAGGGGCTGGCGGCCAGGCGCGCGGCCAGGCCCTTGTGGATGGCGCGGGCGTAGAACGGGCCCTCGTAGATGAAGGCGCTGTAGCCCTGGATCAGGGTGGCGCCCGCCAGGATGCGCTGCCAGGCGTCCTCGGCGTTCTCGATGCCGCCGACGCCGACGAGGGTGATCCGGTCGCCCACGCGGGCGTACAGGCGCCGCAGGACCTCCAGGGAGCGCTCCTTGACCGGGGCGCCGGACAGTCCGCCGGTCTCCTTGACCAGAGCGGGGTCCGACTTCAGACCCAGGCCCTCGCGGGCGATGGTGGTGTTCGTGGCGATGATGCCGTCCAGGCCCAGTTCCAGGGCGAGGTCGGCGACCGCGTCCACGTCCTCGTCGGCGAGGTCCGGGGCGATCTTGACCAGCAGCGGGACGCGACGGCCGGTGACCGAGCGGTCGGCGGCCTCCCGTACGGCGGTCAGCAGCGGGCGCAGGGACTCGGTGGCCTGGAGGTTGCGCAGGCCGGGGGTGTTCGGCGAGGAGACGTTGACGACCAGGTAGTCGGCGTGGCGGGCGAGGCGCTCGGTGGAGACCACGTAGTCGGCGGCGGCCTCGGCCTCCGGCACCACCTTGGTCTTGCCGATGTTGACGCCGACGACCGTCCTGAAGACCGGGTTGCGGGCCGCCAGGCGGGCCGCGACGGCCTCGGAGCCCTCGTTGTTGAAGCCCATGCGGTTGATCAGCGCGCGGTCGGGGACCAGGCGGAAGAGCCGCTTCTTGGGGTTGCCGGGCTGCGCCTGGCCGGTGACGGTGCCGATCTCGACGTGGTCGAAGCCGAGCATGGCCATGCCGTCGATGGCGACGGCGTTCTTGTCGAAGCCGGCCGCGAGCCCGAAGGGGCCGTGCATGCGCAGGCCCAGGGCCTCCGTGCGCAGCTCCTTGTAGCGGGGGGCCAGGGCCGCCGCCACGAAGGTGCGCAGCACCGGGGTGCGGGCGGCGAGGCGGATCCAGCGGAAGGCCGTGTAGTGGGCCTGCTCGGGGTCCATCCGCTTGAAGACGAGGTTGAAGAACAGTTTGTACATCGTCCGATTAATCCCTTGAATCCCTGTGTGCGCTCGGAAGGACCTCATGAAAGGGGGGACACCGGTCGCTGTCGCCGGTGTCCCCCTTTCGTACGGGCTGCTAGTCGCGGAAGGCGTTCAGGTGCTCCGCGTGCTCCTGGAGGGACCGCACGCCGACCTCGCCGCGGCCGAGCGCGTCGATGCCCTGGACGGCGGCGGCGAGCGCCTGGACCGTCGTCAGGCACGGGACGCCGCGCGCCACGGCCGCCGTGCGGATCTCGTAGCCGTCGAGGCGGCCGCCGGTGCCGTACGGGGTGTTGACGATCAGGTCGACCTGACCGTCGTGGATGAGCTGGACGACGGTCTTCTCACCGTTCGGGCCCTCGCCCTCGCTGAGCTTGCGCACGACGGTGGCGTTGATGCCGTTGCGCTTGAGGACCTCGGCGGTGCCGGAGGTGGCCAGCAGCTCGAAGCCGTGCGCGACCAGCTCGCGGGCCGGGAAGACCATCGAGCGCTTGTCGCGGTTGGCGACCGAGATGAAGGCGCGGCCCTTGGTCGGCAGGGGTCCGTAGGCGCCGGCCTGGGACTTGGCGTACGCCGTGCCGAAGACGGAGTCGATGCCCATGACCTCGCCGGTGGAGCGCATCTCCGGGCCGAGGACGGTGTCGACGCCGCGGCCCTGGATGTCGCGGAAGCGCGACCACGGCATGACGGCCTCCTTGACGGAGATCGGCGCGTCCAGCGGCAGGGTGCCGCCGTCGCCCTCCTTGGGGAGCATGCCCTCGGCGCGCAGCTCGGCGATGGTGGCGCCGAGACCGATGCGGGCGGCGGCCTTCGCGAGGGGGACGGCGGTGGCCTTCGAGGTGAAGGGCACGGTCCGGGAGGCGCGCGGGTTGGCCTCCAGGACGTAGAGGATGTCACCCGCCATCGCGAACTGGATGTTGATCAGGCCGCGGACGCCGACGCCCTTGGCGATGGCCTCGGTGGAGGCGCGCAGGCGCTTGATGTCGTAGCCGCCGAGGGTGATCGGGGGCAGGGCGCAGGCCGAGTCGCCGGAGTGGATGCCGGCTTCCTCGATGTGCTCCATGACGCCGCCGAGGTAGAGCTCCTCGCCGTCGTAGAGGGCGTCCACGTCGATCTCGATGGCGTCGTCGAGGAACCGGTCGACCAGCACGGGGCGGGTCGGGGAGATCTCGGTCGACTCCGCGATGTACGACTCCAGGCGGGCCTCGTCGTAGACGATCTCCATGCCGCGGCCGCCGAGCACGTAGGACGGGCGGACGAGGACCGGGTAGCCGATCTCGTCGGCGATCGCCTTCGCGCCCGCGAAGGTGGTGGCGGTGCCGTGCTTGGGGGCGGGCAGGCCTGCCTCGGCCAGGACCCGGCCGAAGGCGCCGCGGTCCTCGGCGGCGTGGATGGCCTCGGGCGAGGTGCCGACGACCGGGACGCCGTTGTCCTTGAGCGCCTGGGCGAGACCCAGCGGCGTCTGGCCGCCGAGCTGGACGACGACGCCGGCGATGGGACCGGCCAGCGACTCGGCGTGGACGATCTCCAGCACGTCCTCGAGCGTCAGCGGCTCGAAGTACAGGCGGTCGGAGGTGTCGTAGTCCGTCGAGACGGTCTCGGGGTTGCAGTTGACCATCACGGTCTCGTAGCCGGCCTCGCTGAGCGCGAAGGAGGCGTGGACGCAGGAGTAGTCGAACTCGATGCCCTGGCCGATGCGGTTCGGGCCGGAGCCCAGGATGATCACCGCGGGCTTGGTGCGCGGGGCGACCTCGGACTCCTCGTCGTAGGACGAGTAGAAGTACGGGGTCTTCGCGGCGAACTCGGCGGCGCAGGTGTCGACCGTCTTGTACACCGGGCGGACGCCGAGGGCGTGGCGGACCTCGCGGACGACGTCCTCGCGCAGGCCGCGGATCTCGGCGATCTGGGCGTCGGAGAAGCCGTGGCGCTTGGCCTCGGCGAGGACCTCCGGCTCCAGCTTCTCGACGGAGCCGAGCTCGTCCGCGATCTCCTTGATCAGGAAGAGCTGGTCGACGAACCACGGGTCGATCTTCGTGGCCTCGAACACCTCCGCCTGGGTGGCGCCGGCGCGGATGGCCTGCATGACGGTGTTGATGCGGCCGTCGGTCGGCCGGACCGCGACGCGCAGCAGCTCCTCCTTGTCGCCGGGCTCGCCCACGAAGGTGAACTGCGAGCCCTTCTTCTCCAGGGAGCGCAGGGCCTTCTGGAGGGCCTCGGTGAAGTTGCGGCCGATGGCCATGGCCTCGCCCACCGACTTCATGGTGGTGGTGAGGGTGGCGTCGGCGGCCGGGAACTTCTCGAAGGCGAAGCGCGGGGCCTTGACGACGACGTAGTCGAGGGTCGGCTCGAAGGAGGCCGGCGTCTTCTCGGTGATGTCGTTGGGGACCTCGTCCAGCGTGTAGCCGATGGCCAGCTTGGCGGCGATCTTGGCGATCGGGAAGCCGGTGGCCTTCGACGCGAGCGCCGACGAACGGGACACGCGCGGGTTCATCTCGATGACGATGACGCGGCCGTCGTCCGGGTTGATCGCGAACTGGATGTTGCAGCCGCCGGTGTCGACGCCGACCTCGCGGATGATCGCGATGCCGATGTCGCGCAGCCGCTGGTACTCGCGGTCGGTGAGCGTCATCGCCGGGGCGACGGTGATGGAGTCGCCGGTGTGGACGCCCATGGGGTCGAAGTTCTCGATGGAGCAGACGACGACGACGTTGTCCTTGGTGTCGCGCATCAGCTCCAGCTCGTACTCCTTCCAGCCGAGGATGGACTCCTCCAGGAGCACCTCGGTGGTCGGGGAGAGCGTCAGGCCCTGGCCGGCGATGCGGCGCAGCTCGTCCTCGTCGTGGGCGAAACCGGAGCCGGCGCCGCCCATGGTGAAGGAGGGGCGCACGACGACGGGGTAGCCGCCGAGGGTCTCGACGCCCGCCAGGACGTCGTCCATGGAGTGGCAGATGACCGAGCGGGCGGACTCGCCGTGGCCGATCCTGGCCTTGACGGCCTCGACGACGCCCTTGAAGAGGTCGCGGTCCTCGCCCTTGTGGATGGCCTCGACGTTGGCGCCGATGAGCTCGACGCCGTACTTCTCCAGCACGCCCTGCTCGTGCATGGAGATGGCGGTGTTCAGGGCCGTCTGGCCGCCGAGGGTGGGCAGGAGCACGTCGGGGCGCTCCTTGGCGATGATCTTCTCGACGAACTCGGGGGTGATCGGCTCGACGTACGTGGCGTCGGCGATCTCCGGGTCGGTCATGATCGTCGCGGGGTTGGAGTTCACCAGGATGACCCGCAGGCCCTCGGCCTTGAGGACGCGGCAGGCCTGGGTGCCGGAGTAGTCGAACTCGGCGGCCTGGCCGATGACGATCGGGCCGGAGCCGATGACCAGGACGGACTGGATATCGGTGCGCTTAGGCACGCTCGGCCTCCATCAGGCTAACGAAGCGGTCGAAGAGGTACGCGGCGTCGTGCGGGCCGGCGGCCGCTTCGGGGTGGTACTGGACGCTGAAGGCCGGCTGGTCGAGCAGCTGGAGGCCTTCCACGACGTTGTCGTTCAGGCAGACGTGGGAGACCTCGGCGCGGCCGAAGGGGGTCTCCGACACCTTGTCGAGAGGCGCGTCGACGGCGAAGCCGTGGTTGTGCGCGGTGACCTCGACCTTGCCGGTGGTGCGGTCCTGGACCGGCTGGTTGATGCCGCGGTGGCCGTACTTCAGCTTGTAGGTGCCGAAGCCGAGCGCGCGGCCCAGGATCTGGTTGCCGAAGCAGATGCCGAAGAGCGGGGTCTTGCGCTCCAGGACGCCCTGCATGACGGCGACGGGGCCGTCGGCGGTGGCCGGGTCGCCCGGGCCGTTGGAGAAGAAGACGCCGTCCGGGTTCACCGCGTACACGTCCTCGACGGTGGCGGTGGCGGGCAGCACGTGGACCTCGATGCCGCGCTCGGCCATCCGGTGCGGGGTCATGCCCTTGATGCCGAGGTCGACGGCGGCGACGGTGAAGCGCTTCTCGCCGATCGCGGGGACGACGTACGCCTCCTTGGTGGCGACCTCGGCGGAGAGGTTGGCGCCCTTCATCTGCGGCTGCGCCTGGACCTTCGCCAGCAGGGCCGCGTCGTCGGCGATCGACTCGCCGGAGAAGATGCCGACGCGCATGGCGCCGCGCTCGCGCAGGTGGCGGGTCAGGGCGCGGGTGTCGACGCCGCTGATGCCCACGACGCCCTGCTTGACGAGCTCCTCGTCCAGCGAGCGCTGCGAGCGCCAGTTGGACGGGATGCGCGCGGGGTCGCGCACGACGTAGCCGGAGACCCAGATGCGGGAGGACTCGGGGTCCTCGTCGTTGACGCCGGTGTTGCCCACGTGGGGGGCGGTCATCACGACGACCTGCCGGTGGTACGACGGGTCGGTGAGGGTCTCCTGGTAGCCGGTCATGCCGGTGGAGAACACGGCCTCGCCGAAGGTCTCCCCCACTGCGCCGTAGGCGCGGCCGCGGAAGATCCGGCCGTCCTCCAGGACGAGTACGGCGGGAGCTTTCGCTCCCCTGGTGGAGGTCGTCATCGTTCGGCGCCTTCCGTCGTGATGGATGTGTTCATGGAATTGATGGCCTCGACCCAGGCGGCGTGCTCGGCCGCACGGTCGGAGCGGAATCCGGAGTCGATCAGCTTGTCGCCGTGCGCCCAGGTGACGACGAGCAGACCGCCCTCGGTGAGTACCTTGCCCGCGATTCCCTTGTCGAGGCGGGCGCCGCGCAGCTGCGAGGCCGGTACGAAGAAGTCGGTGGCACCCGGACGGACCACGTCGAGGCCCGCGTCGGTGAGGGTGAGCTCCACGCGGCTGCGCACCCCCAGACCCTGGGCGACGATCCGGTCGAGCCACTGCCCGGCGGTGGTGGACCCGTGGTACCGGCCGGTCAGGGCCAGCCGGTGCTCGGGGAGACCGCCGGGGGCGGCGGGCAGTTCCGGCAGGTCGTTCTGCAGGGTGCCGCGCCATTTCCAGCCCTGCCGCATCAGCCAGTACACGAACGCGATGAAGACGAGCAGACCGGCCACCCACGCGATGCGGGCGCCCCAGTCCGTCACCTCCGCCGAGTGTCGTTCGGCGGCCTCGGCGGCCAGTTGGATTACTGCAGGTGTCACGCGAGTTTCCCGTCCACGACCGTTGCCCGGCCCCGCAGGAAGGTGTGAGTGACGCGCCCCGGCAGCTCACGGCCCTCGTAGGGCGTGTTGCGGCTGCGGGAGGCGAAGTGTGCGGGGTCCACGACACCACGGTACGAGGTATCGACCAAGGTCAGGTTCGCGGGTTCACCTGCCGAGACGGGCCTGCCGTGCTGGTGGGACAGGCCGCCGATGCGGGCCGGGGCGACGGACATGCGCTCGGCGACGCCCGCCCAGTCGAGCAGGCCGGTCTCCACCATCGTCTGCTGGACGACGGAGAGCGCGGTCTCCAGGCCCACCATGCCCATGGCGGCGGCGGCCCACTCGCAGTCCTTGTCCTCGTGCGGGTGCGGGGCGTGGTCGGTGGCGACGATGTCGATCGTGCCGTCGGCGAGCGCCTCGCGCAGGGCCATCACGTCGCGCTCGGTGCGCAGCGGCGGGTTGACCTTGTAGACCGGGTTGTACGAGCGGACCAGCTCGTCGGTGAGGAGCAGGTGGTGCGGGGTGACCTCGGCGGTGACGTCGATGCCGCGGGACTTGGCCCAGCGGACGATCTCGACGGAGCCGGCGGTGGAGAGGTGGCAGATGTGCACGCGGGAGCCGACGTGCTCGGCGAGGAGGACGTCGCGGGCGATGATCGACTCCTCGGCCACGGCCGGCCAGCCGCCCAGACCCAGCTCCGCGGAGACGACGCCCTCGTTCATCTGGGCGCCCTCGGTGAGGCGGGGCTCCTGGGCGTGCTGGGCGACGACGCCGCCGAAGGCCTTCACGTACTCCAGGGCGCGGCGCATGATCACGGCGTCGTCCACGCACTTGCCGTCGTCGGAGAAGACGGTGACGCGGGCGGCGGACTCGTGCATGGCGCCCAGCTCGGAGAGCTTCTTGCCCTCCAGGCCGACGGTGACGGCGCCGATGGGCTGCACGTCGCAGTAGCCGGACTCCTTGCCCAGGCGCCAGACCTGCTCGACGACGCCGGCGGTGTCGGCGACCGGGAAGGTGTTGGCCATGGCGAAGACGGCGGTGTAGCCGCCGGAGGCGGCGGCGCGGGTGCCGGTGAGGACGGTCTCGGAGTCCTCGCGGCCCGGCTCGCGCAGGTGGGTGTGGAGGTCGACGAGGCCCGGGAGGAGGATCTGGCCGCCTGCCTCGATGACCTGGGTGATGCCCTCGGCCCAGACCTGGGGGCCGACCTCGGCGATGGTCTCGCCGTCGATCAGGACGTCCTGCGCCTCGCCGCCGAGGACCTGCGCACCGCGGATAAGGATCTTGCTCATGGTTACTTGTTCTCCTCGGTGCGGGACGTGGTGACGGCGGGCTCGGAGCCTCCGAGCAGCAGGTACAGGACGGCCATGCGGATCGAGACCCCGTTGGCGACCTGTTCGACGACCGTGCAGCGGTCGGAGTCGGCGACCTCGGCGGTGATCTCCATGCCGCGGACCATCGGGCCGGGGTGCATCACGACGGCGTGCTCGGGCATCCGCGCCATGCGGGCGGCGTCCAGGCCGTAGCGGCGGGAGTACTCGCGCTCGGTCGGGAAGAAGGCGGCGTTCATGCGCTCGCGCTGCACACGCAGCATCATGACGGCGTCGGACTTCGGCAGCACCTCGTCCAGGCTGTACGAGACCTCGCAGGGCCAGTTCTCGACGCCGACCGGCACCAGGGTGGGCGGGGCCACCAGGGTGACCTCGGCGCCGAGGGTGTGCAGCAGGTCGACGTTGGAGCGGGCCACGCGGCTGTGCAGGACGTCGCCGACGATGGTGATCCGGCGGCCGTCGAGGCCCTTGCCGAGCCCGGCGTCGCGGCCGACCAGGCGGCGGCGCATGGTGAACGCGTCGAGCAGGGCCTGGGTGGGGTGCTGGTGGGTGCCGTCGCCGGCGTTGATCACCGGGGCGTCGATCCAGCCGGAGTTGGCGAGCCGGTAGGGGGCGCCGGAGGCGTGGTGGCGGATGACGACCGCGTCGACGCCCATGGCCTCCAGGGTCTGGGCGGTGTCCTTGAGGGACTCGCCCTTGGAGACGCTGGAGCCCTTCGCGGCGAAGTTGATGACGTCGGCGGAGAGGCGCTTCTCGGCGGCTTCGAAGGAGATCCGGGTGCGGGTCGAGTCCTCGAAGAACAGGTTGCAGATCGTGCGGCCGCGCAGGGTGGGCAGCTTCTTTATCGGCCGGTCGGCGACCCGGGCCATCTCCTCGGCGGTGTCGAGGATGAGGACGGCGTCGTCGCGCGTGAGGTCGGCGGCCGAGATGAGGTGGCGCTTCATCTGGGTGCTCCGTAAGTCGGGAGGGCAGGCAGGCGGGGCTGACGGTGGTGCGGGCAGGGCAGGCCGGGGCACGGACCCCGCCTCGGGGCCCCGTACCCGGGGTGGGCTACTGCGCTGCTGCCTGGACGGTCCGCTGGCCGAGCAGTACGGCGTCGCGGCCGTCCTCCTCCTGGAGCTGGACCTTGACGGTCTCCCGCAGCGACGTGGGCAGGTTCTTGCCCACGTAGTCGGCGCGGATCGGAAGTTCGCGGTGGCCGCGGTCGACGAGGACCGCGAGCTGGACGGCGCGGGGGCGGCCGAGGTCGCCGAGGGCGTCGAGGGCGGCGCGGATGGTGCGGCCGGAGAAGAGGACGTCGTCGACGAGGACCACGAGGCGGCCGTCGATGTCGTCACCGGGGATCTCGGTGCGGCCGATGGCCCGCGCGGGCTTCATCCGCAGGTCGTCGCGGTACATGGTGATGTCGAGGGAGCCGACCGGGACCTTCGTCCCGGTGATCTCCTCGAGCTTGGCGGCCAGCCGGCGGGCGAGGTGGACACCGCGGGTGGGGATGCCGAGGAGCACCACGTCGTCGGCGCCCTTGGCGCGTTCGACGATCTCGTGGGCGATACGGGTCAGGACCCGGGCGATGTCCTGCGCCTCCAGCACGGGGCGCATCGCTTCATCGGGAGAGACCTGGGAAACCTGGCTGTCCATGAAGAGGACCTCCTTCTCCGCCTCACGGGACGGACCTTAAAGGACGTCTGATGTACGCCGCCCACGGTACCAGGACCCCGAGGACACCCGCGCACCGGGTGCCCGCGCTCCGCCCCGTAGGAGGGCGTCGATGACCATTCGGCTTGACGCATCCACGTAACGCTGCGTAACCTCACAGTGAGTTACCAGCCGCGCGGCGGAGCCGCACGTCACAGCGTCCGGGAGCGTTATGTCCAGCGAATACGCCAAACAGCTCGGGGCCAAGCTCCGCGCCATCCGCACCCAGCAGGGCCTCTCCCTCCACGGAGTCGAGGAGAAGTCCCAGGGCCGTTGGAAGGCCGTGGTGGTCGGTTCGTACGAGCGCGGGGACCGCGCCGTGACCGTCCAGCGCCTGGCCGAGCTGGCGGACTTCTACGGGGTTCCGGTCCAGGAGCTGCTCCCGGGCACGACCCCGGGCGGAGCCGCCGAGCCGCCGCCGAAGCTGCGCCTCGATCTGGAGCGCCTGGCGGGCGTGCCCGCCGAGAAGGCCGGCCCGCTCCAGCGTTACGCCGCGACCATCCAGAGCCAGCGCGGCGACTACAACGGCAAGGTGCTGTCGATCCGCCAGGACGACCTGCGCACCCTGGCCGTCATCTACGACCAGTCCCCCTCGGTCCTGACCGAGCAGCTGATCAGCTGGGGCGTCCTCGACGCCGACGCGCGCCGCGCCGTGGCCCACGAGGACATCTAGTCCCCCGGCCGGGGCCGGCCACCAGCAGAAACGTACCGGCGGGTGCCGGGACCCCAGGGTCCCGGCACCCGCCGGTTTTTCGTGTCCCGCACGGGGCGCGCAGCGTGTCCCGTGCGGGACACGCATACGGAAGGGCCCGCAACGCGGACGTTGCGGGCCCTTCCGTATGCGCGCGGTGCGCGCGTCAGTCCTCGCCGCGGCGCAGGCTCGGCTTCAGGTCCTTGAAGCGGGCCAGCATGCCGTTGACGAACGCCGGCGAGTCGTCCGTGGAGAACTCCTTCGCCAGCTGCACCGCCTCGTCGATCGCCACGGCGTCCGGGGTCTCGTCGACCCAGATCAGCTCGTAGGCGCCCAGCCGCAGGATGTTCCGGTCGACGACCGGCATGCGGTCGAGCTCCCAGTCCACGGCGTAGGTGACGATCAGGTCGTCGATGCGGTTCACCTTCTCGGAGTACCCCTCGACGAGGTCCATCGTGAAGGCGCTGACCGGCGGCTGCCGGACGTCCGCATTCGCGTGCCGGATCCAGTCCGCGAGGACCTCGCGCACGGGAACGCCGCGCTGGTCGGCCTCGAAGAGGATCTGGAAGGCGCGCTTGCGCGCGTTGCTCCGGGCAGCCACGGTTAGCCGTTCACCCGGCCGAGGTAGGCGCTGGTGCGGGTGTCGACCTTGATCTTCTCGCCGGTGGTGACGAAGAGCGGGACCTGGATCTCGTGGCCGGTCTCCAGCTTGGCGGGCTTGGTGCCGCCGGTGGAGCGGTCGCCCTGGACGCCCGGGTCGGTGTGCTCGATGGTCAGCTCGACGGCGGCCGGGAGCTCGACGTAGAGCACCTCGCCCTCGTGCTGGGCCACGGAGGCGGTGAAGCCCTCGATGAGGAAGTTGGCGGCGTCGCCGACGGCCTTGCGGTCGACCATCAGCTGGTCGTAGGTCTGCATGTCCATGAAGACGAAGTAGTCGCCGTCCATGTACGAGAACTGCATGTCACGGCGGTCGATCGTGGCGGTGTCGACCTTCGTGCCGGCGTTGAAGGTCTTGTCGACGACCTTGCCGGAGAGCACGTGCTTGAGCTTGGTGCGCACGAAGGCCGGGCCCTTGCCGGGCTTGACGTGCTGGAACTCGACGACGGACCAGAGCTGGTCACCGTCGAGCTTGAGCACCATGCCGTTCTTGAGGTCGTTCGTGGAAGCCACGGTTGCGGAATCTCCTGCACTGGAAGACCAGGGAGGCGCACCCAGCCCGGCACAGCGGACTACAGTGCGAGCAGCTCCTTGGTCGTAATGGTGAGTAGCTCGGGACCGCCGTCCGCCTCGGGGCGCACGACGAGCGTGTCATCGATCCGGACACCTCCCCGGCCCGGGAGGTGAACCCCCGGTTCGACGGTGACCGGCACGCAAGCGTCCAGTTTACCCATTGCCGTAGGTGCAAGCTGCGGGTCCTCGTCGATTTCGAGGCCGACCCCGTGTCCCATGCACCCGGCGAGGGCTTCGCCGTGCCCCGCCGAGCCCAGTACGGACCGCGCCGCGTGGTCCACTTCGCGGTACGCGGCCCCGGGCAGCAGCGCCTCCCGGCCGGCCCGCTGGGCGGCGAAGACCAGTTCGTACAGCTCGATCTGCCAGTCGGCCGGAGTGGTGCCGATCACGAACGTACGGCCGATCTCGCAGCGGTAGCCCCGGTAGTTCGCGCCGAGGCAGACGGACAGGAAGTCGCCCTCCTCCACCCGCCGGTCCGAGGGACGGTGCCGGGAACGGCCGGAGTGCGGGCCGGTGCCGACCGAGGTCGGGAAGGCCGGGCCGTCGGCGCCGTGGTCGACGAGCCTGCGCTCCAGTTCCAGGGCCAGGTGGCGTTCGGTCCGCCCGACCAGGATCGACTCCAGCAGCTCGCCGAGGGCCTGGTCGGCGATCTCGGCGGCGATGCGCAGGCAGGCGATCTCCTCCTCGTCCTTGACCAGCCGCTGCTGCTCCACGGCGGTACCCAGGTCGGCCAGGCGCAGCCGGGGGGCCACAGAGCTCACGGCGCGGTGCCGGGCGACGGTCAGGTGGTGTTCCTCGACGGCGAGGGAGTCCGCGCGCACGGCGGCGGCGCGGTCGGCCGCGGCCACCGCCGGATCGGCGCCGGGGCCGCCCAGCAGACTGAGCGCCAGCCCCTCGTCCAGCCGCCCCTCGTCGACCTCGCCGGTGGGGGCGGCGGCGCAGAACAGCTCGTCATCGGCGGGCCCGACCAGCAGGACGGCGCCCGGCGGGGACGCCCCGGCGAGGTAGCGGACGTTCGCCGGACGCGTGATCAGGGCAGCGGAGTTGCCCGCGGCGGCGCAGCGCTCGCGGAGCAGGCCCCTGCGGGCCGCGTACACGTCTGACATGTCTTCGAGCCTACGAGCGCCCCGCGCATCCGGCCCGGCGAGCGCGTCCGGACGGGGCCGGGGCGGCCCCTCCCCCGCGGCTCCTACCAGCGGGGAGGGCTCGCCAGGGCCCGGGCGAGGACCTCGTCCAGGGCGCGGGCGGTGGCCTCCACGTCGAGGTGGGAGTTGTCGATGATCGGCAGCCCCGAGCCGTACCAGCCGGCCATCCGACCGTGGATGCGGGCGACCTCCTCGTCGGACAGGCGCCGGTTGCCGGAGCGGGCGGCGTTGCGGTCCAGGACGATCTCCAGGCCGGGCAGCAGCACGACCGGGAGCAGGGCGGGGCCGACGTGGCGCTTCCAGCCGCCGAGCCCGACCACGGGCCGGTCCGGGAAGACGGCGTCGTCGAGGATGCAGGAGATCCCGTTGGCCAGGAAGTTGCGGGCGGCGAAGCCGCAGGTGCGGCGGGCGAGGCGGTACTGGGCCTCGGAGTGGTCGTTCCAGCCGGCCTGCGGGTCGGCGAAGCCCGAGCGGACCCATTCGCGGACGTCGTCGAGGCTGATGTGAGCGGTCGGCACCGGGCGGGTCGCCGCCCAGTGCCGGGCCACGGTGGTCTTGCCGGCGCCCGCCGGGCCGATGAGCAGGACGGCGAGCGTGGCGCCGCCCGTCCCCCCGGCGGGGGGAGAGGGCGGTGCGGGCGCGACGGGGGGCAGCGGGATGTGCCCGGTCGCCTCGGGCACCGGGGGCGCCGGCCAGCCCTGTGCAGGGGGTATCGGCGGTGGCGGGGGTGCCGCCGGGGGATGCCCCGGCGGACCCCAGCCCCCCACTCCGTGCTGCATCCTCGCCACTCCGTCTCGTTCAGGCGACTGATGCGAGAACGTTATCTCAGGTCGTGAGCTCTTCGGCCAGCGCGCGCAGCGCCAGCCGGTAGGAGCCCAGTCCGAAGCCGGCGACGGTACCGGTGGCCACCGCCGCGATGACCGAGGTGTGCCGGAACTCCTCCCGGGCGTACGGGTTGGAGATGTGCACCTCGATCAGCGGCGCGGTGCGCTGGGCGGCCGCGTCGCGCATGGCGTACGAGTAGTGCGTGAAGGCGCCCGGGTTGATCACGACCGGGATCTTCCCGTCCGCCGCCTCGTGCAGCCAGCGCACGAGCTCCCCCTCGTCGTTGGTCTCGCGGACCTCGACGTCGAAGCCGAGCTCGGCGCCCAGGGTGCGGCAGCTCTCGACCAGTCCGGCGTACGAGGTGGCCCCGTAGACGTCGGGCTCGCGGGAGCCGAGCCGGCCCAGGTTCGGGCCGTTCAGCACCAGGACGGGGCGGCTCACGCCGACACCTCACCGTAGGCGGCGATCAGGTGGGCCGGATCGGGGCCCTCCAGGACGGTCGGCTTGCCCAGCCCGTCGAGGACGATGAAGCGCAGCAGGTTACCGCGGGACTTCTTGTCGACCTGCATGGTCTGGAGCAGCTTGGGCCACTGGTCGCCGCGGTAGGTCAGCGGCAGGCCGACGGAGGCGAGGACGGTCCGGTGCCGGTCGGCCGTCGCGTCGTCGAGGCGGCCCGCGAGGCGGCCCAGCTCGGCGGCGAAGACCATGCCGACGGAGACGGCCGCGCCGTGGCGCCACTTGTAGCGCTCGTTCTTCTCGATGGCGTGCGCGAGGGTGTGCCCGTAGTTGAGGACCTCCCGCAGGCCCGACTCCTTGAGGTCGCTGGAGACCACGTCGGCCTTGACCCGGATGGAGCGGACGATCAGCTCGGCCGTGTGCGGGCCCTCGGGCGTGCGCGCGGCCTGCGGGTCCTCCTCGATCAGGTCGAGGATCACCGGGTCGGAGATGAAGCCGGCCTTGATGATCTCGGCGAGGCCGCTGACGTAGTCGTTGACGGGCAGCGAGTCCAGCGCCGCGAGGTCGCACAGCACCCCGGCCGGCGGGTGGAAGGCGCCGACGAGGTTCTTGCCCTCGGCGGTGTTGATGCCGGTCTTGCCCCCGACGGCCGCGTCCACCATCGCCAGGACGGTGGTCGGGACCGCGACCCAGCGCACCCCGCGCAGCCAGGAGGCCGCGACGAAGCCGGCCAGGTCGGTGGTGGCGCCGCCGCCCACGCCGACGATCACGTCGGTGCGGGTGAAGTTGGACTGGCCCAGCGCCTTCCAGCAGTAGGCCGCCACCTCGACGGTCTTGGCCTCCTCGGCGTTGGGCACCTGGATGGCGATGGCCTCGTAGCCCTGCTCGGCCAGGTCCGCGCGGAGCGCCTCGCCGGTCTCGGCGAGGGCCTCCGGGTGGATCACGGCGACCCGCCGGGCCGTCGTTCCGATCAGGCCGCCGAGCTCGCCGAGCAGCTGCCGGCCGACCAGCACGTCGTACGCGTCGTGTCCGGCGCTCGCGCCGACCTGGATCCGCGTCACCTGGTCTGTCATACGTCCTTCAACTCCAGAGCGTCGAGGACCGCCTGGGCGACCTCTTCGGGGGTGCGCTCGTCCGTGGCCACCACGACGCGCGCTACTTCGGTGTACAGGGGGCGCCGCGCGTCCATCAGCTCGCGCCACTGGCGGCGCGGGTTGACGGCCAGCAGCGGGCGGGCCGCGCCGAGGCCGACGCGGCGCACGGCCTCCTCGACCTCCATAGACAGGTAGGCGACGGGCAGGGCGGCCAGCAGGGCACGGGTGTCCGCGTCGAGGACGGCGCCGCCGCCGAGGGAGAGGACCCCCGTGTGCTCGGCGACGGCGGTGGCGACCGCCCGCCGCTCCAGCTCACGGAAGTACGGCTCGCCCTCGTCGACGAAGATGTCGGAGATCTCGCGGCCCTGGGCGGCGACGATGTCCGCGTCCGTGTCCCGGTAGGCGACGCCGAGCCGTTCGGCGAGCAGCGCCCCCACCGTGGACTTGCCGGACCCCATGGGGCCGACGAGGACGACCAGCGGTCCGCCCGTCACCGGATCTGCAGGTGGTCGAGGTAGGACCGCACGTTGCGCCGGGTCTCGGGGACGGAGTCGCCGCCGAACTTCTCGACGACCGCGTCGGCCAGCACGAGCGCGACCATGGCCTCGGCGACGATGCCCGCGGCGGGCACGGCGCAGACGTCGGAGCGCTGGTGGTGCGCCACCGCCGCCTCGCCGGTGGCCACGTCGACGGTGGCCAGGGCGCGCGGCACGGTCGCGATGGGCTTCATCGCGGCGCGGACGCGCAGCAGCTCGCCGGTGGTCAGGCCGCCCTCGGTGCCGCCGGAGCGGCCGGAGGTGCGCCTGATGCCCTCAGGGGTGGAGACGATCTCGTCGTGGGCCTGGGAGCCGGGCACGCGGGCCAGCTCGAAGCCGTCGCCGACCTCGACGCCCTTGATGGCCTGGATGCCCATGAGCGCCGCGGCGAGGCGGGCGTCGAGGCGGCGGTCCCAGTGGACGTGGGAGCCGAGGCCTACGGGCACGCCGTAGGCGAGGACCTCGACGACGCCGCCGAGGGTGTCGCCGTCCTTGTGGGCCTGGTCGATCTCCGCGACCATCGCCTTCGACGCGTCGGCGTCGAGGCAGCGCACCGGGTCGGCGTCGAGCTTCTCGACGTCGGCGGGGGTCGGGTAGACGCCGTAGGGGGCCTTGGCCGAGGCCAGTTCCACCACGTGCGAGACGATCTCGATGCCCGCGACCTCCTTGAGGAAGGAGCGGGCGACGGCACCGAGGGCGACGCGGGCGGCGGTCTCACGGGCGCTGGCGCGCTCCAGGATCGGGCGGGCCTCGTCGAAGCCGTACTTCTGCATGCCCGCGAGGTCGGCGTGGCCGGGGCGCGGGCGGGTCAGCGGCGCGTTGCGGCCGGTGTCCTTGAGCAGCGAGGGGTCCACCGGGTCGGCCGACATGACCGTCTCCCACTTGGGCCACTCGGTGTTGCCGACCATCACGGCGACCGGGGAGCCCTGGGACAGCCCGTGGCGGACGCCGCCGAGGAAGGTGACCTCGTCCTGCTCGAACTTCATCCGGGCACCGCGTCCATAGCCGAGGCGGCGCCGCGCCAGGTGGTCGGCCACCAGCTCGGTGGTGACCGGGACGCCGGCGGGAAGGCCCTCCAGCGTCGCGACCAGGGCCGGTCCGTGCGACTCTCCTGCGGTCAGCCAACGCAACCTGCTCAACGATGCTCCTCATGCTCGCGCCTGGCACTGCCACGGCGTGTCCGGTGCGCGGACCGCGACCGCCGGTACCCGAATCCTCCCACGTCCCGGGGGTACCACCGCGCTCCGGTCCAGCTATCGGACGGCCGTCTCACGCCGGCGCCACCACCGGTAGCCCTCCAGGAGGAGCAGGACGGCCACGAGGGAGGCGAGGATCCACTTCGCCCAGGCCGGCAGACTGCCGAGCATCACCTTCACGAACATCAGGACGCCGTACGCCGCGTCCCACTTCGACGCCAGCGTCTGACCCGATCCGAACGCTTCCACGCGCCCCCTCACCCCGAAGAACAGCAGGCGGGAAGCCTAACGCGCGGCGAGCGCCCGCTCTCCCGCGGCCCGCATGGCCGCCAGGGGTCCGGGGGTGCGGCCGGTCATCAGCTCGAACTGGAGGACGGCCTGGTGCACGAGGAGGTCGAGGCCGCCCAGCAGGGTGCCGCCTCGGCCGGACCAGGCGGCCGCGAGGGCCGTGGGCCAGGGGTCGTACAGGACGTCGAAGAGTGCGCCCGGGGCCGCGGGTACGGCGGCCGCGAGTCCGTCGGTGGCGCCCGCCGGGGTGGTGGCGATCACCAGGGGGGCCGTCAGGGCCTCCGCGGCCCGCGACCAGTCGGCGGTGCGGACGTCCACGCCGAGCCGCTCGCCCCAGCGGCGCATCTCGTCGGCGCGGCCGGCCGAGCGGACGTACGCGGTGATCTCGCCGGTGCAGATCCGGGCGAGGGCCGCCAGCGCCGAGGAGGCGGTGGCGCCGGCCCCGAGGACGGCGGCGGCGGGGACCTTCTCGACCCCGCGCTCGCGCAGGGCCGCGACTATGCCGGGGATGTCGGTGTTGTCGCCGACGCGGCGGCCGTCCCCGGTCAGGACGAGGGTGTTGACCGCCTCCACCGAGGCGGCAGTGTCGCTGATCTCGTCCAGCAGCGGGATGACCGCCCGCTTGAGCGGCATCGTCAGGGAGAACCCGGCCCACTCGGGGCCCAGCCCCGCCACGAACCCGGGGAGCGCGGCCTCGTCGATCTCGAACCGGTCGTAGGACCAGTCGCCGAGGCCGAGCTCCCGGTAGGCCGCCCGGTGCAGTACCGGTGAGAGGGAGTGCTCGATGGGAGAACCCAGCACCGCGGCCCGCGTCCGTGACATGTCCTGCTACCCGCCGTTCTTCTTCTGCGCCTGGCGCTCCTGGAACTCCGCGACGAGCTTCAGGTGCTCGTCGTAGGTCTTGGTGAAGGTCGTCTTGTTGCCGTCGACCGACACGAAGAACATCCAGCCGCCGTGATCGGGGTTGAGCGTAGCGGTCAGCGCGTCCAGGCCGGGGTTGTCGATGGGGCCGGGCGGGAGGCCCTTGACGAAGTGCGTGTTGTACGGGTGGTCGAAGGCCTGGGCTTCCTTCAGGTTGAAGTTGATCTCGCTCTGGCCCTTGACGTAGTTGTACGTCGAGTCGAACTGGAGCTTCTGGTTCGTGACGTCGTTGGTCTTCTTGAGGCGGTTGTAGACCACCTCCGCCATCTTCCGGAAGTCGTCGTGGTTCTTGCCCTCGGCGTTGACGAGGCTCGCGACGCTGATCACCTGGAGCGGGTTCTCCAGGTTGAGCTCCTTGGCCTTGGCCTCGACGCCCAGCTCCGCGTACTTGTCGGAGGCGTTCTTGACCATCTGCTTGAGCAGGGACTCGGGGGTGCTGTCCTTCTTGAGGTCGTACCGCATCGGGTACAGGAAGCCCTCGAGCGGGTCCATGATCTTCGGGTTGCTCGCGGCCCAGGCCGGCAGGCCGAGGTTCTTGGACTCGCGCGAGGCGATCTCCCGGGTGGTGCCGTCCGGTTTGCCGAGCTTCTTGTCGATCATCTTGTAGACGTCGGCGTTCCGCGCGCCCTCGGGAATGGTGATGACCGCGAGCTTGCTGGGGTCGATCATCAGCGCGACGGCGGCCGTACCCGACATCTTCTTCTTCAGCGGGTAGATGCCGGGCTGGATCGACTTGCCCTTGGGGTTGGCGTTCGCGGCGTCCACGAAGGCCTGGGCGCTGGCGACCACGCCGGCTTCCTTCAGGATGCGGCCCATCTGGCCGAGGCCCGCGTTCTTGGGGATCTCGACGTCGACGGTCTCGTCCGTGCCCTCGCCCGCGAAGTCCTCGGTCGCGCCGAACCGGTCCTTCAGGTAGCCGTAGCCGTAGTAGCCGCCACCGCCGACGACGCCGAGGATCACCACGGCGGCGATGAGGCAGGCGGTGCCGCTGCGCTTCTTCTGCTGCTTCTTGCCGGCCTTGCCGCGGCCCGCCCGGCGGCCGCCGGCCGCGGGCTCCTCGGCGTCGTCCTCGCCGTCCGCGGGCAGGAGGGAGTCCTCCGGCTCCTCGGCCTCGGCCGGTTCCGGTTCCAGGTGGCGCTGGTTCGGGGGCTGCGGCGGCGGGAAGGCGTCCGGCGTCGCGTACAGGTCGGGCGCCTCGCCGGGATAGGCCCCGGCGGACTGCTGGGCGTACGGGTCGGCGCCCGCGTAGGGGTCCGTCTGGACGGCGGCCACGTACTGCTGCTCGTGGCCGCCGTCCCAGCCCTGGCCCTCGTACGGCGGCTGCTGGAGCTGCTGCTGCCCCTGGGCGTGCTGCGCCGCGTACGCCTGCTGCTCGGCGTACTGCATCTCCTGCTGCGGGTACTGCGCGGGGTATTCCTGCTGGTACTGGGGCTGCTGGTACTGCGGGTCCTGGTGCTGCGGCTCCAGAGGGTGCTGGTACTGCTGCTGCGGGTCACCGCCGTAGGGCACCTGCCCCTGCTGCGTCTGGTGCGCGGTCCACCCCTGGTCCCCGTACAGGGGGTCCTGGGGGTTCCACGGTTCGGAGCCGTGGCCCCGGCCATAGTCAGTCATCGGTCCCCTAGAGCCGCGAGACGTAGGCCGCGGCTCATTTCGGCCGCGGCACCCGGTTCCGCCTCTTGAGTGGTGGGCGACGGCTGTTCGAATGCCGTCTCATCGCGCGGAACGTTACCGTATTGCGATCAGACAACCACTTCGACGCACTCGCCGGGCGGATTACCCGATACCCGTTCGGTCTCAAGAGCGTTCTGGAGGATGACCACGGCGGCCGCCTGGTCGATGACCGACCTGCCCTTCTTCGCGTTCCTCCCGGAGGCGCGCAGGCCCTGGGCGGCGGTGACCGTGGTCATCCGCTCGTCCACCAGACGGACCGTCACCGGTTTGACGCCCTTGGCCAGTTCGTTCGCGAAGGCACGCACCTTGGCCGCGGCCGGCCCCTCCCGCCCGCTGAGCGAGCGGGGGAGGCCGACGACGACTTCGAGGGGCTCGTACTCCTCGACGAGCTGCCGCAGCCGCCGGTGGGCGGCCGGGATGTCCCGGCCCGGGACGGTCTCCACCGGTGTGGCCAGCACCCCGTCGGGGTCGCACGAGGCGACCCCGATCCGGGCGTCTCCGACATCGATGGCCAGACGGCGGCCGCGGCGCAGGCTCATCGTCAGGCCGTCTCGACGACGAGGCGTTCGACCGCGGCGATGGCCTCGGGCACGGCGCCCGGGTTCTGGCCGCCGCCCTGGGCCACGTCCGGCTTGCCGCCACCGCCGCCGCCGAGGGTCTTCGCGGCGGTGCGGACCAGGTCACCGGCCTTGAGGCCGCGCTCGCGGGCCGCCTCGTTGGTGGCGATGACGGTCAGCGGGCGGTCGTTCGCCACGGTGAACAGTGCGACGACGACCGGGCGGTCGCCGGGGATGCGGCCGCGGATGTCCAGGACCAGCTTGCGCAGATCGTCGGCGCCCGTGCCGTCCGGCACCTGACCGACGACGAGGGCGACGCCGCGGATGTCCTGGGCGCCGGCGGCGAGGCCGGCGGCGGCCTGGAGGACCTTCTCCGCGCGGAACTTCTCGATCTCCTTCTCGGCGTCCTTCAGCTTGCCGAGCATGGAGGCGATCTTCTCCGGGAGCTCCTCCGGACGGCCCTTGACCAGCTCCTGGAGCTGGGCGACGACCGTGTGCTCCTTGGCGAGGAAGTTGTACGCGTCCACGCCGACCAGGGCCTCGACGCGGCGCACGCCGGAGCCGATGGAGGACTCGCCGAGCAGCTTCACCAGGCCCAGCTGGGCGGTGTTGCCGACGTGCGTGCCGCCGCAGAGCTCCTTGGAGAAGTCGCCGATGGTCACGACGCGGACCCGCTCGCCGTACTTCTCGCCGAACTCGGCGATGGCGCCCTGCTTCTTCGCCTCGTCGATGCTCATGATCTCGGCGGTGACGTCGAGCTCGCGGGAGAGCACGTCGTTGATCTTCTGCTCGACGTCGGTGAGGACCGTGCCGGGGACGGCGTTCGGGGAGCCGAAGTCGAAGCGGAAGCGGCCGGGGCTGTTCTCGGAGCCGGCCTGGGCGGCCGTCGGGCCGAGGGCGTCGCGCAGCGCCTGGTGGGTCAGGTGGGTGGCCGAGTGGGCGCGGGCGATGGCCCGGCGGCGCTTGATGTCGATGGCGGCGTACGCGGAGGCGCCCACCGTCACCTCGCCGACCTGGACGGAGCCCTTGTGGACGGAGACCCCCGGGACGGGCTGCTGGACGTCGCGGACCTCGATGACGGCACCGGTGTCGAGCTTGATGCGGCCCTGGTCGGCGAGCTGGCCACCGCCCTCGGCGTAGAACGGGGTCCGGTCGAGGACGACCTCCACCTCGTCGCCCTCGGAGGCGGCGGGCGCGGAGACGCCGTTGACCAGGAGGCCGACGATGGTGGCCTCGCCCTGGTTGGTGGCGTAGCCGGTGAACTCCGTGGCGCCGGAGCCGTCGGCGATCTCGCGGTAGGCGGAGACGTCGGCGTGGCCGGTCTTCTTGGCCTTGGCGTCGGCCTTGGCGCGGTCGCGCTGCTCCTGCATCAGGCGGCGGAAACCGGTCTCGTCCACGGAGAGGCCCTGCTCGGCGGCCATCTCCAGGGTGAGGTCGATCGGGAAGCCCCACGTGTCGTGGAGCAGGAACGCCTTGTCGCCGGAGAGGACCGTGCCGCCGGCGGCCTTGGTCTCGGTCACGGCGGTGTCGAGGATGTTGGTGCCGCCCTTGATGGCCTTGAGGAAGGCGGCTTCCTCGGCGATGGCGACGGTCTCGATGCGCTTGCGGTCGGTGACGAGCTCCGGGTACTGCTGCCCCATCGTGTTGATCACGACGTCGACGAGCTCCCGGACCACCGGGCCGGTGGCTCCCATGAGGCGCATGTTGCGGATGGCGCGGCGCATGATGCGGCGCAGCACGTAGCCGCGGCCCTCGTTGCCGGGGGTGACGCCGTCGCCGATGAGCATGACGGAGGTGCGCATGTGGTCGGCCACGACGCGCATGGACACGTCGGTGTCCTTCGCGGCGCCGTAGCGGACACCGGTCAGCTCGGTGGCCTTGTCCATGACCACGCGCAGGGTGTCGGTCTCGTACATGTTCTGCACGCCCTGCAGGATCATCGCGAGGCGTTCGAGGCCGAGGCCGGTGTCGATGTTCTTCGACGGCAGGTCGCCGAGGATCGGGAAGTCCTCCTTGCCGTCGCCGGCGCCCCGCTCGTACTGCATGAAGACGAGGTTCCAGATCTCCACGTAGCGCTCGTCGTTGACGGCCGGGCCGCCCTCGACGCCGAACTCGGGGCCGCGGTCGTAGTTGATCTCCGAGCAGGGACCGCAGGGGCCCGGGACGCCCATGGACCAGAAGTTGTCCTTCTTGCCCAGGCGCTGGATGCGCTCGGCGGGGACGCCGATGACGTCGCGCCAGATCGTCTCGGCCTCGTCGTCGTCGAGGTAGACGGTGATCCAGAGCTTCTCCGGCTCCAGGCCGTAGCCGCCGTCCGCCACGGAGCTGGTGAGCAGCTCCCAGGCGTACTTGATGGCGCCTTCCTTGAAGTAGTCGCCGAAGGAGAAGTTGCCGCACATCTGGAAGAAGGTGCCGTGGCGGGTGGTCTTGCCGACCTCTTCGATGTCCGGGGTGCGGACGCACTTCTGCACGCTGGTGGCCCGGGGGGCCGGCGGCTTGGTCTCACCGAGGAAGTACGGCTTGAACGGGACCATGCCCGCGTTGACCAGGAGCAGAGTCGGGTCGTCCGCGATGAGCGACGCCGAAGGGACAACGGTGTGACCGCGCTCCTCGAAGAAGCTCAGCCAGCGGCGGCGGATTTCAGCCGACTCCATCAGTGGTCCTCATTCCGGTTGTACGTAACCGCCGAGTGGTTCGGACGGTGGGTGGTGGTGTCGTTCGCGATGGCCCGCAGCCGCCGCGGCCCGGGGAGGGCGGTGACGTTGTCGGGCCGGTCGGGGTCCTGGGTCAGGCCCAGGGCGTCGTTCAGCTCGCCCTCGCGCTGCGTCATTCCCGCCTTGACGTCGAGGGCGAAGTCCTTGAGGCGGTGGCCCGCCTCCACGGCCTTGTCGGCCGCCTGGGCCGCGAGGCTCTCCGGCGTCAGCTTCTTCAGCCGGCGGTTGACCTTGGTGGTGGCCCAGACGCCGGCGGCGGCGCCGGCGGTGAACCAGAAGGCTCGGCGGAACATCGGAGGTCTCAGCCCTTCTGCTTGCGGCGCCGGGGCTCCGGCACCGTGCGGCCGACGATCACGGTGCGCCGGGGGGTCCGCTCGGGTCCCGTGTCGGTCCTGCCCAGTGCCCTGCGCACCCCGTACCCGAAGGCCGCGACCTTGACGAGCGGGCCTCCGAAGGTGGAGGCGACGGTGGAGGACAGCGCGGAGGCGTTGGAGGTGACCTCCTGGACGTCGCTCGCGATGGCGTCGACCCGGTCGAGCTGGGTGCGCGCGGAGCGGACGGTCGTGGACGCGTCCGCCAGCAGCGGGACGGCCTGCTCGGTGACGTCGGCCACCAGCTTGGTGGTGGCCCTGAGCACCTGGGCGAGCCTGGCCAGCGCCACCGCGAGGAAGGAGACCAGGATGGCCCAGAAGACGGCCACGATGATCCCGGCCACCTCTCCACCGGACACGTTGCACCGCTTCCTGAATCTGGAAAACCTACGGGTTAAGTCTGCTCCGACCCTATCGCGCCGGAGATCCGCCGCAGTACCGGATTCCAGTGGTGCTCCTCCGGACACGGCAAAGCCCGCCGCCCCCGGAGGGGACGGCGGGCCGGACCAGCCTGTGAGTGGCTACGTCCGCTGGATCAGCGGGCGTAGTACTCGACGACGAGCTGCTCGTCGCAGATGACCGGGATCTCCTTGCGGTTCGGGTCGCGGTCGAGGCGGAAGGCCAGGGCCTTCAGGTTGACCTGCAGGTAACGCGGGGTCTCACCCTCACCGGCGTAGCCACCCTCGCGGGCGACCTGGAAGGGGTGCTTCTCGCGGCTGCGCTCGCGAACCGTGATGACGTCGTCGGGACGCACGCGGAACGACGGCTTGTCGACCTTGCCGCCGTTGACCTCGATGTGGCCGTGGACGACCATCTGGCGGGCCTGGTAGATGGTGCGGGCGATGCCGGCACGCAGGACCAGGGCGTCCAGACGACGCTCGAGCTCGACGACCAGCGCCTCGCCCGTCTTGCCCTCGGCCTTCTTCGCGCGGTCGTACGCGCGGGCCATCTGGCGCTCGGAGATGTCGTACTGGGCGCGCAGACGCTGCTTCTCGAGCAGACGGACCTTGTAGTCCGAGTTCTGCTTGCGGCCACGGCCGTGCTCGCCCGGCGGGTAGGGGCGGGCCTCGAAGTACTTGACGGCCTTCGGCGTCAGGGCGATGCCGAGGGCACGGGACTTCTTGACCTTGGGTCGCTTCTGGTTCACGGGGAACCTACCTCCATGTAAGTTAGGTGAGGCTTACCTTATCGAGGAGGACGTAATGTCTCGACCACATGGGATCCCCCTGCCCAGTGCGCATCGCAGTTCGGGTTCCAACGAAACGGAATCCGCTTTCGACGACGATAAGCAAGGTCAGCCGCGTCCCAGGGAAGGCGTTCGGCAGCTCACCGGAGCCGAACGCGTACGAACCCTCGTAGAGTCCAACGCCTCAGTATCCCTCACTCTGCCGGGTGCTCGTGACCAGGTGTGGACCCGTGACCAGCACGAGTGCGGGACGGGGGCGCCGGCCGCTCGGACCGTCGCCCCGGACGGGGACGTGATTCTCCTGGTGCCAGGGGAATCCGCGGCGGCCAGGGCCGCCGCTCACGCCCAGGACGACGACCTCCCCGCCGTGATCGAGATCACGGACGTGGCGCCGGTGTCCGTGCCCCATCGTATCCGGGGCCGCGCCCGGCTCGCCGGGTGGCTGACGCCGGTGCGCGGGGCCGACCGCGCGGTCTGCGCCGCCCTCATGGCCGAGCGCCACGCGGTGGACGAGCTGCCCGGGCTGACGGAGTCCTCCGACGCCGACGTCCCGTACACGGGCCGGCCGGCCTGGACGCTGCTGCGCCTGGAGGTCGGCGAGATCTCCGTGGACGACCTGTGGGGCGCCGCGCGGGTGGACTCCGACGAGCTGGCCGCCGCCGAACCGGACCCGATGACGGCCCACGAGGCCGAGCTCCTCCAGCACCTGGCCTCCGTCCACCCCGGACGCCTGGCCGGCCTCCGCGCACTGCTGGGCTCCCGGGAGGCGGCCGGGCTGACCCCCGTCCCCCTCGCCCTGGACCGCCTCGGGCTGCGCGTGCGCTTCACCGGCAGGCCCGGCCGCGCCGCCTTCGACGCCCGCTTCGACTTCCCCGAACCGGTGGCCTGCGTCTGCGGCCTGCCGCCGCGCTCCCGGCCGGGTTCAGTTCCCGCGCAGCCGCTCGCGGACCTTCTCGACCACGTCCGCGTACCGGGCCTCCGCCCCGTAGCGGGTCGGCTCGTAGTACCGCTTGCCGTGGATCTCGTCCGGGGCGTACTGCTGGGCCGCGATGGCGCCCGGGACGTCGTGCGGGTAGACGTATCCGACGGCGTGCCCCAGCTTGGCCGCGCCCTTGTAGTGCCCGTCGCGCAGGTGCGCCGGCACGGTACCGGCCAGACCGGCCCGTACGTCGGCCAGCGCGGCGCCGATCGCGGTGGTAGCGGTGTTGGACTTCGGGGCCAGGGCCAGGGCGATGGTGGCGTGCGACAGGGTCAGCGCCGCCTCCGGGAAGCCGATCATCGCCACCGCCTGGGCCGCCGCCACCGCCAGCGGCAGCGCGGTGGGGTCCGCCAGGCCGATGTCCTCGCTCGCGGAAATCATCAGCCGCCGCGCGATGAACCGGGGGTCCTCGCCGGCCTCGATCATCCGGGCCAGGTAGTGCAGCGCGGCGTCCACGTCGGAGCCCCGGATGGACTTGATCAGCGCGCTCGCCACGTCGTAGTGCTGGTCGCCGTCCCGGTCGTAGCGGACCGCCGCCCGGTCGACGGCCTCCTCCAGGGTCTGGAGGGTGATCTCCTCCTCGCTCTTGGCGATCGCCGATCCGGCTCCCGCCTCCAGCGCGGTCAGCGCCCGGCGGGCGTCGCCCCCGGCGATCCGCAGCAGGTGCGCCTCGGCGTCGGCGGGCAGGCGGACCGCGCCGCCCAGCCCCCGTTCCTCCTCCAGCGCGCGCCGCAGCAGCCCGCTCAGGTCGCCGTCGGTGAGCGGCTCCAGCGTCAGCAGCAGCGAGCGCGAGAGCAGCGGGGAGATGATCGAGAAGTACGGGTTCTCCGTGGTCGCCGCGATCAGGGTGACCCAGCGGTTCTCCACCGCCGGCAGCAGGGAGTCCTGCTGCGCCTTGCTGAAGCGGTGGATCTCGTCGAGGAAGAGGACGGTCTCCTGGCCGTAGCCGCCGGCGGCGCGCTTGGCGCCCTCGATGACGGCCCGGACCTCCTTGACACCCGCCGTGATCGCCGACAGCTCGACGAACCGCTTCCGGGTGGCCTGGCTGACCACGTAGGCGAGGGTGGTCTTGCCGATTCCCGGCGGCCCCCAGAGGATCACCGACGAGGCTCCGGCCGGTCCCCCGGCACCCTCCCCCACCAGGCGGCGCAGGGGCGAGCCGGGCTTCAGCAGGTGCTGCTGGCCGACCACCTCGTCCAGGGTGCGCGGGCGCATCCGGACGGCCAGCGGGGCGCTGGCCGGATCCTTCTCCCGGCGTTCCTCGGCGGCTGCGGTGAAGAGGTCTGGTTCCACCCCTAGAGCCTATGCGAGGCCACCGACAGGCCCGCCCGGACGGCCGGGCGGACTCAGGAGGTCCAGAAGTCCCACCAGCGGGTCAGGATCAGCATCCCGATGATCCCGATGTGCAGGGCGGGCAGGACCCAGGTGAACTCGTCCAGGAAACCGCGCAGCCAGCCGGGCGCGGGCAGCAGGCCCGTGCGGACGTTGTACGAGGTGACGTACCAGAACATCAGGATCGTGCAGACCCAGGCCAGGCAGCACCACAGGCACAGCGAGTTGATGTTGTACAGCGACTGGTACGTCAGCCAGGCGCAGAAGCCGACGCCGAAGAGCATGCCGGCGTTCAGGGTCAGCCAGTACCAGGGGCGGAAGCGGGCGCCGGCGATGATGCTCATGCCGACGCAGACGACGATCCCGTAGGCGACGAGGCCCATCATCGGGTTCGGGAAGCCGAACGCCGACGCCTGCTCGCTCTTCATGATGTTGCCGCAGGAGACGACCGGGTTCAGGCTGCAGCCCGGCGTGAAGTTCGGGTCCTCCAGCAGCTTGAACTTGTCGATGGTGATCACCCAGGCGGCCAGCAGGGCCGCCGCCCCGGTGATGACCAGCAGCAGGGCCAGCGCCCGGCTCCCGCCGTAGGTCCGCGGAGCGGTGTCCGCGCCAGCACCCGTAGTCGTCATCCCGCCCGCTCCACATCCCACATCGGCAAGGTCATCAAGCACGGCCATTGTGCCGTACGGCGGACGCCGCCTTCCGTTCGATCCGGATAAGGACGGCCCGGAACGGACGCCGGGGGCGGGGGCGGGGGGGCCCCCCCCCCCCCCGGGGCCCGCCCCCCCCCCCCGCCCCCGGGGGGGGGGGGGGGGGGGGGGGGGGGGGGCCCCCCCCCCCCCCCCCCGGCGGACCCGCGTCACGGACCGGACGGACCTCAGGCCAGGCGGGCCCGCACCTCGGCGACCAGGTCGGACACCGCCACGGCGCTCTGCTCGCCGGACTCCATGTCCTTGAGCTGGACCACGCCCTCGGCCAGGTCGCGGTCGCCCGCGACCACCGCGAAACGCGCCCCGCTGCGGTTGGCGTCCTTCATGGCGCCCTTGAGGCCCTTTCCGCCGTAGGACATGTCCGCCGCGACCCCGGCCCTGCGCAGCTCGGTCACCAGTCCGAACACGGCCGGCTTGGCCTCGCCCAGCGCGACCGCGAAGACCGCCGTGGCCGACGGGATGTCCAGCTCCACGCCCTCCGCCTCCAGGGCGAGCACGGTCCGGTCCACGCCCAGCGCCCAGCCGACCGACGGCAGGGCCGGTCCGCCGATCATCTCGGACAGGCCGTCGTAGCGGCCGCCGCCGCCGACCGCGGACTGGGAGCCCAGGCCGTCGTGGACGAACTCGAAGGTGGTGCGGGTGTAGTAGTCGAGGCCGCGGACCAGCTTCTCGTCGTCCTCGAAGGCCACCCCGGCGGCGGTGACCAGCGCCCGGACGTCCTCGTGGTACGCCTTGCACGCGTCGCACAGGTAGTCGCGCAGCACGGGGGCGCCGACCAGCTGCTTCTGCACGTCGGGCCGCTTGTCGTCGAGGACCCGCAGCGGGTTGATCTCGGCCCGGCGGACGGTCTCCTCGTCGAGGTCGAGGCCGCGCAGGAAGCCCTGCAGCGCCTCCCGGTACACCGGGCGGCACTCCTTGTCGCCGAGCGAGTTCAGCAGGATGCGGAAGTTGCGCAGGCCCAGCGAGCGGTACGCCTGGTCGGCGAGGATGATCAGCTCGGCGTCCAGCGCGGGGTCCTCGGCGCCAATGGCCTCGGCGCCGACCTGGGAGAAGTGGCGGTAGCGGCCCGCCTGGGCGCGCTCGTAGCGGTAGTACGAGCCGGAGTACCAGAGCTTGACGGGCAGGCTGCCCAGCTTGTGCAGGTTGCCCTGGAGGGCCGCGCGCAGCACGGAGGCGGTGCCCTCGGGGCGCAGGGCGAGCTCGTCGCCGCCCTTCGTCGTGAGGGTGTACATCTCCTTGCTGACGATGTCGGTGGACTCGCCGACCCCGCGGGAGAACAGCTTCACGTCCTCGAACCCGGGGGTCTCGACATATCCGTAGCCGGAGTTCCTCAGGGGTGCGGAGATCGCCTCGCGCACCGCCAGGAAGCTGGCGGAGCGGGGCGGCAGCAGATCATACGTGCCCTTGGGGGCCTTGAAGGTGCTCACGAAACTCGTCACATTCCTCGTCGTGGGGCGGCGGTGCCGTCTCCCGGGCCGGCGGCGACCTCCCGCAGGTACGGGTTGGTCGCGCGCTCGCGGCCGATGGTGGTCTGGGGACCGTGGCCGGACAGCACCACGGTCGAGTCCTCCAGCGGCAGGCACACGCGGGCCAGCGACTGGAGCATCTCGGCGTGGGAGCCGCCGGGCAGGTCGGTGCGTCCGATGGAGCCGGCGAAGAGCAGGTCGCCCGAGAAGAAGACCGGCGGTACGTCGGCCTGCTCGGGCATCCGGAAGGTCACCGACCCCTTGGTATGCCCGGGCGCGTGCGCCACCGAGAACTCCATCCCTGCCAGCTTCAGGGCGCTGCCGTCGGACAGCTCGCGGACGTCGTCCGGCTCGCCGACGGTCAGCTCGCCCATGAGCGGCATGCCGATGGAGCGGCCGAGTGCCTTCTCCGGGTCGCTCATCATGTAGCGGTCCTCGGGGTGGATCCAGGCGGGAACGTCGTGCGCTCCGCACACCGGGACCACGGAGGCCACATGATCGATGTGGCCGTGGGTCAGGACGACCGCGACGGGCTTGAGACGGTGCTTCCTCAGTGTCTCCTCGACTCCCTGGGCGGCCTGGTGGCCCGGGTCGATGATGACGCACTCCTCACCCGCGGCGGGGGCGACCAGGTAGCAGTTGGTCCCCCAGGCCCCGGCGGGGAACCCGGCAATCAGCACGTTCGTCCTCAATCGTCGTCCGTCGGGCGGCAGCAGTTCGGAATCTGCTGCTCAGAGCCTACCGGCGCCCCTCATCACACAGCGAACCCATATACGGTACGGCCTAACCGAGCCCGGACAGCGGTACCAGAGACGCACAAGGAGACGACCCGGTGGTCACGAGCGATCAGCGTCGGCGACAGCTCGCCAGGGAGAAGTACGAGCGCCAGCAGAAGCGCCGCGCAGAGGCCCGCCGCAAGTCACGGCAGCGGCTGGCGATCATCGGCGCGGCCTCGGCCGCCGTGATCGTGGCCCTGATCGGCCTGGTCGCGGGCGGTGTCTTCGACGGCAAGGACGAGAACGACGCGTCGGCCGAGCCCTCGGCCTCCCCGTCGGCGCCCGAGCCGAAGAAGTCGCCCTCCCCGGCGATGGCGATCGACGACAAGGCGAAGTACACCTTCGACCTGAAGACCAGCGCGGGCGACGTGAAGTTCGAGATGGACGCGTCGAAGACCCCCCAGACGGTCAACTCCTTCAAGTCGCTCGCCGACAAGGGCTTCTTCGACAAGACCAAGTGCCACCGCCTGGTGACCTCCGGGATCTACGTGCTCCAGTGCGGCGACCCCGAGGGCACCGGCCGGGGCGGCCCGGGCTACACCATCCCGGACGAGAACCTGGACTCCCTGGGCAAGCCGAACGAGCAGGGCCAGGTCGTCTACCCAGCCGGCACGGTGGCGATGGCCAACACGGGGCAGCCCGGCACCGGCGGCAGCCAGTTCTTCCTGGTCTACAAGGACAGCCCGCTGGCCCCCTCCTACACCCCGTTCGGCAGGATCGACGCGGCCGGGCTGAAGGTGCTGAAGGAGGTCGCCAAGGCCGGGACGGCCGACGGGGCCCAGGACGGCGCCCCGAAGGCCCCCGTGACCATCGAGAAGGCCGCCGTCACCAAGAACTAACGGGGTCCGGCGGCCCCGGCCCGGCCGGCCCGCGCCCCCTGCGGCGATATTCCGTCGTGCGGGATGCGGACAGCCGGCCCGGCGGTCGCCTATGTTGGCGTTGTGCAGGGCGGGCGCTGCCCGCCCCTGGAAACTGTGGACGATGCCGGGGGGACACGACCCCGCGCGGCATCAGGTGGAGGAGGCGCTGTGAGCAGCGACCCGTGGGGCCGAGTCGACGAGACCGGCACCGTGTACGTGCGTACTTCCGAGGGCGAGCAGGTCGTCGGCTCGTGGCAGGCGGGCACCCCCGAGGAGGCCCTGGCCTACTTCGAGCGCAAGTACGAGGGCTTGGTGGTCGAGATCGGCCTCCTCGAACGGCGGGTGCGGACCACCGATCTGTCCGCCAAGGACGCCCAGACGGCCATCGACCACCTGCGGACCCAGGTGGAGGAGCACCACGCCGTCGGCGATCTCGACGCGCTGCGCGTCCGGCTCGACAAGCTGGTGGCGACGGTGGACTCGCGGCGCGAGGAGCGCAAGGTCCAGAAGGCCAAGCAGGCGGACGAGGCCCGTGCGGCCAAGGACGCCCTGGTGACCGAGGCCGAGCAGCTGGCGCAGAGCGACCAGTGGCGCAGCGCCGGCGAGCGGCTGCGCGCGCTGGTCGACATCTGGAAGGGCCTGCCCCGGCTCGACCGCAAGTCGGACGACGAGCTGTGGCACCGCTTCTCGCACGCCCGGTCGGCCTTCTCCAAGCGCCGCAAGGCGCACTTCGCCGCGCTGGACGCCCAGCGCGAGGAGGCCCGCAAGGCCAAGGAGAAGCTGGTCGCGGAGGCCGAGTCGCTGTCGAAGTCGACGGACTGGGGTCCGACGGCGGCCCGCTACCGCGAGCTGATGGACAGCTGGAAGGCGGCGGGCCGCGCGCAGCGCGAGGCCGAGGACGACCTGTGGAACCGCTTCCGCGGTGCGCAGGACGTCTTCTTCGCGGCGCGCGGCGAGGTCTTCGCGGAGCGGGACGCCGAGCAGGTGGAGAACCTGAAGCTGAAGGAGGAGCTGGCCGTCGAGGCGGAGCGGCTCCTCCCGGTGACCGACCTGAAGGCGGCCCGGGCCGCGTTCCGCTCCGTCAACGAGCGCTGGGAGGCCATCGGCCACGTGCCGCGCGACGCCCGTCCCAAGGTCGAGGGCCGGATGCACGCCGTGGAGCGGGCGATCCAGGAGGCCGAGGAGGGCGAGTGGCGGCGTACCAACCCGGAGGCGCGGGCGCGTGCTGCGGGTCTGACGGGCCAGCTCCAGGCGGCCGTCGACAAGCTGCGCGGTGAGATCGACTCCGCGCGCGCGGCCGGCAACAACGCCAAGGCCGACAAGCTGTCCCGCGAGCTGGAGGGCCGCCAGGCCCTGCTGGACCAGGCGCTGAAGGGCCTGGAGGAGTTCGGCGGCTGACACGGCCGCCGTCCTCGGACGGACACGACGGACGGGTACCACCGGTCACCGCCGGTGGTACCCGTCCGTCGTGTACGGGGGTGCGGGCCCGGTTGTGGGCGGGTATGTGTGCGTCCGATTCGTTACGTGGTTTCAGCACAGGGTGCGCGCGGGTTGCACCCTCCACCTGTGTAACGTTGTACGTTGCCGCCTCGGCGGCCTTCTGCCGGGCGACGACCAGGATCGAATGTGACGCATACCCAGATACGCGCCGATGTCCCCGACTCGCTTCTCGTCGCCGGACCGCTCACCGGCAAGAAGGACTCCGGACTCCGTGGTGTCGGACGGCGCGTACTCGCGAACCTGAAGCGTGCCCGCAAGGCCCTGCTGGTCCACCTCGCCCTGCGTGCGACCGGTCTCGCCGTCATGGCGATCTGGGCCGAGCGCAAGGACGTGCGTCCGCTGGAGATCCTGGGCGGGCGCTGGGACGCCGTCTACTACCTGCACATCGCCGAGAACGGTCTGACGACCCCGCTGGCGACGCCGTCGCCCTGCGCGTTCGCGGGGCCGAGCTGTCAGATGGCGTTCTTCCCCGTGTACCCGATGCTGGTGCGGTACACCTCGTACGTCACGCACCTGCCCATGAACTGGGTGGCGATGGGGCTGGCGATGTTCGCGTCGGTCGTCGCCGCGTGGGGCATCTTCGCCGTCACCGACAAGATCTACGGCCGCCGGGTCGCGCTCTTCACCTGCGCCCTGTTCGCGATCGTGCCGGCGGCCCTCGTCCAGTCGATGGCGTACACCGAGCCGCTGTTCCTCGCCCTGTCCGTGTGGGCGATGTACGCGGTGATGACGAAGTCCTGGGTGACGGCCGGTGTGCTGGCCCTCTTCGCCGGGGCCACCCGGCCCTCGGGTTCGGCGATCGTCGCGGCCGTGGTGCTGGCGGGGGTCTGGGAGTACGTGCAGTGGCTGCGCAAGCGCCGCTCGCAGCGGCCCCCGGTGGGACGGATCGTCGCCGCCTCGCTGATCGCCCCGCTGGGCTGGTTCGGGTACGTGGGCTACGTCGGCTGGCACTTCGGGCGCTGGGACGGCTACTTCGAGCTCCAGCGCCGCTGGGGTTCGGTGTACGACGGCGGCTTCGACACCCTCAACGAACTGAAGAAGACCTTCACCGAGGTGCACACCACCCTCAACCACGTGGTGGTCTCGCTGACGGTGGTCACCGCCGTGGTGCTGTTCGTGCTGATGACGCGCCGGCGCCGGCCCCCCATGGTGGTGTGGATCTTCGCGGCCATGATCATGCTGGTGGCGCTGGGCGGGGCGGGCTTCTACTTCTCGAAGATGCGCTTCATCATGCCGGCGTTCCCGCTGCTCTTCCCCTTCGCGCTGGCCCTGGCCCGGGCCCGGCGGAGCACGGTGGTGTGGATCCTCGGGTCCGCCACGGCCGTGTCCGCGCTCTTCGGCGGCAACCTCAACTTCGTCTGGTGGGGCTGCCCCTGACCGGGCCCGCCGCGCCGGACACGACGGTGGGCGCCATCCCCTCGGGGGTGGCGCCCACCGTCGTGTGCCCCGCCGGCCGGCTACGGCCTGCGGGCCGAGGTCACGCGGTAGACGTCGTAGACGCCCTCGACGCTCCGTACGGCCTTCAGGACGTGCCCCAGGTGCTTCGGGTCGCCCATCTCGAAGGTGAACCGCGAGGTGGCCACCCGGTCGCGCGAGGTCTGCACGGCCGCGGAGAGGATGTTGACGTGCTGGTCCGACAGGACCCGCGTGACGTCCGACAGCAGCCGCGAGCGGTCCAGCGCCTCGACCTGGATGGCGACCAGGAAGACGGAGGACTGGGTCGGCGCCCACTCCACCTCCAGCATCCGCTCGGGCTGCTGGGAGAGGGAGTCGACGTTGACGCAGTCCGCGCGGTGAACCGATACGCCACTGCCGCGCGTGACGAAGCCGATGATCGGGTCGCCCGGCACCGGCGTGCAGCAGCGGGCCAGCTTCACCCACACGTCGTCGACGCCCTTGACGACCACGCCCGGGTCGGCGTTGCCGCGGCGCTTGGTGCGGGCGCGGGACGGCGGGACGCTCTCCTCGATGTCCTCGTTGGCCGCCTCCTCGCCGCCGAGGGCCTGCACCAGCTTCTGCACGACGCCCTGCGCGGCCACATGGCCCTCGCCGATCGCCGCGTAGAGGGAGGAGATGTCGGGGTAGCGCATCTCGTGCGCGAGGGTGACGAGGGAGTCGCCGGTCAGGATCCGCTGGATCGGCAGGTTCTGCTTGCGCATGGCCCGCGCGATGGCGTCCTTGCCGTGCTCGATGGCCTCGTCGCGGCGCTCTTTGGAGAACCAGGCGCGGATCTTGTTGCGGGCCCGCGGGGACTTGACGAAGCCCAGCCAGTCGCGGGACGGGCCGGCGCCCTCGGCCTTGGAGGTGAAAACCTCGACCAGGTCGCCGTTGTCGAGGGTCGATTCGAGCGGGACGAGCCGCCCGTTGACCCGCGCCCCTATGGTGCGGTGGCCGACCTCGGTGTGGACCGCGTACGCGAAGTCCACGGAGGTCGCCCCGGCGGGCAGGGCGATGACGTCGCCCTTGGGGGTGAAGACGAAGACCTCGTTGCGCGAGAGGTCGAAGCGCAGCGAGTCGAGGAACTCGCCCGGGTCCTCCGTCTCCTTCTGCCAGTCGAGGAGCTGGCGCAGCCAGGCCATGTCGTTGACGGTGTCCTGGCCGGCGCTGCCCTTGGCGGCCTGCGGGACGTCGGTGCGGATCTTGGAGGCGCCGGCGACGGTCTGCTGCTTGTACTTCCAGTGCGCGGCGATGCCGTACTCGGCGCGGCGGTGCATGTCGAAGGTGCGGATCTGGAGTTCGACCGGCTTGCCGTTGGGCCCGATGACCGTCGTGTGGAGCGACTGGTACATGTTGAACTTGGGCATCGCGATGTAGTCCTTGAACCGGCCCGGGACCGGGTTCCAGCGCGCGTGCACGGTACCGAGGGCCGCGTAGCAGTCCCGGACGGTGTCCACAAGGACGCGGATGCCCACCAGGTCGTAGATCTCCGCGAAGTCACGGCCGCGGACGATCATCTTCTGGTAGACGCTGTAGTAGTGCTTGGGGCGGCCGGTGACCGTGGCCTTGATCCGGGCGGCCCGGAGGTCGGTCTGCACCTCGTCGGTGACGATGGCCAGGTACTCGTCGCGCTTGGGGGCCCGCTCGGCGACCAGGCGCACGATCTCGTCGTACATCTTGGGGTAGAGGATCGCGAAGGCGAGGTCCTCCAGCTCCCACTTGATCGTGTTCATGCCGAGGCGGTGGGCCAGCGGCGCGTAGATCTCGAGGGTCTCGCGGGCCTTCTTCTCCTGCTTCTCCCGCTTGAGGTAGCGCATGGTGCGCATGTTGTGCAGGCGGTCGGCGAGCTTGATGACCAGGACCCGGGGGTCCTTGGCCATGGCGACGACCATCTTGCGCACGGTCTCGGCCTGGGCGGCCTCGCCGAACTTGACCCGGTCGAGCTTGGTGACGCCGTCGACGAGGAGGGCCACGGCGTCGCCGAAGTCGCGGCGGAGCTGGTCGAGGCCGTACTCGGTGTCCTCGACGGTGTCGTGCAGCAGGCCCGCCATCAGGGTGGCGGGGTCCATCCCGAGTTCGGCGAGGATCGTGGTCACCGCGAGCGGATGGGTGATGTACGGGTCGCCGCTCTTGCGCTTCTGACCGCGGTGCCAGCGCTCCGCGACCTGGTAGGCCTGCTCGATCTGGCGCAGCGTCGCCGTCTCGATCTTCGGGTCGTTGCTGCGGACTATACGGAGCAGGGGTTCCAGTACCGGGTTGTACGGGTTGGAACGCTGCACGCCGAGGCGGGCCAGCCGGGCGCGCACCCGGTTGGAGGACCCGGCGGGCTTGACCGGGAGCGGCTTGACCGGCGGGGCCGGCGGGGGCGTGGCTGCGGCCGCCGCGGCCGGATCGGCCTTGGGGTCGGGCTGCGCGGCGGAGAGTGGCTGGACCTCGTCTGGCAAGAGCGCTCCTCTGGGGGTCCCGCCGGAGGGAGTCCGGGGGAGGATCCGAGACCCCGGTCAGGTCCGGATAAACCATGGTAGCGAGGGTTCCGCCACGCCGTTCTCCCCGGCCGCACGGCGGGACGGAACACCAGCCCCCTTCCACCCCGGCTCCGCCCGCGCCGCGCCCGGATCCCGGCCCCGACCGCACGGATCCGGCCCCGCCGCCCCCGCCCGCGCCCGGATCCCGGACCGGCACAGCGAAACGGCGGGCCCCCGGGGTGTCCCGGGGGCCCGCCGCTGCGACAGGGAGGGGTCAGACCACGATCAGGGCGTCCAGCGGAGCCCCCGCGAGGGCCCCGGCCAGCTTGGCCCGGCCCGGGAGGAACGACAGCTCCATCAGGACCGCCACGCCCGCGACCTCGGCCCCGGCCCGCCGGATCAGCTCCAGCGAGGCCTCGGCGGTGCCGCCGGTGGCCAGGACGTCGTCGATGACCATGACCCGGTCACCCGTCGACAGGTCCTCGGCGTGGACCTCGATCTCCGCCGTTCCGTACTCCAGCTCGTAGGCCTGCGCGAGCGTGGCGCCCGGCAGCTTGCCGGCCTTGCGCACGGGGATGAAGCCGATGCCCGCCTTGACGGCGACCGGGGCGGCCAGGATGAACCCGCGCGCCTCCAGCCCGACGATCTTCGTCGCGCCGTAGCGGCCGGCCAGCTCCACCAGGGTGTCGGTCAGGGCGCCGAAGGCCGCCGGGTCGGCGAGCAGCGGGGTGATGTCCTTGAACACCACGCCCGGCTTCGGGTAGTCCGTGACGTCCGTGATCCGGCTGAGCAGCAGCTCACGCACCTCGGGGGTGCAGGAGGCGATGGTCACCGGCGCCGCCTCCCCTGGCCGCTCTGGGCCACGACCTGCGGGGTCTCGTCCGCGTCGGCGTCGAGGTCCTCGCCCTTGGCGGCCGCGGCGGCCCGCTTGGCGAGCACGCGCTTCTTCAGCGCCTTCATCGCCGGCTCGCGCTCCTTCAGGTCCACGACCAGCGGGGTGGCGATGAAGATCGACGAGTACGCACCGGCCGCGAGGCCGACGAACAGCGACAGCGAGATGTCGTTGAGCATGCCCGCGCCGAGGAAGCCGCCGCCGATGAACAGCAGGGCCGCGACCGGCAGGAGCGCCACGACGGTGGTGTTGATCGAGCGGACCAGCGTGCCGTTGATGCTGCGGTTGGCGACGTCGCTGAAGGTGTAGCGGGTCTGCTTGGTGATGTCCTTCGCGCCCTCCTTGAGACCGTCGAAGACGACGACGGTGTCGTAGAGGGAGTAGCCGAGGATGGTCAGCAGACCGATCACGGTGCCCGGGGTGACCTCGAAGCCGACGAGCGCGTACACGCCGACGGTGATGGTGAGGTCGTGGACCAGCGCGATCAGGGCCGCGACGGCCATCCGCCACTCGAAGGCGATGGCGAGGTAGATCACCACGAGGACCATGAAGATCGCGAGACCGGTCCAGGCCTTGTTCGCGATCTGCTCGCCCCAGCTCGGGCCGACGAGGTCCGCGTTGATCTGGCCCGCGTCGACCTTGAGGTCGGCGGCGAGCTGCTTCTTCACGGAGGCGGCCGCGTTGGTGTCCAGACCGGAGATCTGGATGCGCAGGCCGCCGGTGCCCAGCTCCTGGACGATCGCGTGGTGCCCCGAGGCCTTGTCCGCGGCCTCGGTCGCCCGTGCGACGGAGACGGCCGTCTTCGGGGTGGTGAAGACGGCGCCGCCCTTGAACTCGATGCCCATGTTGAGGCCCTGGACGGCCAGCGCCACGATCGCCGTGATGGTGATCAGGACGGAGACGCCGTACCAGAGAAAGCGCTTGCCGACGAAGTCGTAGCCGACCTCACCGCGGTACAGCTTGGCGCCGAGATCTCCCAGCTTCGACATCTCACGCCTCCTTTGCGTCGACGGGGGCGGGGACGGGGCCGGTACGGCGGGACCGGCGCAGCGGCGGCTTGACGCCGAGCCGCTTCGGGTCCAGCCCGGACCACGGGTGGCCGCTGGAGAAGAACTTCGTCCGCGCCAGCAGGGTCATGACGGGCTTGGTGAAGAGGAACACCACGACCACGTCGAGCAGGGTGGTCAGACCCAGCGTGAAGGCGAAGCCCTGCACCTTGCCGACGGTGACGATGAAGAGCACGGCGGCGGCGAGGAAGGAGACGAAGTCGGAGACCAGGATCGTGCGCCGGGCGCGCGGCCAGGCCCGCTCGACCGCCGGACGCAGGGTGCGGCCCTCGCGGATCTCGTCGCGGATGCGCTCGAAGTACACGATGAACGAGTCCGCCGTGATGCCGATGGCGACGATCGCGCCGCAGACCGCGGGCAGGTTCAGGGCGAAGCCGATGCCCTTGCCCAGCAGCGCCATGATCGTGTACGTGAGGATCGCGGACACCATGAGGCTGACGATCGCGATGAAGGCCAGACCGCGGTAGTAGACCAGCAGGTAGATCACGACGAGGGCCAGGCCGATGGCGCCGGCGATCAGGCCGGCCTTCAGCTGCTCGCCGCCGAGCGCGGCGGTGACGGTGGTGACGCTGTCCTCCTGGAAGGACAGGGGCAGGGCGCCGTACGAGAGCATGTTGCCCAGGTCCTGCGCGGACTGCTGGGTGAAGCCGCCGGAGATCTCGGCGTTGCCGCCGGTGAGCGCCTGGCTGACGGACGGGTCGGAGATGACCTTGCCGTCGAGGACGATCGCGAACTGGTTCTGCGGGGGCGTCTTGGTGGCCAGCTCACCGGTGATCTTGGCGAACTTGTCAGCGCCCTTGTCGGTGAACTGCATCTGCACGATCCACTGACCGCGCTGCTGGTCGATGACGCCCTTGGCGTCCTTCACGTCCTGGCCGTTGACCTGGGCCGGACCGAGGATCCACTTGCCCCAGGTGGTGCCGCGCTGGCCACAGGCGATCGTCGGCTCGTCGGGCCTGGCGCCCTTGCCGGCGGCGGCGCGCTGGTCCTCCTTGGTGCAGTCCAGCGCGGCGAACTTCGCCTGCAGGTCCGCCACGGCGGGGTCCACCGGCGGGGTCGGGGCGGGGGCCGGGGCCGAGGCGGGGGGCGTGGCCTTGTTGTCGTCTGCCTTCTTCGACTCGCTCGCCGAGGGCGAGGGAGTGGGGGTGCCCGGGGCCTTGAGGGCCTCGCTGAGCACACGGCCCTGGGAAGTGGCGCTGGACGACGGGGTGGCCGGCGCGGACGGCTTGGTGCTGCCCTCGGCCTTCGGGGCGCCGGAACCGCTCGCGGAGGGGCTCGGGGAGCCGCTCGGCTTGGTCTCGGGGGCGGCGGGGGCGCCGTCCGCGAAGGCGAGCACGGGGCGGAAGTACAGCTGGGCGGTGGTACCGACCTGCTCACGCGCCTGCTGCTCGTTCACGCCCTTGGGGATGTTCACGATGATGTGGTCGCGGCCCTGGGTCTGGACCTCGGCCTCCGAGACACCGAGACCGTTGACACGGCGGTCGATGATGCCGACGGCCGTGTTCATGTTGGTCTCGTTGACGGCGTCCGGCTTGCCGGGCTCGCTCTTCGCCTTGAGCGTGATGCTCGTACCGCCGGCGAGGTCGATGCCCAGGCGGGGCGTCGTCTGCTTCGTGAGGAACATCCCCGCGGTGAGCGCCACCATCGCGATCAGGATGAAGGCCAGGGCGCCCCCCGGCCTCCCCTGAGCCCCCGTGGGCCGCCGGCCCTTCTTCGGTGCTGCCACCTTGTCGTTTCTCCCTGTCCAACCGCCCCGCGCCGGGTCAGCGCGCGGACGGCCACGAAATGTGTGGTGGGGACCCCTGCCCCCCGCAGAAGTTCACTGCGGGAACCGCGGCGGATGCCGGTCGGACACCGCCGCGGTCCCTGCCCGGCGCTACTTCGCGCCGGACTCGCCGTCGGTCTTGCCGTCCTTCGGCTCGTCGTCCTTGTTCAGGTCGAGCTTGGGGGCGTCCTCCGGGGCGGAGTCCTTCGACAGGTCCGTCTTCGGGGACTCGGAGTCCGTCAGCGAGGAGGCGTCGTCGGGGACGGTCAGACCGTCCGTGGCGGTGCCGTGGACGATGCGGTTGTACTCCTCGTCCTCCAGCACGGCGCCGATGGCGTTCTTCGCGTAGATCGCGTGGACGCCGGGGGCCACCTCGAGGGTGACCGTGTCGTCACCGATCTCCTTGACCGTGGCGTACATGCCGCCGATGGTGCGGACGCCGGTGCCGGGCGTCATGTGGTCGCGCATCTGCGCGGCCTGCTGCTGCTTCTTCTTGGCGGAGCGGGTCATCAGGAACATCGCCCCGATGAGCACGATGAACGGGAGGAGTGTCACGAGATTCACGGGACGGAGATCCTATCCACGACCGCGCGGGAGACGGCCTTTTTCTACGGGGGTGGGCACACCGACCCGAAGGGTCGGCATCGGCGGAGTCTAGGCGAGTCCGCACCGATGGAACAACGCCCAGCATGGCACCGCAGTTCCTGACCGGTCGAACCTCCGCGCCGTCAGGCCCCGAACAGGCCCTGTTGTCCGCTTGATCCGCCGGCCGCGTGCTGCGGGGGGACAAGCCCCAGGTGAGCCCATGCGGCGGGGGTCGCGACCCGCCCCCGCGGGGTGCGCGCCAGCAGCCCCTCCCGGACCAGGAACGGCTCGGCGACCTCCTCGACCGTCTCGCGCTCCTCCCCCACGGCGACCGCGAGGGTGGACAGCCCGACGGGACCGCCGCCGAACAGCTTCAGCAGGGCCTCCAGCACCGACCGGTCCAGCCGGTCGAGCCCGCGCGCGTCCACCTCGTAGACCTGGAGGGCCGTCGCGGCCACCTCGCGGGTGATCGCCCCGTCGGCCTTGACCTGGGCGTAGTCGCGGACGCGGCGCAGCAGGCGGTTGGCGATGCGCGGGGTGCCGCGGGAGCGGCCGGCGATCTCGGCGGCTCCGGCGGTGTCGATCTCCACGTCGAGGAGGCGGGCGGAGCGGTGGACCACGCGCTGGAGCTCCTCGGGCGCGTAGAACTCCATGTGGCCGGTGAACCCGAAGCGGTCGCGCAGCGGCGGCGGCAGCAGGCCGGCCCGGGTGGTGGCGCCGACGAGGGTGAACGGCGGCAGTTCCAGCGGGATGGCGGTCGCGCCGGGCCCCTTGCCGACGATCACGTCGACGCGGAAGTCCTCCATGGCCATGTACAGCATCTCCTCGGCGGGCCGGGACATGCGGTGGATCTCGTCGAGGAAGAGGACCTCGCCCTCCTGGAGGGAGGAGAGGATGGCGGCGAGGTCGCCGGCGTGCTGGATCGCGGGGCCGGAGGTGATCCGGATGGGCGCGCCCATCTCCGCCGCGATGATCATGGAGAGGGTGGTCTTGCCGAGGCCGGGCGCGCCCGAGAGCAGGACGTGGTCGGCGGTGGCGCCGCGCTGGCGGGCCGCCTTCAGGACGAGGTCGAGCTGCTGGCGGACCTTCTCCTGGCCGACGAACTCGCCGAGGTCCTTGGGGCGCAGGGCCGCCTCGACAGCGGTGTCCTCGCCGTCGGCCGCGGCGGCGACCAGCCGATCGGGCTCGGGGGTGTCGGTCTCGTCGTCCCAGGTCACGATGTTCGGTCTGCCTTCTCGTTCGTACCGGGTGCGGTGGCTGCGGTCGACCGGGGAGCGGTCAGCGGGTGCGGTTCAGGGTCTGCAGGGCCGCCCGCAGGAGCTGGGGGACGGGCGCGGAGCCCCCGGCGGCGATGGCCGCCTCCGCCTGCGGGGTCACCGCGTCAACGGCGTCCTCCGCCTCGCGGGAGGCGTAGCCGAGGCCGATGAGGGCCGCCGTGAGCTGCTCCGTCCAGGCGGCGGGCCCGGAGGCCGCGGGGGCCCGCTGCGCGCCGACCACGGGGGCCGCCCCCAGCTTGCCCTTCAGCTCCAGCAGGAGCTTCTGCGCGCCCTTCTTCCCGATCCCGGGCACGGCCGTCAGCGCCTTCTCGTCGCCCGACTCGACGGCCAGGCGCAGCGCGTCCGGGCTGTGCACGCCGAGCATGGCCTGGGCCAGCCTGGGCCCCACGCCGCTGGCGGTCTGGAGCAGCTCGAAGACCTGGCGCTCGTCGTCGTCCGCGAAGCCGTACAGGGTCAGGGAGTCCTCCCGGACCACCAGGGAGGTGGCCAGCCGGGCCGGCTCGCCGGTGCGCAGGCCCGCGATGGTGTTCGGGGTGCACTGCACGGCCATCCCCACTCCCCCGACCTCGATCACGGCCAGGGTGGGGGTGAGCGCGGCGACCGGTCCGCTGACGAAGGCGATCATCTCGTACGGCCTTTCAAGGCGGAGGCGTGCAGGGCTGCCGCCTGCTGGAGGCGGTTCTGGGCGGGGGACCGCCAGATGTGGCAGATGGCGAGGGCCAGCGCGTCGGCGGCGTCGGCCGGCCTGGGCGGTTCGGCGAGCCGCAGCAGCCGGGTCACCATGGCCCCGACCTGCGCCTTGTCGGCGCGGCCGCTGCCGGTGACGGCGGCCTTGACCTCACTGGGGGTGTGCAGGGCGACGGGTATCCCGCGGCGCGCCGCGCAGAGCATGGCGACGGCACTGGCCTGGGCGGTGCCCATCACGGTGCGGACGTTGTGCTGGCTGAAGACCCGCTCCACTGCGACGAGTTCCGGACGGTGCGCGTCGAGCCACTCCTCGATGCCGCGCTCGATGGCCACGAGCCGGTGCCCCAGCTCGGCGTCGGCGGGCGTGCGCACGACCCCGACGCCGATCATGGTCAGGGGCCGTCCCGCGACCCCTTCGACCACGCCGACACCGCACCGCGTCAGCCCCGGGTCCACGCCCAGTACGCGCACCGCGCCCCTCCCTCTTCGATCGCCAGTGCGTGCAGGCTATCCCGCACCACTGACAACGCCGACGGGCCGACAGGGTGTGTCCTGTCGGCCCGTCGGAACAGCAGCCGTCGATCGAGCCACCCCGAAGGGGGACTAGGCGTCGACCTTCTCCATGACCTCGTCCGAGACGTCGAAGTTGGCGAAGACGTTCTGGACGTCGTCGCTGTCCTCGAGCGCGTCGATCAGCTTGAAGATCTTGCGCGCGCCCTCTTCGTCGAGCTCGACCTGCATGGTCGGGACGAAGCTGGAGTCGGCGGAGTCGTAGTCGATGCCGGCCTCCTGGAGCGCGGTGCGGACCGCGACCAGGTCGGTGGCCTCGCTGATGATCTCCCAGGTGTCGCCGTTGTCGTTGACTTCTTCGGCACCGGCGTCCAGGACGGCGCCGAGGACGTCGTCCTCGGAGAGCTCGGCCTTGGGCAGCAGGATGACGCCCTTGCGGTTGAACAGGTACGAGACCGAGCCCGGGTCGGCCATGGAGCCGCCGTTGCGGGTCATGGCGACGCGGACGTCGGAGGCGGCGCGGTTGCGGTTGTCGGTGAGGCACTCGATGAGCACCGCGACACCGTTCGGGCCGTAGCCCTCGTACATGATCGTCTCGTAGTCGGCGCCGCCGGCCTCGAGGCCGCCGCCGCGCTTGACCGCGGAGTCGATGTTCTTGTTCGGGACCGACTGCTTCTTCGCCTTCTGGACGGCGTCGAACAGCGTCGGGTTGCCCTCGATGTCGGCGCCGCCCATACGGGCCGCGACCTCGATGTTCTTGATCAGCTTCGCGAAGAGCTTGCCGCGCTTGGCATCGATCACGGCCTTCTTGTGCTTCGTCGTAGCCCATTTAGAGTGGCCGGACATCCGCCTGTCTCCTTCGCGTAACCAACAGTGTTCATCTCAGATCCTACCGGGACCTGATTACAGCACCGCGCGCACCATGTCGACGAAGTACGCGTGGACGCGGTCGTCGCCGGTCAGCTCGGGGTGGAACGAGGTGGCGAGGACGTTTCCCTGCCGCACGGCGACCGTGTGGCCGTCGTACGTGGCGAGGACCTCGGCGGAGGCACCGACCGACTCGACCCACGGGGCGCGGATGAAGACGCCCTCGACGGGGCCGCCCTCTATGCCGCTGAAGTCGATCTGCGCCTCGAAGGACTCGTTCTGCCGGCCGAAGGCGTTGCGGCGGACGATCATGTCGATGCCGCCGAGCGTCTCCTGGTCGTCACGGCCGTCCAGGAGCTTGTCGGCGAGCATGATCATGCCGGCGCAGGTGCCGTAGACCGGCATCCCGGCGCGCACGCGCTCGCGCAGCGGCTCCAGCATGCCGAACAGGACGGCGAGCTTCGACATGGTCGTGGACTCGCCGCCGGGGATGACCAGGGCGTCGACCTCGGCGAGCTCCTCGGGACGCCGGACCGGCCTGGCCACGGCGTCCGCCGCGGCCAGGGCGATCAGGTGCTCCCGTACGTCGCCCTGGAGGGCCAGGACACCGATCACGGGGGGGTTGCTCATCGTGGGGTGCCCTACCAGCCGCGGTTGGCGTAGCGCTCGGCCTCGGGGAGGGTGTCGCAGTTGATGCCGACCATGGCCTCGCCCAGGTTGCGGGACGCGTCCGCGATGACCTTCGGGTCGTCGAAGAAGGTGGTGGCCTTCACGATGGCGGCGGCACGCTTGGCAGGGTCGCCGGACTTGAAGATGCCGGAGCCGACGAAGACGCCCTCGGCGCCGAGCTGGCGCATCAGCGCGGCGTCGGCCGGGGTGGCGACGCCACCGGCGGAGAACAGGACGACGGGGAGCTTGCCGAGCTCGGCGACCTCCTTGACGAGCTCGTACGGGGCGCGCAGCTCCTTGGCGGCGGCGTACAGCTCGTTGTTGTCGTAACCGCGCAGCCGGGCGATCTCGTTCTTGATCTGGCGCAGGTGGCGGACGGCCTCGACGACGTTGCCGGTGCCGGCCTCGCCCTTGGAGCGGATCATGGCCGCGCCCTCGGCGATGCGGCGCAGGGCCTCGCCCAGGTTGGTGGCGCCGCAGACGAAGGGGGTGGTGAAGGCCCACTTGTCGGAGTGGTTGATCTCGTCGGCCGGGGTCAGGACCTCGGACTCGTCGATGTAGTCGACGCCGAGGGACTGGAGCACCTGGGCCTCGACGAAGTGGCCGATGCGGGACTTGGCCATGACCGGGATGGAGACGGCCTCGATGATCTCCTCGATCATGTTCGGGTCCGACATCCGGGCCACGCCGCCGTCCTTGCGGATGTCGGCCGGAACCCGCTCCAGGGCCATGACGGCCACGGCGCCGGCGTCCTCGGCGATCTTCGCCTGCTCGGCGTTGACCACGTCCATGATCACGCCGCCCTTGAGCTGCTCGGCCATGCCGCGCTTGACGCGGGACGTGCCGATGGCCGACTCAGCGGACTGGGGGGAGGTGGGAAGCGTGCTCACGGGGTGACCTCACTCGAAAGGAACTCGAAAAGGGAGACGGGTACTACTGGGCAGAGAAAACCCCACCGACCAGTCCACTACAAGGGCCAATATGGAGCCGGTGGCCCCTTCATTTGTCCCCGGCGGCCCTGGTGGACCCGTTCGGCCCAGTGCCCCGGCCCTCCCCGGCGGCTACGCGGGGCGGTCCGCGAGGTCGGCCGGGGGCTCGTCGTCCATCTCGAAGGCCAGCGGGAACGGCGCGTGCCCGGCCAGCCGGAACCACCGGACCTTGCGGTGCGTGTGCAGCGCCCGGGCGGCCCGTACGGCGTCGTTGAGGAAGCGCCGGGCCATCGGCACCCGGCGCACCGCCGCGGCCAGCTCCTCGGCGGCGGCCTCGCCCCCGGGGGCGGCCTTGAGCACCTCCACCTGGTCGGCGTCGGCGAACACCGCGCGCAGCGCCTGGCTGAGCTCGCTCTCGGCGACCTCCCGGTTCTCCTCCTCGGCCTGCCGGGCGGCGTGCGCGGCCTCGTACAGCACGAGCGAGGAGGCTGGGTCGAGCGCCCCGGAGGTGGCCACCTCCGCGACGACGGAGGCGCGCCGCACGAGCTGCGCGTCCAGGGCGGCCCGGGCGGCGTCCATCCGGGTGTGCAGCCGGTCCAGCCGCCCGGCGGTCCAGCTGAGGTAGACCCCGACGGCGCCGAGCGCCACCGCGATCCAGACAAGGTTTTCGATCACGGGCGGCGACACTACCCGCTACGGGCCGCCGCCCGCCCGCCCCGAGGAGCGGGAACGGGCCGCCCGGGGCCTATCCCTCCCGCGAGAAGCCGAGGCGGGTGCGGAGGGGGACGCGTTCGTCGGCGGCCACCGCGGCCGCGCCGTCGGTCACCGTCTCGTAGACGGCCAGGATGTCCGCGCCGACCGTCGACCAGTCGAAGCGGCGCACGTGCGCCGAGCCGCGGGCGCTCAGTTCCGCGCGCCGGTCCGGGTCCCGCAGCAGGGCGATCGCCGCGGCCGCCAGGGAGTCGGCGTCCTCGTTGGCGAACAGCTCCCCCGCCGCGCCCTGGTCCAGCACCTGGGCGAAGGCGTCGAGGTCGGACGCGAGGACGGCCGCCCCCGCGGACAGGGCCTCGACCAGGATGATCCCGAAGCTCTCGCCGCCGGTGTTGGGGGCGACGTAGACGTCGACGCTGCGCAGCAGGCGGGCCTTGTCCTCGTCGGAGACCATGCCGAGGAACTCCACACGGGAGCGCAGCTCGGCCGGCAGCGAGGCCACGGCCTCCTCCTCGTCGCCGCGGCCCGCCACCAGCAGCCGTACGTCCGGGCACTCGCGGACGATGCGCGGGAAGGCGGCCATGAGCACCGGCAGCCCCTTGCGGGGCTCGTCGATGCGGCCGATGAAGCCCAGGGTCGTGCCGCCCCACTCGGGCTTCGGGTCGGCCTTGGCGAAGAAGTCGACGTCGACGCCGTTGGGGATGACCACGGCGTCCCCGCCGAGGTGCTCGACCAGGGTGCGCCGGGCGTACTCGCTGACCGCGATCCGGGCGCTGATCTTCTCCAGCGCGGGCTGGAGGATCGGGTACGCCGCGATCATCGCCCGGGAGCGGGGGTTGGAGGTGTGGAACGTGGCCACGATCGGCCCCTGCGCCGCCCAGCAGGACAGCAGCCCGAGGGAGGGGGAGGCCGGCTCGTGGATGTGGATGACGTCGAAGACACCCTCGTGCAGCCAGCGCCGTACGCGGGCGGCCGACAGGAAGCCGAAGTTCAGCCGGGCGACGGACCCGTTGTAGGGCACCGGCACGGCCCGCCCCGCCGAGACCACGTAGGGGGGCAGCGGGGTCTCGTCGTCCGCGGGGGCCAGAACGGACACCTCGTGGCCCAGCCGGATCAGGTGTTCCGCCAGGTCGCGGATGTGGAACTGGACGCCGCCCGGAACGTCCCAGGAGTACGGGCAGACGATGCCGATCTTCACTACGCGCGCTCCTCCAGGTCGTCGAGCCACAGGCGCTGGAGCATGTGCCAGTCCTCCGGGTGCTCGGCGATCCCCGACGCGAAGGCGTCGGCCAGCGCCTGGGTCATCGCGGCGGTCCTCTCGGTCCGCGTCCCGGTCCCGGGCACCTCCACCTCGGGGTGGATCCGGCCGTACATCTTCGGGGCGTCGCCGTAGTGCAGGGTGGCCGGCAGCAGGACCGCACCGGTCTGCTGCGCCAGCAGCGCGGGCCCGGCGGGCATCCGGGCGGTGGCACCGAAGAAGTCCACCTCGACACCGGAGGCCGAGAGGTCCCGGTCGGCGACCAGGCAGATCATCCCGCCGGCGCGCAGCCGGCGCGCGAGGGTGCCGAAGGCGGCCCCGCCGCTGTGCGGCAGGACCTCCATGCCCAGACTCTGCCGGTAGGCGACGAAGCGGTCGTAGAGGGACTCGGGCTTGAGCCGCTCGGCGACGGTGGTGAAGGGGACGCCGACGTGGCCGGTGACCCAGGCTCCGGCCAGGTCCCAGTTGGCCAGGTGCGGCAGGGCCACGATCACCCCGCGGCCGGAGGCGAGGGCCTCGCGCAGGATGTGCTCGTCCTTCATGGTGACGTCCGTGCCGAAGCGCTGCGGGTCCATGGCGGGCAGCCGGAAGGACTCCATCCAGTAGCGCATGTACGAGCGCATGCCCGCCTGCGACAGCGCGCGCAGCCGCTCGGGGCCGGCGTCGGGCACCACCCGGGCCAGGTTGGACTCCAGGCGCAGCACGCTCTTGCCGCGCCGCTTCCAGACCGTGTCGGCGATCCTGCGTCCGAGGGCCGCGGCCGCCGGCTCGGGGAGCTTCTTGACGCCCGCCCAGCCGAGTCCGTAGAGCCCGTCGACCAGTCTGTCCCTGCCGTTGCCCATCAGAGCGCGCCGCCCTCGGCGGGGGCCGCCGCGTCGGCCTCGGCGGCCTCGCGGCGCACCGTGACCACCCGCTGGACCAGGGTGACGAGCGAGCCGGCCGCCACCGCCCACAGGGCGAAGGGCAGCAGCACGCCGATCCACGAGGGCACCCCGAAGATCTGGAGCCCGGACAGGCCCGCCGCGACGAGGGTGATCACCAGGCGTTCGGCGCGCTCGACGAGCCCGTTGACGGCGACCGGCAGCCCGATCGCCTCGCCGCGGGCCTTGGTGTACGAGACCACCTGGCCGCTGGCCAGGCAGAAGATCGCCACCGCGCACAGCGCGTTGTCGTTGCCGGAGCCCGCGTACCAGAGCGCCAGGCCGCCGAAGATCGCCGCGTCGGCCACCCGGTCGAGGGTGGAGTCGAGGAACGCGCCCCAGCGGCTGGAGACCCCGGCCTGGCGGGCCATGTTCCCGTCCACCAGGTCGGAGAAGACGAACAGGGTGATGGTGATCGTGCCCCAGAAGAACTCGCCCCGGGGGAAGAAGACCAGCGCCCCGGCCACCACACCGGCGGTTCCGATCAGCGTGACCGCGTCGGGGCTCACCCCCCGGCGGAGGAGAAATGCGGCGAACGGCGTGAGAACACGCGTGAAGAACGCACGCGCGTACTTGTTCAGCATGGCCTTCCCAGAGGGTCGCTGGGCCGCGCGGCCACCACGGCCACCGGCTGGCCCATCGTAGCCAGCACCCCGGGTGCGGGGCGCCCCGCACCCTCCGGTTCGCCCTGCGCAGTCCTTCGGCCATCCCCTCGCCGGGCCCCCTTCACACCGCCGTCCGTGACCGGTACGACGTATGGACGCAGTGTGACGCCGGTGCAAAGCTCGAAGAACCCCGATCACCCTCCTTCACCGCGACACCGGGAGGCACGAGCATCATGGGACCCACATCACACCAAGCCGGGGCCGCCGGCAGGGCACTGACGGCCGACCGCCCCGACGCCCTGCGCAACGTCGTGCTGGTCGGCCACAGCGGCGCCGGCAAGACCACCCTGGTCGAGGCCCTGGCCCTGACCGCGGGGGCCGTGAACCGCGCCGGACGGGTCGAGGACGGGGGCACGGTCTCGGACTACGACGAGATCGAGCAGCGCCGCCAGCGCTCCGTCCAGCTCTCCCTGGTCCCCGTCGAATGGGCCGGAATCAAGATCAACATTCTGGACACCCCCGGATACGCCGACTTCGTCGGGGAACTGCGGGCCGGCCTGCGCGCCGCGGACGCGGCCCTCTTCGTCGTCTCGGCCGCCGACGGCATCGACGGGGCGACGCGGATGGTCTGGGACGAATGCGAGGCCGTCGGCATGCCGCGCGCCATCGTCGTCACCCATTTGGAGGCAGCCCGCTCCGATTACTCGCAGACGGCCTCCGTGTGCGGCGAGATCTTCGGCGCCGACGACCCCGACGCCGTCATCCCCCTCTACCTCCCCCTGCTCGGGGCCGCCGGGCCCGACGGCCACGCCCCCGTCACCGGCCTGCTCGGCCTGCTCTCCCGGCGCGTCCACGACTACACCTCCGGCGAACGGGCCGAACGCGACCCGGACCCCGACGAGCTCGCCCTCATCGACGGCGCCCGCTCCCGCCTCATCGAGGGAATCATCGCCGAGAGCGAGGACGAGACCCTCATGGACCGCTACCTCGGCGGCGAGGACATCGACGTCAAGACCCTCGTCGAGGACCTGGAGCGGGCCGTCGCGCGCGGTACCTTCCACCCCGTCCTGATGGCCGCCCCCGCCGCCGACGGGGCCCGCCAGGGCCTGGGCACGGTGGAACTACTCGAACTGATCACCGGCGGCTTCCCCAGCCCGGCCGAACGCGCGCCCCTCGCGGTCACCGCCCCCGACGGCAGCCCGCGCCCGGACGTCACCTGCGACCCCTCCGGCCCGCTCCTCGCCGAGGTCGTCAAGACCTCCTCCGACCCCTACGTCGGCCGCGTCTCCCTCGTCCGCGTCTTCTCCGGCACCCTGCGCCCCGAGGAGACCGTCCACGTCTCCGGGCACGGCCTGGAGGACCGCGGCCACGAGGACCACGATGTCGACGAGCGCATCGGCACCCTCACCTCCCCCTTCGGCAAACAGCAGCGCGCCCTCGGCACCTGCATCGCCGGCGACCTCGCCTGCGTGGCCAAGCTCACCCGCGCCGAGACCGGCGACACCCTCTCCGCCAAGGACGCCCCGCTCCTGCTGGAGCCCTGGGCGATGCCCGAGCCGCTGCTCCCCCTCGCCATCGAGGCCCACAGCAAGGCCGACGAGGACAAGCTCTCCCAGGGCCTGGCCCGGCTCGTCGCCGAGGACCCCACCATGCGCCTGGAGCAGAACCCGCACACCCACCAGCTCGTCCTGTGGTGCCTCGGCGAAGCCCACCAGGACCTCGCCCTGGAACGGCTGCGCACCCGCTTCGGGGTCCAGGTCGACCCGGTCCCCCACAAGGTCAGCCTGCGCGAGACCTTCGGCGCCAGGGCCGCCGGGCGCGGCCGGCACGTCAAGCAGTCGGGCGGGCACGGCCAGTACGCCATCTGCGAGATCGAGGTGGAGCCGCTCCCGCCCGGCAGCGGCATCGAGTTCGTCGACAAGGTGGTCGGCGGCGCGGTGCCCCGCCAGTTCATCCCCTCGGTGGAGAAGGGCGTACGGGCCCAGGCCGCCCGCGGCGTCGCGGCCGGCTACCCGCTGGTCGACGTACGGATCACCCTGCGCGACGGCAAGGCCCACTCGGTGGACTCCTCCGACGCCGCCTTCCAGACGGCGGGCGCCCTCGCCCTGCGCGAGGCCGCCGCGGAGAGCCCGATCCACCTGCTGGAACCCGTCGCCGAACTCGACGTCGTCGTCCCCGACGAGTACGTCGGCCCCGTCATGAGCGACCTGGCCGGCCGCCGCGGCCGCGTCGTCGGCACCGAACAGGCCGAACCGGGCCGGACCCGGGTGCGCGCCGAGGTCCCCGAGATCGAGATCGGCCGCTACGTCGTGGACCTGCGCTCCGTGTCCCACGGCACGGGCCGGTTCGCCCGCGCCTACGCCCGGCACGAGCCGATGCCCCCACACCTGGCGGACAAGGTTCGCGAACAGGCGGAAAAGGGAAGCCCGTTGACATAGTGCCCACCCGGCGCTCCGGCCACCGCCCACCCAACCCGCTTGCGGTGGGCGGTATTTCCCTGTCCCATGACCATGGGGCGGAACACACCGTTAGGCTCTTCGGGCGCGACGCAGAGCACAACGGACCACGACGGAGCGCAACGGGCACGACGGGCACGACAGCGACGGGCACGACAGCGACGGGCACGACGAGCACGACCGGCAAAGAGCACAGTGGCACGGCGATGGGGGCAGCGGTGGCGGACGACGGTTTCGACTTCAGGCCCGGGGCACAGATTCCTCTGCAGGGGGGCGGCGGCCAGACCGCGGCGACCAACGCGCTCGCGTCCGCCGCGTACCGCGACGGCGGCGGGGACACCAGGCTGAAGGACATACTCGGGGCCAACAGCGAGAACCACCCGGCCTCGGTCAAGGCCCCGAAGATCTCCCTCTTCGAACCCAACCTCGGCGAGGCCTTCTGCCGCGCCGTCGAGGCCCGCACCCTCGGCGCGGGCCGCAAGCCCCTCATCCAGTCCTTCGGCGCCGACCCCCAGACCGTCGTCGAGCACTGCCTGGCGGCCTCCCGCATCCGCAAGGAACGCGACCGCCGGCTGCGCCTGATCATGCTGGTCTGCGGGGTGGCCTTCCTGCCCGGCCTGCTGATGTGGCTGGGCCTCTTCCAGCTGCGCAAGACCCTGGCCAAGGGCGAGGGCAAGAAGAACAGCTGGATCGGCACCGCCCTGCTGGTGGGCGTCGCCCTCGTGGCAGCCGCCCTGCTCTATCGCGTGGCCTACCGCCAGCCGGGCAGCGGCCTGCTGGAGCTCTACCTGCTCGGCGCCATCGTCGCCCCGGTCCTCGGCTGGTACGCGGCCCGCCGGATCTGCGAGAGGACCGCCGCCGACCTGCGCTCCCGCTGGGACGGCCTGCTCGGCGGCGGGGGCGCGGTCACCGCCAAGATCCCGGAGGCGGTCCCCGGCAACCCCGACGAGAAGGCCCGCGAGGACCTGCGCCACCAGCTGGCCAAACTCACCGCCGAGAACCGCAGCAACTCCGTCTTCTACGCCGGCCCCAAGGGCATCCTCGGCATGGGCACCCGCTGGGGCAGCTGGCAGATGGCCGAGGAGCTGACCCCGAAGACCGAGGGCCACGAGATCCACCCGTTCCGCAGCTGGGACGTCATACGCGCGATCGACACCCAGCTGCGCAAGCTGGAGCGCGGCCCTCTGCACACCGGCGGTTTCCCGCCCGCGTCGATCCAGCACTGGATCGTCACCCCCGTCGGCGAGGGCGCCGCCGAGGTGGCGCGGCCCGGCGGCGAGGACGTGGACACCTTCCTGGTCAAGCCGCACGAGATCACCCGGATCTGCAACGAGCAGCAGTTCAGCGCCGGCAACCGGCACTACCTGGGCGTCCAGTGGCCCCTGTGGGACGGCCAGCTCGTCATCACGATGCTGGTCACCGTCACCGTGCTCTACAAGACCCTGCGCGTGGACGTCACCGCGCATGCCCTCGGCCCCGTGCACGGCCTGTTCACCACCAAGTCCAAGCCGCCGGTGGTCGAGGTCCCCAAGTCCATCAGGTTCTGGGAGACGGTGGAACGCCCGCTGCCGCTGGTGGACGCGAGCGAGGTGGTCCGGCTGGCCGTACGGGCCCCCCTCACCTGGTACCCGCCACTGCTGGACCACTTCGGCGGCAAGCTGGTGCTGCCCGAGCCCTTCGGCCTGCGGCACGTCTGGGCGGGCTCCATGTGGCGCCACCGCTTCATGGCGGACGACGCCCTGCGCACGGTGGCCCCGGTGCTGCGCGCGGTGCACGCGGCGGCCTTCAAGGTGCTGGACGAGAACGGCGTGGACACCTCGGCCTTCACCAACCGCTCCTCGATCATGAACGGCCTGATCCAGGAGCCGGCCCCGCGCAAGGCCGACGTCTACGAGGCATAGGGGGCGGCCCGGGCGGGCTGACGCCTACGCGGCCGCCCTGGCGGCCCCGAACGCGCAGCGGGCCCGGGCGGTCCTGGCGGAGGTCAACGAGAAGATCCGCACGGCCCTGCGCCGCCCCCCGCCGGGGCCGCCGCTGGGCCTCGCCGGGTTCGACGCGGAGGCGGTCCCGGCGGCGCGGCGTTCCGGTCGCCGCGACGGCTAGTCGTTCGGCCAGGCGTCGGCGAGCATCTGGCGGGTGTCCGCGAGGAGTTGCGGCAGCACCTTGGTGTGCCCGACGACCGGCATGAAGTTCGTGTCCCCGCCCCAGCGGGGCACGACGTGCTGGTGCAGGTGCGCGGCGATCCCGGCGCCGGCGGCGCCGCCCTGGTTCATGCCGATGTTGAAGCCGTGCGCCCCGGACGCCTTGCGCAGCGCGACCATGGCCCGCTTGGTCAGGTCCGCCAGCTCCGCCGTCTCGGGGCCGTCGAGCTCGGTGTAGTCCGCGACGTGGCGGTACGGGACGACCATGAGGTGGCCGCCGTTGTACGGGTACAGGTTGAGCACGGCGTAGACGTGCTTGCCCCGCGCCACGACCAGGCCTTCCTCGTCGGACATCTCCGGAATCCCGCAGAAGGGACAGCCGTCCCCGGCCTCCGGGCCGGTCGGCTTGTTCTCGCCCTGGATGTAGGCCATCCGGTGGGGCGTCCACAGACGCTGGAACGCGTCCTGCGTACCCACACCGATCTGCTGCTCCGGCTCAGTCGTCATAGGACGCAGCATATGACCTCGCCCGGACCGACGAGGAAGGCCCCCGGAAAGTGATCACTTTCCGGGGGCCCCGTGCCGTGCGTCAGACCTGGACGCGGTCGGCGACGACCTTGGCCAGCTTCGCCAGCGCCTCGTCCTTGGGGATGCCGTTCTCCTGCGAACCGTCGCGGTAGCGGAAGGAGACGGTGCCCGCGGCCATGTCCTCGTCACCGACGATGATCATGAACGGGACCTTGAGCTTCTGGTGGTTGCGGATCTTCTTCTGCATCCGGTCGGAGGAGGCGTCCACCTCGACCCGCAGGCCCAGCTTCTTCGCCGCGGCGGCGAACTCCTGGAGGTACTCGACGTGCCCGTCGCCGATCGGGATGCCGACCGCCTGGACCGGGGCCAGCCACGGCGGCATGGCGCCCGCGTAGTGTTCCAGGAGCACCGCGAAGAACCGCTCGATCGAGCCGAACAGCGCGCGGTGGATCATGACCGGACGCTGGCGGGAGCCGTCGGCCGCGGTGTACTCCAGGTCGAAGCGCTCCGGCAGGTTGAAGTCGAGCTGGACGGTCGACATCTGCCAGGTGCGGCCGATGGCGTCGCGCGCCTGCACGGAGATCTTCGGGCCGTAGAACGCCGCGCCGCCCGGGTCGGGGGTCAGCGGGAGGCCCTGCTTCTCGGCGACCTGCTGGAGGACCGCGGTGGCCTCCTCCCAGACCTCGTCCGAGCCGACGAACTTCTCCGGGTCCTTGGTGGACAGCTCCAGGTAGAAGTCGGTCAGACCGTAGTCGCGCAGCAGGTTCAGCACGAAGGTGAGGGTGCGGTCGAGCTCCTCGGCCATCTGCTCACGGGTGCAGTAGATGTGCGCGTCGTCCTGGGTGAAGCCGCGGGCCCGGGTCAGGCCGTGGACCACACCGGACTTCTCGTACCGGTACACGGTGCCGAACTCGAACAGGCGCAGCGGCAGCTCACGGTAGGAGCGCCCGCGCGCGTCGAAGATCAGGTTGTGCATCGGGCAGTTCATGGGCTTGAGGTAGTAGTCCGTACCACCGTCGAGCTGCATGGGGGGGTACATGCCCTCCGCGTACCAGTCCAGGTGGCCACTCTTCTCGAAGAGGGCGCCCTTGGTGGCGTGCGGGGAGTAGACGAACTCGTAGCCCTCCTCCTCGTGCCGGCGGCGCGAGTAGTCCTCCATGGTCCGGCGGATGATGCCGCCGCGCGGGTGGAAGACGGCGAGGCCGGAGCCGATCTCGTCCGGGACGGAGAAGAGGTCGAGCTCGTTGCCGAGCTTGCGGTGATCGCGCTTCTCGGCCTCGGCGAGGAAGTCGAGGTGGGCCTTCAGCTCCTCCTTCGACGGCCACGCGGTGCCGTAGATGCGCTGGAGCATCGGGTTCTTCTCGCTGCCGCGCCAGTAGGCGGCCGCGTTGCGCATCAGCTTGAACGCCGGGATGTTGCGGGTGGTGGGCAGGTGGGGACCGCGGCAGAGGTCCTTCCAGCACAGCTCGCCGGTCTTGGCGTCCAGGTTGTCGTAGATGGTCAGCTCGCCGCCGCCCACCTCGACGTCCGCGCCGTCGTCGGAGGACGCGGAGCCCTTGATGCCGATGAGCTCCAGCTTGTAGGGCTCGTCGGCGAGCTCCTCGCGGGCCGCCTCGTCGGAGACCACGCGGCGGGCGAACTTCTGGCCCCGCTTCTGGATCTCCTGCATCTTCTTCTCGATGGTCTTCAGATCATCGGGGGTGAAGGGCCTGGCGACGTCGAAGTCGTAGTAGAAGCCGTCGCGGACCGGCGGGCCGATGCCCAGCTTGGCCTCGGGGAAGAGCTCCTGCACGGCCTGCGCCATGACGTGCGCGGTCGAGTGGCGCAGGATGTTCAGGCCGTCCTCGGAGGAGATCTCCACCGGCTCGACGGTCTCGCCGTCGCGGACCTCGCAGGAGAGGTCCTTCAGCTCGCCCGCGACGCGCGCGGCGATGACGGTGCGCTCGGCGGCGAACAGCTCGGCCGCCGTAGTGCCCGTGGCCACCACGCGCTCGTCCCGCTCGGAATCGCGTTGGATGATCACACGGACGTCTGACACCGGTTTCTCCTGAAGTCTGGGGGCCCTTCCCGGCGGCAGCCGGGCGGGGATCGCGCCGCTGGTTTCCGGCGCGTGTGAATCGTACCGAGCCGAGCGGCCGCGCCGCTAAACGGTTGTTCCCGGCCGCCCCGGTGTTCCCCGCCGGGGCGGCCGGGGAGGTGCGGAAATGCCGGCGCGGGCCGCTGGAGGCGCGGGTAGCGTGGCCGTGCCGTGCCCGCCGCGCCCCCGAAGGGACCCTCCGCATGCCGAGCCCCCGTGTCCGTCCGCTGGACCTGACCGACGAGGCGACCGCCGTCGCCGTGCACCGGATCGGGCTGGCCGCGTACGCCGTGGAGGCGGAGCTGATCGGCTTCGACGCGATCCCCGCGCTGGGCGAGGGCCTGGAGGAGATGCGGGGGCGGGCGCTGGGCTGGCTGGGGGCGGTGGGGCCGGACGGGGGCATCGAAGGCTTCCTGGCCTGGGAGGTGACGGCGGCGGGCGGCCCGGTGGGCATCGACCGGCTGTGCGTGGACCCCGCCCGGTTCCGCCGGGGCGTGGCCTCGCTGCTGCTGCGGCACGCGCTGGAGGAGCTCTTCCCGGACCGGGCGGTGGAGGTGGCCACGGGCGCGGACAACGCCCCGGCGGTGGCCCTGTACGAGCGCCTGGGCTTCGTCCGGGGCGCCGACTTCTCCCCGGTCCCCGGCCTGCGGATGGCCTCGTTCACGCGCGGCGCGTAGCCCGCCGCCCGCCGGCTCCTCCCCCGCCCCGCGCCCGGGACCCGGTGCGCCGCCCGGACGGCCCGCCAGGGCTTGTCGTCGGGCGGGGCCGCCCGGCGTTCCCGCTCTCCAGCTTCTCCCCGGCGCCGGACGCCTCCGGGATCCTGGTGACGGGCATGGCCGAGGGCGCCGCCTCGAAGGACCTCGGGGCCCGCCCGGAGCGGCTCGGCGGCGGCATCCCGGTCACCGTCGAGCGGGGCGCCCCCCTCACGGCCGCGGTGAGGGCCCGGCCGCGGACGCCGGCGACCCGGCCCGTAAGGGCCATTGGCGCGCTCAGTCGTCGGACGGCAGGACGTCCTCGGGGTCGAAGGCCGCGTCCAGGGACTTCATCAGCCGGTCCCGCTCCACCTCGTCCAGCGGGACCGGCACCACGTCCGAGGCCTCGGCCAGCCGGCGGAAGCCGCCCCGCCGCGACAGCCGGCCGCTGATCCGGACCGGGAGTCCCGCCAGGTGGGCGTGGACGGCGATCCGGTACGACTCCTCCCCGAGCGCGGCCCGTACGTACGGGACCTCCGCGCCGGCCAGCACCCGCAGCCGGACCGTCCCCCCGCCGCCGGAGACCGCCCGGCGCATCCGCACCACGGCCCCCGCGAGCCGTACGGGGACGGCCGGCTCGGCCCGGGTGTAGCGGGCGGAGGCCTCGCGGAGCACGGGCAGGTCGCCGGGCGAGAACTCCACCGGCTCCGGCCGCGCCGCGCATCCGGCCGGGACGCCGGCGGCGGGGGCCCAGGCCAGCGCCATCCGGGCGCCCTCGGACCCCTGGACGAGGGCGATCAGCGCGTCGGCGAGCTCGCGGCTGACGCCCGCGGCGACGGCCGCGTCGAAGGCCTCCATGCCGCCGGTGGCCCGCTGGTAGTCCACGGCCTCGCGGGCCGCGTGCAGGGCGTGGTGCAGCCGTGTCACCAGGCCCCGGCCGCCGTCCACCGGTACGTACGCGGCGAGCCGGCGCCCGTCGGGGCCGGGTCCCACCAGGACCCCCTCCAGGGCCCGTTCGGCCTGGGCGCGGTGGCGGGCCCCGTAGTAGCCGGCGCGGGCGCGCTCGGCGAGGGCGCCGGCCAGCAGCAGCCGGCGGGCCGCCGAGCGCAGCCGCTCCTGCGCGGTCCAGGCGGCCCCGCCCCGGAACCCGTACGGCGCCTCGGGGATCTCGCGCTCCCACCGGATCTCGTCGCCGGGCACGCTCAGCCCGAACAGCACCTCGCGCGCCGAGGGCAGGCTGCTGCGCGACAGGGCGGTCAGGGCCTCCTCCAGCAGGTCGGCGCAGTCGGGGAAGGTCCGGGTCTCGGGGACGAGCAGGCTGGTGCCCCCCTGCCCCGGAGGGGTCCAGCGCCCGTAGCGGCCCGCCGCACCGCCCCGCCGCAGCCAGCCGTGCCGGTGCAGCAGCGCGCCGAGGACCTGGGGGTCGACCAGCGCGGGATCGGGGACGCCGGGGACGGCCGGCCGCACGGGCGGCAGCGGGAGCGGTGCGAGGCGCGGTGGGTGACGGTCCATCAGGGTGTCCCTCCCGACCCGACCCGGGTCATGATCTCGCACAGCGCCCGGTCGTCGAAGATCCGCGTGGTCGGGATCCGCACGGTGGTCCGGCGCCGGCCGGTCACCGGGTGGCCGGCGAGGTTGGTCCAGTAGCAGCAGTGCCGCAGGTCGAGCCGGTCGTGCCCGGCGCTCAGCCAGTGCTCCCGCTCCCGGGGCACGAGCATCACGACGAGGATCTTGTGCACGGCGACCGGGGTGCGGGCGAGCTTCACGAGGTGCTCGTTGTCGAGGGTGAAGCCGAAGGTGGGACCGGCGGGCCGCGGCGGGACCTGGTAGGTCGCCTTCAACTGCACCTTGATGGTGACCTCGTCGTCGACGGTGTGTCCGGGTGCACCGTGGCTGACGTGCCAGTCGATGCCGTTGTCCGGGAACGGCTGGGACAGCGAGCAGCCGGCGGCGGCCGCGACGGCGTGCAGGTATCCCACTTGGAGGGTCTCCATACAGGCGGTGGTGGCGAGTGTGCCGCGCAGCGGACCGGTCCTCGCTCCGGTGTCCGCGTCCAGCACCCCGCCCGGTTCGGGCTGCGCGAGCGCCATAGCCGGCTCCCCATGCCTTCCGGGCTCTGCCGTGCGGGTGGTGGTGGGTGGTGAGGTGGTGCGGGGTGACGGGCGGTCACGTGTACGACCCCCCAGGGGTGTTGTCTCCGCACCCGGCTGCGCGCAAACGGCGTACGGGGCAAACAGCCCGGGTATCACGGAATCGGCGGGGGCGGCAGGTCCCGGGGCGGTGGCGCCCGGTACGCCCCGTCTGCCGATCGGGGACGAGGAGTTCGCCATGACACGCTGGTACGAGGGGCCTCTGGCCGCCTTCGACACGGAGACCACCGGGGTGGACGTCGAGCAGGACCGGATCGTGTCCGCCGCGCTCGTCGTGCAGGAGTGTGCGGGCGGCCGGGTCCGCGCCACACGCTGGCTGGTCAATCCCGGCATCCCGGTGCCCCGGGGCGCCACGGAAGTGCACGGCCTGACCGACGAGCACCTCCAGCGGAACGGCCGCTGGCCGGCTCCGGTGGTGGAGGAGATAGCCCGTGCGCTGGGCGAGCAGCAGCTGGCGGGCCGGCCGGTGGTGGTGATGAACGCGCCGTTCGACCTGACGCTGCTGGACCGGGAGTTGCGCCGGCACCGGGCGTCGACGCTCGCCCGGTACCTGGACGACCGGCCGTTGACGGTGCTGGACCCGCGGGTGCTGGACAAGCACCTCGACCGCTACCGCAAGGGCCGCCGGACGCTGACGGACCTGTGCGCGCACTACGGGATAGAGCTGGAGGGGGCACACGACGCCTCGGCGGACGCGATGGCCTCGCTGGAGCTCGTACGGGCGGTGGGGCGCCGGTTCGCGGCGCGGCTGGAGCGGCTGACCCCGGCGGAGCTGCACCAGCTCCAGGCGGTGTGGCACGCGGCGCAGGCGCGCGGGCTCCAGGCGTGGTTCGCCCGGCAGGGCACTCCGGAGACGGTGGATCCGCACTGGCCGCTGCGGCCGGAGGTCCCGGCGGCGGCCTGAGCTGCCCGGCGCGTACGGGGCCCTGACAAGGCCGTGGAATGCGGAAGGCCGGTCCGTCAGCAGACGGACCGGCCTGTCCCGGTGGGCGATACTGGGATCGAACCAGTGACCCCTTCGGTGTGAACGAAGTGCTCTCCCGCTGAGCTAATCGCCCGGGAACGCACTGAACAATACAAGAGCGCCGGGGTCTGTTCAAACCGCTTCGGGCGGGGCGGTCAGGCGGGCGGCGAGGCCGCGCCGCCCGGCGCGCATCATCAGCGTGTGGTTGAGCCTCAGTACGGGCCGCCCGGCGAGCGAGAACCGCCGCAGCAGCGGGGCCCGCACCTCGGCCTCCTGCTCGTAGACGGCCCGGGTGCGGCAGGCGGCGGTCCCGCCGCGCGGGCGTACGGTCCACCGGGCCCAGCCGTCGAGGTCCCCGCCGAGCGCCACTTCCAGGACGCCCCGGGAGGGGTCGCGGAGCAGGCCGGTGAGGGTGACGCGGATCTCGTAGGGCAGGACGGAGCGGATCACCGCGGTCCCGGAGTGCCCGTCGGCCGGCGTGACCCGGCGGACCTGGGGCCACCAGCCGGGGTAGTGCCCGGGGTCCTCCAGCAGGGCGTAGACGAGGGCGGGCGGGGCGTCGAGGTCCCACACGCTGCGGAAGCGGTAGTGCGTCCAGCGGGCCATGGCCCCAGTCTGGCCCGCCGCGCGCCGGCGCGGGGCGGTTTCCCGCGAAGGCCCCCGGGACGGGGAGGCCGGGATGCGGAGGGGGGTGTTTGCGTACTCAGGGGCGATCTGAGTACGCACGCCCATGTCCTGACGGCGTGACGGGCGCCACACTCCGGCTATGGACACCCCTCTGCCGCCGGCCCGGGAGCTGGCGCTCATCGATGCCGAGCTGGCCCGACTGGACGCCCGGCGGCTGCACTTGCTGGCCCGCCGGGACTGGCTGCTGCGACTGCTGTGGCCGTCGGGCCCGATGCCGGCGGGGACGGCGGCGGGTGCGCAGGCCTGGGGGACGGCGGCGGGTGCCTTCGGGCCGCCGGCCGCGCCGTTCACCCCGGCCGGCGGCCTTCCCGCCGCCCCGGCCCCTCGTACCGCCGCCGCGAAGCCGGGTGCCCAGAACGTGCTGCTGGTGCTGGGCGCGGTCCTGCTGGCGGTGGCCGCACTGGCCTTCACCCTGGTGAGCTGGGGCTCCCTGGGCATCGGGGGGCGCGGCGCGGTGCTGGGCGTGGTGACGGCTGCGGCGCTGGCGGCGCCGCTGGCGCTGGTGCGGCGGGGGCTGCGTTCGACGGCCGAGGCGGTCGCGGGGGTGGCGCTGGCGCTGACGGTGCTGGACGCGTACGCGCTGCACGCGGTCGCCCTGCCGGACGGCGGCGGCACCGCCTTCGCGGCGTGGGCGGCCGCGGCGCTGGCGGGGCTGTGGGCGGGCCACGGGGCGGTGGTGCGCGGGCTGCGGACGGCGCCGCTCGCCGCGGTGGGTGCGGGGCAGCTGCCGTTGCCGCTGGCGGCGGCCGCGGCGGGGGCCGACCTGACGGGGACCGGCTGGGCGCTGCTGGCGACGGCCGCGCTGGACGCGGTGCTGGCGGTGGCGGTGGCACGGCGGGCGGTGCGGGTGGCCGCGTGGGGGTGCGCGGGGGCGCTGGGCGGGTCGGCGATGGCGGCGGGGCTGGCGGGTTCCCTGGTGGAGCCCGGGGCGGCCGGCCCGGCGCTGCTGCTGGCTGCGGGGGCCCTGCTGGGCGTGGCGGTGGCCTGGCGGGAGCCGCGGGCTTCGGCGGCCGCGGTCGCGGGAGGTCTGGCGGCGGTGGCGGCGGTGGGTGCGCTCGTTCCGGCCGGGTCGGGTTCCGTGTGGTGGCCGGTGGCGGTGCGGGTGGCGGCGGGGCTCGCGCTGGTGGCGGCGGTACGGGCGGGCCGGCTCCCGCAGCCGGTGCGGCGGGGGCTGGCCCGGGCCGGGGCGGGGGTGGCAGCCCTGGCCGCGCTGGCGGGGCTGCCGGCGGTGTTGTGGCTGCTGGTGTCGCGGCCGGCGTCGGCGGGCGGGGACTGGGCCGCGGCGGGGCCGCGCGCGGAGGGGCCGGGGGCGGGGCTCGCGGTGGTCCTGCTGCTGGCGGCCGGGGTCTTCGGCCTCCTCCCCCGCGTCCGGCCGGCCGAACCCGCCGCCTCCGCGGCCGCGCACGGGAACTCCGGGGCCCTGCCGGGCGCGGCGGGCGGCCTGCACGGGGCCGGACCATCGGGGGGCGCCCCGGGGCAGCCCGAGCAGGCGACCACGACCGGTGGTCCGGGCGGGACCGGTCCCCGGCGGGACGCCCCGGCACTGCCGGAGCGGGAGGCCGCGACCGGCAGCCCGGGCGGGACCGGTCCCCGGCGGGACGCCCCGGGGCTGACGGGGCGGGAGGCTCCGGCGGTGGGGGTGGTCTGCGGGTGGGCCGGGCTGTTCGCGGCGTCGGCGGGAGCGGGGCTGCCGGTGGCGGCGGTGCTCGTGGCGCAGCTGGCGCTGGTGGTGGCGGCCGGGGCGGTGGCCCTGCGGGCCGCGGAGCCGGCCGTGGCGTGGGCGGCCGGCGGGTGCGCGGCGGTGGGGGCCTTCGGGGTGTCCCTGGCGGCGCTGGACGGCCGTACGGCCACCGTCGCGGTGTCCGTGGCGCTGGGCACCGCGGCCGCGCTGGGAGCGGCGTACGGGGGCGCCCGGGCGGCGCTGCGGGGCGCCGGTGCGGTGGGGGCCGTCGGGTACGCGGCGGCGACGGTGGTGGCGCTGGGCGCGTCGGCGGGCGTGGCGCCGGCCTGGACGGGGGTGGGGGTGCTCGCCGTCGCGGCGGCGGTGGTGGCCCTCGGGCCCCGGCTGGGCGCGGTACGCGTGCCGGCGGAGGTCGCGGCGGCGGGGGCGGGGCTGCTCGCCCTGGCCCTGACGGTCGGGGACGCGCCGGTGTCGGCCCTGGCGCTGGGGCTGGGCGGGGCGGTCTGCGCGGCGGGGGCGCTGCGGGCCGACCGGCGGGGGCTGGGCCGGGCGGCGGGGCCGCTGGGCGTGGCGGCGGTCTGGGTGCGGCTGGGGGCGTCGGGGGTGGCGGTGCCGGAGGCGTACGCGCTGCCGGTGACGGCGCTCGCCCTGGCGGTGGGCCTGGTGCGCCGGCGCCGGGACCCGCGGGCCTCGTCCTGGGCCGCGTACGGGCCGGGGCTGGCGGCAACGCTGCTGCCGAGCCTGGCGGCCGTCTGGGGCGACCCGTACTGGCCGCGGCCGCTGCTGCTGGGCCTGGGGGCGCTCGCGGTGACGCTGGCCGGGGCGCACCGGCGGCTCCAGGCGCCGCTGCTGCTGGGCGCGGTGGTGCTGGCGGGGGTGGCGGTGCACGAGCTGGCCCCGTACGTGGTGCAGGTCGCGGGTCTGCTGCCGCGCTGGGTGCCGCCCGCGCTGGCGGGGCTGCTGCTGCTGGCGGTGGGGGCGACGTACGAGAGCCGGCTGCGGGAGGCCCGCAGGCTCCGCGCGGCCCTCGGCCGGCTCCGCTGAGGGGCCGGGCGCCGGGAAACGGCGGAGGCCCCGGAGATTCTCGAGAATCTCCGGGGCCTCTGCTCCGGGTGGGCGATACTGGGATCGAACCAGTGACCCCTTCGGTGTGAACGAAGTGCTCTCCCGCTGAGCTAATCGCCCGGGCACACCGCAAACATTACCGCATGTCAGCGGTGCTCCTTGACCACCCCCGGGACCACCCCCGGACGATCACTGGTCCTTGAGGTGCCACGGCGGCGTGAGGCCGTACTTCCACAGGTAGACGCCGATCAGCGCGCCCGCGATGGCCAGGCCGACGCTGGTGAGGATGATGTTGCGGCGCCTGACCTTCGGGTCGAGGGCCTTCTGCGCGGCCTCGGTGACCTTGCGCTTGGTCCAGCGCAGGACCAGGTGGGCCCACGCGAACTCGGTGGCCCAGATCGCCAGGCCGGCGAAGATCGCGACCCAGCCCGGTCCGGGCAGGACGAGCATCGCGACGCCGGCGCCGATGACGACCAGGCCGACGACGAAGACGCCGACCTGCCAGCTCAGGTGCAGGCTGCGGTTGGCCTTGATGAAGGCGGGCGCCTTCGAGACGTGCGGCGCCTCCTCGTCGGCGATACCACCCGTAGCGGATTCGTTGATTCCGCGATCACTCCCCGTATTCATGGCGCCGAATCTACCGGAGCCGGATGCACACGTGAATGCCGGTTTGGATCCGCCGTCCGAGGGACCCAGAGGTCCGCAAAACGGTCAGAGGGGTTTACAACGGCACCGTAGGTGGCATGTCGATTTCGCCGACGTGCGAATCCCCGAGCGCACACTGAGCGAAAGGCCCTGGCGCTTATGAACACCACGGTCAGCTGCGAGCTGCACCTGCGCCTCGTTGTGTCGAGCGAGTCCTCCCTGCCTGTTCCGGCGGGCCTGCGGTATGACACGGCCGATCCCTACGCCGTGCACGCCACCTTCCACACCGGCGCCGAGGAGACGGTCGAATGGGTGTTCGCCCGCGACCTCCTCGCCGAGGGCCTCCACCGGCCTACCGGTACCGGCGACGTCCGCGTCTGGCCGTCCCGCAGCCACGGCCAGGGCGTCGTCTGCATCGCCCTGAGCTCACCGGAGGGAGAAGCGCTGCTGGAAGCACCCGCACGAGCCCTCGAGTCGTTCCTGAAGCGCACGGATGCGGCGGTCCCGCCCGGGACCGAGCACCGGCACTTCGACCTCGACAAGGAGCTCTCCCACATCCTGGCCGAAAGCTGAGCCAGACCCCCAGCCGCCCGGCACCGTCCGACTCGGGGCGACGGTGCCGCACGGACAACCCCATACGGCAGGACCGGCGCTGTCCCCGCGGGAGCCACCCGCGGGGGCGGCGCCGGTGTGCTGACCGGGCGCCCTGTTGACGCCAACCGCTAGAGTCGGCCCCCACGGCGGCGGCAGCGGCCCGTCGCCGACAGGCCGGCCTCCAGGGAGCGACCCCCCGTGCAGATCCCCCACGACACCCGTCGCGCGCTCGACGTCGTCGTCGCGCTGGTCAACACCGCGGCCGAGCCGGACCGGCCCGACGGACTGGCCGACGTCACCGCGCTGCACGGCTTCGTCAAGGAACACGCGATCAGCGACGTCGGCGAACTGGGCTCCCGCGACCTCACCGGGGTCCGGACGGTACGGGACAAGTTCGCGCAGGTCTTCGCGGCACCGAACTCCCGCGCGGCGGCCGCGCTGATCAACGAGCTGGTGGCCACGGCCGGCACCACCCCGCGGCTGACCGACCACGACGGCTACGACTGGCACGTGCACTACTTCGCCCCGGGGGCGTCGGTGGGCGACCACCTGGCGGCCGACGGCGGCATGGCACTGGCCTTCATCGTGGTCTCCGGAGAGCAGGAGCGGCTGCGCCGCTGCGAGGCCCCGGACTGCCGACGGGCCTTCGTCGACCTCTCACGCAACCGCTCGCGCCGCTACTGCGACAGCCGGACCTGCGGGAACCGGCTGCACGTGGCCGCGTACCGGGCCCGCCGCAAGGGCGCCGACAGCCACCCGGAGGGCTCCGGTTCAGAGCAGGTAGAGATCGTGCACGGCGGCGAGCAGCAGTAGGACCCCGATCACCGCCAGGAAGATCATCAATGGCGGCTGGGAGAGGGCGAACAGACAGCCGCGCGCTTCGGGGGATCCGGGGGGCGCGGGGGCCAGGGCGACGGGGGCCTCGGCAACGGGGACGGGAGCCGGCGGCTCACCCTGCGATGTGTCGAGCATGTCGGGGTGATGATCGCGCAGCCGACCCCCCGAACGCCCCGAATCATGCGGTAGTTCGCCGTCTCTCCCCACTTCGGGTGGTTTCCCCGGGCTTCTCCCGCCCCCCGGCGGCCCGGTGCGCTAGGGGGCCAGGGGCTCAGATGCCGTGCTTCTTCAGGATGGCCTCGATGTCGGAGAAGTCCTCCCCCGGGGCGCTGCGCGGCTTCGCGGCGGGCCCGGCCGCCCCGCCGCCCAGGGCGGGCGCCGAGGCGCCGGGGGCGACGGCCCCCGGGGCCTTCCCGGAGGCGGCCGCGCCGCGGCGCTCGACGGCCCGGGTGGTCGCAAGCAGCACCCACGACAGGGCAAGCAGCGCGAAGCCGATCCACACGGCCGGCTGGAAGACGATCCCGGACAGCCACTCCACCACCCCGGTCAGCACCAGGCCCAGGGGCACCAGCGCGTACGCGGTGATCCGCGCGGCCTTCAGGAAGCGCCTGCGGTACGCGGTCACGGCGGCGATGCCCAGGCCCGCCGCGGACACCGCGCTACAAATGGTCTCGGCGAGCATGCGGTCCTCCGGCGGGCTGCGGTGGGCGTTCTGTCCCTTCCATCCTGCACCGGCCACCGCCGCCGCGGCCACGGCCACGGCCCCGCGCGGCCCGATCTCCGGGACATCTCGGGGTCGCTCCTCCTCCCCGGGTGCCCCCGGGGGGTCTGGGAGACTGTCCGCATGACCGATTCCGTGATCCTCGACGTCTGGTGCGAACTCCAGTGCCCGGACTGCCACAGCGCCCTGGACGACGTGCGCGCCCTGCGGGCCCGTTACGGCGACCGGCTGGACATCCGGCTGCGCCACTTCCCGCTGGAGAAGCACAAGCACGCCTTCGCCGCCGCGCAGGCCGCCGAGGAGGCCCTGGAGCAGGGGCAGGGCTGGCCGTACGCGGAGGCGGTGCTGGCCAGGACCGCCGAGCTCGGCGAACGCGGCGAGGCCGTACTGCTGGACGTGGCCCGCGAACTGGGCCTGGACGCCGAGGAGTTCGACACCGCCCTGATCGACGGCCGGCACATCCTGATCGTCGACGCCGACCAGGCCGAGGGCAAGGCCATCGGCGTGACCGGCACTCCCACCTACGTGATCGACGGACAGCGCCTGGACGGCGGCAAGAGCCAGGAGGGCCTGCGCGCCCGCATCGAGGAGATCGCCGACCGGCTGCTCGCCGCCGGCTGACTCAGAGGAGTTCCTTGGCGTAGTTGACCCGGGTGGTCCGGTAGCCGAGGGACTCGTACAGCCGCAGGGCCGGCACGTTGCCGGCGAACACGTGCAGCGCCAGCTCGCGGTGGCCCTGCGCGATCGCCGTGCGCTCCGCGAGGAGCATCAGGTCCCGGCCGTAGCCCCGGCCCCGGTGCTCCTCGGCCACCGCGACCTCGTACACGTACGCCTCCGCGCCCGCCTCCCCGGCCGGCGCGAGCCACAGGTGCCCGACCGGGGTCCCGGCCGCCTCCAGGACCGCGAAGGTGGCACCGGGGGTGTCCAGGCCCTGCGGGAGCTGCCCGTCGTGGTCGGCCTCCGACTTGGCCCGCGCGGCCTCCGGGTCCATCCCCCGGGCCGCCCAGCTCGCCGCGTACTCCTCGCGGGCCCGGACGTCCCACGCCGCGTACTCGGCCCGCGTCATCGGGCGGCCCCGCACCCCCTCGGAGAGGGCCGGCGGGCCCTCCGGGAGCTCCTTGGACATGTTCCGGCCGGATTCGGCGTAGCCGAGGGCCGCGGCCAGCCGCAGGCCGCCCGGGGAGTCCGCCGGGACCGAGATCCGCACCCGGCGGCAGCCCCAGCCGCGCAGCACCTCCTCGGCGGCCAGCGCGGCGACCGTGGCCCGGCCGCGGCGGCGGTCCGGCTCGTCGACGGCCAGGTCCCGGATCTCCCCCACCGTCGGCCCGAAGGGCGTGTCGGCGGCGATCACGAGGGCCCCGACGCGCCTGCTGTTGACGCGGATTTCGTACGGGCGCGAGCGCGCGCCGCCCTCGCTCTGCTGAAGCGGCCCGCTCGGCCGCAGGGTGGTGGTCATCCGTCGAGTTCTACCCGCCGCGCGCCGGTGTCACCACGGTGCGCGGGGCTCACGGATCGAGGTCGGACGCGGCGCGCTCCTCGAAGACCCGCATGGCCTTGGCCGTGACGGGCCCGGGGGCGGCCGCCAGGGTGCGCCCGTCGACGCGGTGGACGGCCTGGACGTCGCGCAGGGTGGAGGTCAGGAAGACCTCCTCGGCCCGCTCCAGGACGTCGAAGGGCAGGTCGGTCTCGTGGGCCCCGGTCCATTCGACGGCCAGCGCGCGGGTGATGCCGGCGAGGCAGCCGGAGGCCACGGGCGGGGTGTGGAGCTCCCCGTCGAGGACGACGAAGACGTTGGAGCCGGTGCCCTCGCAGAGTTGCCCGAGGGTGTTGGCGAAGAGGGCCTCGGAGGCCCCGTCCCGGTGCGCCCGCGCGAGGGCGACCACGTTCTCTGCGTACGAGGTGGTCTTCAGGCCGGTCAGCGGGGAGCGCTCGTTGCGGACCCAGGGGACGGTGATCACGGCCGTGGTGTCGGGCCGGCGGACGGTCTCGCCGACGGCGACGACGAGCGTGGGCCCGGTCTCGCCGCGGTCGGAGCCGAGCGGGGACGGGCCGCCGGTGCAGGTGATCCGCAGCCGGCCGAGCGGCATCGGGTTGGCCTCCAGGACGGCGGCGCAGGCGCGCCGGACCTCGTCGAGGTCGGGGTCGGGCAGGCCGAGGCCCCGGGCGGAGCGGGTGAGGCGCTCCAGGTGCCGGGTGAGGGCGAAGACGGTGCCGTTCTCGGCCTTGAGGGTCTCGAAGACCCCGTCGCCCACCGTCAGCCCGTGGTCGAGGACGGACACCTTCGCGTCGGCGGCGTCCCGCAGCGTTCCGTCGAGCCAGATCCTCACCGTACGGTTCCTCCACTCAGGTCGTGCGTCGTCTCGTCGGCACCCGGCACGGGCCCCTCCGAGGCCAGGGCGAGCAGCCGGGCGGCCTTCAGCTCGGTCTCGGCCCACTCCCGCTCGGGGTCGGAGCCCCAGGTGATGCCCGCACCGGTGCCGAAGCTCAGGCGGGGGCCGCCGGGGGCCTCGCGGTCGATCCAGAAGGTGCGGATGCCGACGGCGAGCGACGCGGTGCCCCGGTCGGCGTCCACCCAGCCGATGCCCCCACAGTAGGGGCCGCGCGGGGCCGTCTCCAGCTCTTCGATGATCCGCAGGGCGGAGGACTTGGGCGCGCCGGTGACGGAGCCGGGCGGGAAGGTGGCGTCGAGCAGTTCGGGCCAGCCGGCGCCCTCGGCGAGCTCGCCGCCGACCGTGGAGACCAGGTGGACCAGGCCGGGGTGCTCCTCGAGGGCGCACAGCTCGGGGACGGTGACGGAGCCGGTGGCGCAGACGCGGCCCAGGTCGTTGCGGACGAGGTCCACGATCATCACGTTCTCGGCGTGGTCCTTGGGCAGCAGGTCGGCCGCGGTGCGGCCGGTGCCCTTGATCGGCCCGGACTCGACGCGCCGGCCGGCCCGGCGCAGGAAGAGCTCCGGGGAGGCGGTGGCGATCTCCACGCCGTGGGCGCGGAGCCGAATCGTTCCTGCGTAGGGGGCGGGGTTGCCGCGCGCGAGGAGGGCGGTCAGGGCGTCCACGTCGGCGGCGGCCGGGTCGGGCAGCGGCGCGGAGACCACGCGGCAGAGGTTGGCCTGGTAGACCTCCCCCGCCGCGATGTACTCGCGGATCCTGCGGACGCCCGCGACGTACGCGGAGCGGTCCAGGGAGGAGGTCCAGCGGTGGGCGGCGGGGCCGCGCCAGGCGCCGGGGACGGGTGCGGGCACCGGGTCGGGGCGTATGTCCCCGAAGCGCGCGCAGATCAGCCGACCCTCGAAGTCCGCGCTCACCACCCAGAACCCGGTGGAGTCCAGGGCGGTGGGATCGCTGGTGACGTCTCGGAGGTCGGTCGCGAGGAGGCCGCCGAAGCGGGCCAGGGGAGGCAGGTCGTGCACGGCTGCGAGTCTATGACCGGTGGCGCGATGCCGCCGGTGAGGTGACCGGCGGGTGACCTCTGGTGACCGGGTCGGCAGCACGCTGCGGAAACGCGTTTTTGAGCTGGCCCGGGAATCCGCTAGAGTTCAACACGTCGCCAGGGAGCGAAGGGGAAAAACCCCGGAGCGAACACGGTGACACTGCGGACGTAGCTCAGTTGGTAGAGCACCACCTTGCCAAGGTGGATGTCGCGAGTTCGAGTCTCGTCGTCCGCTCTGAGTGGGGGATCTTCCCGAGACCCCGCACACTCCGAGGTGGAGTGGCCGAGAGGCGAGGCAACGGCCTGCAAAGCCGTCTACACGGGTTCAAATCCCGTCTCCACCTCCAAGGACGATTAGCTCAGCGGGAGAGCGCTTCCCTGACACGGAAGAGGTCACTGGTTCAATCCCAGTATCGTCCACTGGTCCGCAAGGACCCGGTCCGTAAGGATCCCCGCGCGATTAGCTCAGCGGGAGAGCGCTTCCCTGACACGGAAGAGGTCACTGGTTCAATCCCAGTATCGCGCACGCAGTACATGCACCACCTTTTTGACCTGCGGTTCTTCACCGCAGCCCGCGCGATTAGCTCAGCGGGAGAGCGCTTCCCTGACACGGAAGAGGTCACTGGTTCAATCCCAGTATCGCGCACCGCAACCGGAAGCCCCGGCCGTCCAGACGGCCGGGGCTTCCGTGCGTGCACTGCGTGCGGGGACGTGGAAAGGGGTGTTGCCCGTACGGCTCCCCAGCCGTACGGGCAACACCCTTCAACTGCCGTCCGCCGCTCCCCCGTCCCCACGGGGTTCGACAGGCCGATGTCCCGGCCCGGGCCGCTCTCCCGGACCCGGGGCGCCGCTCAGCGCCCCAGCATCACGCCCACGGACGACGCCTGCGCCGCCACCTGATCGAATCCTCCGAAGAGGAAGAGCAGGAGGGCGGCCAGGGGGAGCACCATGGCCGCGGCCACCAGCGGGTGGCGCGTACCGGACTCATGGCCGTTGAACGCGAACAGCCTGCGTCCCTGCCGTGCGATGTCCGCCATGGTCCTCTCCCTGTCGTCTGGCAGCGGCGGGCCCGTGACCTCGGGGGACGAGTGCGCCACCCGCCGCTCGTCTTCAACACTAGGCGCCGGGAAGGCCGTCGGCCTCATGCCCTCGTACCCATTGCCGGGCCTCCGGGAGGATGACGCGGACACCCCGCGCCTACTCCCCTGGGTGGAGATCCCCGCCGCCCTCTGGGGGTCATCCCGGAGGGGATGGGGGGACGACCGAAGGGTGTCGACCCCTCGACCTGCCGCACACCGGGCACGGAAGGAAGGTCGCAGCCGGACTCGCCCGCCACCAGCGGGTGATGGCCCGCCGCAGGCATGAGTGTCGGACACAGCTCGCACGCGGCTCCGCGGGACCACAGGTCGGCCGGCCGGCGCCCGCGGGGCGGTGGGGCGGCCTCCACACTTCGTCCGGTGACTTCGCTCACTTCAGCCACTCCCCGCGCACACGTGTCCTCGTACGGGGTGTTGACGGGCCCGGTCGTGCGCCGCTGTTCCTCCCTCCTTGCCGCGGGTGGCCGCAGGGGCTCTGACGAGGCCAATCCCCTTGGCGCGAGGGCCCCTTGGGGGCGTCGTCCGACGTCCCCCGAACGGGGGCCGTGCGGGCCGACACACCCTCAAGTGGCGTGCCACGCACTGACAATCGAATCTCCCGACGAGGGCGCGGCCTCTGAGCACCGGTGCCGGATGGTCCGTAAGCTGTGCCAGGTCAGCAGGACGACCGTCAGCGGGGTGGACATGGCGATGATGCGGCTCCGGCGCGAGGATCCGCGTGTCGTCGGCTCCTTCAGACTGCACCGGCGGCTCGGTGCCGGCGGCATGGGGGTCGTCTACCTGGGCTCCGACCGGCGCGGTCAGCGCGTCGCCCTCAAGGTGATCCGGCCCGACCTGGCCGAGGACCAGGAGTTCCGCTCCCGGTTCGCCCGTGAGGTGTCCGCCGCCCGGCGGATCCGCGGCGGGTGCACCGCCCGGCTGGTGGCCGCGGATCTGGAGGCCGAGCGCCCCTGGTTCGCCACCCAGTACGTGCCCGGCCCCTCGCTGCACGACAAGGTGGCCGAGGACGGCCCCCTGACGGCGGCGCAGATCGCCGCCATCGGCGCCGCGCTCTCCGAGGGACTGGTCGCCGTCCACGAGGCCGGCGTCGTCCACCGGGACCTGAAGCCCTCGAACATCCTGCTGTCGCCCAAGGGGCCGCGGATCATCGACTTCGGCATCGCGTGGGCCACGGGGGCCAGCACCCTGACCCACGTCGGCACCGCGGTGGGCTCCCCCGGCTTCCTCGCGCCCGAGCAGGTGCGCGGCGCCGCCGTCACCCCGGCCACCGACGTGTTCTCCCTCGGCGCCACCCTCGCCTACGCCGCGATGGGCGACTCGCCCTTCGGGCACGGCAGTTCCGAGGTCATGCTGTACCGGGTGGTGCACGAGGAGCCGCACCTGGTCGGCGTTCCGGACGCGCTGGCCCCGCTGGTGCAGGCCTGCCTCGCCAAGGATCCCGAGGAACGGCCGAGCACGCTCCAGCTGTCGATGCGGCTCAAGGAGATCGCCGCCCGCGAGGCCCAGGGGCTGGGCGACGTCCGCCCGCCGGCCCAGCGCGCCCGGGTCGAGCGGACCACGGGCCGGCTGCCAGAGCGGGCCGCCGGGTACGCGGGGCAGGACACGGAGCGGCGCACCGGCGGCCGGACCGCCGCCGAACGCCCCGCGGACCGCGGCGGCGACCGGCCGGGAGGCACCACGCCCGCGCCCCGGCCGCAGGGGCCGCACAGCGGGGCCCGCCCGAGGCCGTCGGGCCCCCGCAACCCGGGGTCGACGGCGGGCCGTACGGGGAGCCGTACCGGGGGCCGCACGGGGCCGCGCACGACCGGCACGGGGCGGCGGCCCTCGCGGCCGGACCCGAAGCTGCTGCGGCAGCGGCTGATCGTGTTCGTGGTCGTGACCCTGCTGGTGGCGCTGGGAATCGCGCTCGCGCAGAAGCTGTGACCGGGAAGACGAAGGGGCGCCCTGCCGTGCGGCAGGGCGCCCCTTCCTGCGTCGCTTCGGGGGCCGGCTAGGAGCGTCCGCCGCCCGCGACCGCGTAGAAGGCCACGGCCGCGGCCGCGCCCACGTTGAGCGAGTCCACCCCGTGCGCCATGGGGATGCGTACCCATTCGTCGGCGGCGACCAGCGCCTGCGTCGAAAGGCCGTCGCCCTCGGCGCCCAGCATCAGCGCCACCCGCTCCAGGGTGTGCGGGGCCGCCACGTCGATCGGCGAGGCCTTCTCGTGCGGCGTGAGGGCGAGGAGCCTGAAGCCCGACTCCCGGACGGTGTCCAGGCTCTTGGGCCAGGCCTCCAGGCGGGCGTAGGGGACGGAGAACACCGCGCCCATCGACACCTTCACCGAGCGGCGGTAGAGCGGGTCCGCGCAGTCCGGCGACAGCAGCACCGCGTCCATGCCCAGGGCGGCGGCGCTGCGGAAGATGGCACCGATGTTGGTGTGGTCGTTGACCGCCTCCATCACGGCCACCCGGCGGGCCGACGCCAGCAGCTCCTGGGCCGTGGGCAGCGGCTTGCGCTGCATCGAGGCGAGGGCGCCGCGGTGCACGTGGTAGCCGGTGACCCGCTCGGCGAGGTCCGGGCTCACGGCGTAGACCGGGGCCGGGATCTCGTCGATGACGTCGCGCATGACGTCCACCCACTTGGCGGAGAGCAGCATCGAGCGCATCTCGTACCCGGCGTCCTTGGCCCGCCGGATGACCTTCTCGCCCTCGGCGATGAACAGGCCCTCGGCGGGTTCGCGGCGCCGTCTCAGCTCCACGTCGGTCAGGCCGGTGTAGTCGCTCAGGCGCGGGTCGTCGGGGTCTTCGACGGTGATGAGATCAGCCACAGGGTGATACTGCCTTGTCCGGGGTGTGGTGCCAACGGCCTGTCAGGCGCCGGCGGTGGGAAGCTCGCCGGGGACGTGCACGCCGACCACGTCACCGATGACGATGACGGCCGGCGGGCGGACCTCCTCGGCGCGGACGGTCTCGCCGACCGTGGCCAGGGTGGCGTCCACCCGGCGCTGGGTGGCGGTGGTGCCCTCCTGGATGACCGCCACCGGGGTGTCGGCGGAACGGCCGTGCTTGACGAGGGCCTCGGCGATCAGCCCGATCTTGTCGACGCCCATCAGGACGACCAGGGTGCCGGTGAGCCTGGCCAGCGCCGCCCAGTCCACGAGGGAGCGCGGGTCGTCGGGGCCGACGTGGCCGCTGACCACGGTGAACTCGTGCGCCACGCCGCGGTGGGTGACGGGGATCCCGGCCGCGCTGGGCACCGAGATGGAGCTGGAGATGCCCGGTACGACCGTGCAGGGGATGCCGTGCTCGGCGAGGGCCTGGAGCTCCTCCATGCCGCGGCCGAAGACGTACGGGTCGCCGCCCTTGAGCCGGACGACGGCCTTGCCGGCCCTGGCATGCTCGATGAGGGCGTTGTTGATGGCCTCCTGGGCCATGAAACGGCCGTACGGGATCTTCGCGGCGTCGATGACCTCGACGTGCGGCGGGAGTTCGTCGAGCAGGTCGCGGGGGCCGAGCCGGTCGGCGATCACCACGTCGGCCTCGGCGAGCAGGCGCCGGCCGCGCACGGTGATCAGGTCCGGGTCGCCCGGACCGCCGCCGACCAGTGCCACGCCGGGGGTGTGCGGGCGGGCGGCGGTGAGGGAGCCGTCGCGCAGCCCCTCGACGACGGCGTCGCGGACGGCGGCGGAACGGCGCGGGTCGTTGCCGCTGAGCACGGCCACCGTGACGCCCTCGACCCGGCCGGTCGCCGGGGTCCAGGCGGTCGCCGCCTCGGCGTCGTCGGCCCGCACGCACCAGACCCGCTTGGCCTCGGCCTCGGCGGAGGCACGGTCGTTGGCCTCCCGGTCCCGGGTGGCGATCAGGGCGTACCAGGCACCGTCGAGGTCACCGTCCTGGTAGCGGCGCCGCTCCCAGCGGATCTCCCCCGTCTCGGCCATCGCGTCCACGGAGGGGGTCGCGGAAGGGGAGACCAGCAGGACGTCCGCACCGGCGGCGACGAGGGCGGGCAGGCGGCGCTGGGCGACCTGTCCGCCGCCGATGACGACGACGCGGCGCCCGGTCAGGCGCAGTCCTACGGGGTAGGCGGGGTGTGCCGGGTTTCCCATGGCGGTTGCGGCTCCTGATGCGGCGGGTGTGTTCGGCGGGCCGCTGCTGCGCTGGAGCGGCTGACGGACCGTGCGGGCGCCCGTCCGGGACCACGATACGACCCATAGCCGCTGGTGGTACCTGCGGGGGCGAAGTTTGGCGGGGCGGTGGGGGGTCGCGGCGCGGACCCGCCCTCGCCCCCGCGAGGGGCCGGGCGGTGGGTCGGGCCCGCGGAGGACAGGACCCGGACCGGCGGTCTCGGGAGGTGTCGGGGCCTTCCCGTCAGTCTCATGGTCCGTCCGCGTCCGGCCGCAGGCGGAGAGGGGGGTGAGCAGGTACCTCCCAGCCCCGACCGGAACGCAGTGGGGCCGGACACCCTGTGGTGTCCGGCCCCGTCTGGCTGGCTTCGGCTACTTCTCCGTCACGCCCGCCGCGTCGAACGTGGCCACCTCGTGCATCGCGCGGGCCGCGCTCTGGACCAGGGGGAGGGCCAGGAGGGCGCCCGTGCCTTCGCCGAGGCGGAGGTCCAGGTCGACCAGGGGGCGCAGGCCCAGCTTGTTCAGGGCGGCCACGTGGCCCGGTTCCGCGCTGCGGTGGCCCGCGATGCACGCCGACAGGGCCTCGGGGGCGACGGCGCGGGCCACGAGGGCGGCCGCGCCGGCGCTCACGCCGTCCAGGATGACCGGGGTCCGCAGGGAGGCGCCGCCGAGGATCAGGCCGACGATCGCGGCGTGCTCCAGTCCGCCGATGGCGGCCAGGACGCCGATCGGGTCGTTCGGGTCCGGCTGGTGGAGTTCCAGGGCGCGGCGGACCACGTCGACCTTGCGGGCGTGGGTCTCGTCGTTGATGCCGGTGCCGCGGCCGGTGACCTCCGCCGGGTCGACACCCGTGAAGACCGAGATCAGGGCGGCCGACACGGTGGTGTTCGCGATGCCCATCTCACCCGTGAGGAGGGCCTTGTTGCCCGCGGCGACGAGGTCGCGTGCGGTCTCGATGCCGACCTCGATGGCCGCGATCGCGTCCTCGCGGGTCATCGCGGGGCCCTGGGAGAGGTCGTCCGTACCCGGGCGGACCTTGCGGGGCAGCAGGCCGGGGGTGGCCGGCAGCTCGCCCTTCACGCCGACGTCGACGACGCAGACCTCCGCGCCGACCTGGTTGGCGAAGGCGTTGCAAACGGCCCCGCCGCCCAGGAAGTTGGCCACCATCTGCGTGGTGACCTCCTGGGGCCAGGGGGTGACGCCCTGGGCGTGGACGCCGTGGTCGCCGGCGAAGATCGCGACGGCGGCCGGCTCCGGGATCGGCGGCGGGCAGACCCGGGAGAGGCCCGCCAGCTGTGCGGAGATGATCTCCAGCATGCCGAGGGCGCCCGCGGGCTTCGTCATGCGCTTCTGCCGCTCCCAGGCCTCGCCGAGGGCCTTGGCGTCGAGCGGGCGGATGCTGGCGACGGTGTCGGAGAGCAGGTCGTGCGGGGCCTCGCCGGGCAGCGCGCGGCGCCCGTACGTCTCCTCGTGGACGACCCAGGCCAGTGGGCGGCGCTGGGCCCAGCCCGCCTGCATCAGCTCCGGCTCCTCGGGGAACTCGTCGACGTAGCCGACGCACAGGTAGGCGACGACCTCCAGGTGCTCGGGGAGCCCCAGCGCGCGGACCATCTCGCGCTCGTCGAAGAAGCTGACCCAGCCCACGCCGAGGCCCTCGGCGCGCGCGGCGAGCCAGAGGTTCTCGACCGCGAGGGCGGAGGAGTACGGGGCCATCTGGGGCTGGGTGTGCCGGCCGAGGGTGTGGCGGCCGCCGCGGGTGGGGTCGGCGGTGACGACGATGTTCACCGGGGTGTCGAGGATGGCCTCGATCTTCAGTTCCTTGAACTGCTTCGCCCGGCCCTTGGGCAGCGACTTGGCGTAGGCCTCGCGCTGGCGCTGGGCGAGCTCGTGCATCGTGCGGCGGGTCTCCGCCGAGCGGATGACGACGAAGTCCCACGGCTGGGAGTGCCCGACGCTCGGGGCGTGGTGGGCGGCCTCCAGGACGCGCAGCAGCACCTCGTGCGGGATCGGGTCGGTGCGGAAGCCGTTGCGGATGTCGCGGCGCTCGCGCATGACGCGCAGGACGGCCTCGCGCTCGGCGTCGGCGTAGCCGGGGGCCGGCTCGCCGACGGAGGGCTGGGGCTCGGCGGGGACCTCGGCGGCGGCTTCGCCGTCGGCCGGGGCCTCTTCGCCGGTGGCGGGCTCGGCCCCGTCGGCCGGCTGCGCGGCGGCGGTCTCCGCTGCCTGCTCGGCCGGTGCGTCGGCCTGCGCGGCGGGGTCGGCCGGCTCGGCCGGGGCCTCGGCGGCCTCGACGCCGTCGGCGGCCTGGGCCACGGTCTCCGCGGGGGCGGCCTCGGCGGGCGCCTCGGCGGCCGGTGCCTCGGGCTCCGCCGGGGTCTCGGCAGGGTTCTGGGCGGGCTCCGGCGCGGCCTCGGCAGCCGGTGCGGGAGCGCCCTCGGCAGCGGCGACGGCCTCGGGGGCCGGGACGACCTCGGGGGCGGCGGGGGCCTCGGGGGCGGCGGGGGCCTCGGCGGCGACGGCCACAGCGCCCTTGGGGGCCGGGGCGGCCGGGGCGGCCGGCTGCTGCGCGGGAGCGGCCTGCTGCGCCTCGACGGCTCCGACCGCGACCGGGCCTTCCATCACGGGCTGGCCCTCAGCCACGGGCTGGCCCTCAGCCACCGGCTGACCCTCAGCCACCGGCTGGCCCTCGGCCACCGGCTGGCCCTCGGCCACCGGCTGGCCCTCGGCCACCGGCTGGCCCTCGGCCACCGGCTGAGCCTCGGCCACCGGCTGGCCCTCGGCCACCGGCTGGCCCTCGACCACCGGCTGGCCCTCGGCCACCGGCTGGCCCTCGGCCACCGGCTGGCCCTCGACCACCGGCTGGCCCTCGACCACCGGCTGGCCCTCGACCACCGGCTGAGCCTCAGCCACCGGCTGGCCCTCGACCACCGGCTGAGCCTCGACCACCGGCTGGCCCTCGGCCACGGGCTGAGCCTCGACCACCGGCTGAGCCTCGGGCGCAGCCTGGCCCTCGGCCACGGGCTGAGCCTCGACCACGGGCTGGCCCTCGGCCACGGGCTGAGCCTCAGCCACCGGCTGGCCCTCGACCACAGCCTGCGCCTCGGCAGCGCCCTGCGCCACCTGCTCGGCGCCGACACCGGCAACCGCACCCCCGGGCGCGGCCGCCCACGGTTCACCGGCCTGCGGCGGGATCTCACCCGGCTGCGGGGCCGCCGGGGCCTCCGCGCCCGGGACGGCGTCCAGGTACTCGGGGCCGGAGGCGGGCGCACCCGGCTGCCCCGGAACGGGCGCGGCGGCCTGCGGCTCCCCGGCGCCCGCGGGCACGGCAGCGAGCTGGGCCTCAGGGGCGAGCTGGGCCTCGGGGGCGGCCGGGGCGGCGGCAGCCTCCGGGCCGGGCTCCGGGGCCGTCTGCGCCGCCGGCGCGGCGGTGGGGGCGGCGGCCGGGGCGGCGGGGGCCACGGCGACGGCGGGCGCGGCCTGAACCGGCTGCGCAGCGGGCGCGGCGGCGGGGCCCCGGTCCGCGAGGGACCGGACGACTCCCCCGGTGGCCTCGGGCACGGGCGGGCCCATGTGCAGGGGCCGGCGCGAGGGGTTCACGGGGGCGGCGGGCGGCATCTGCCCGGCCGCGGCGGGGGCCGCCGGCGGGACGACGAGGCCGCCGAGGTCCAGGGAGCCGGAATCACGGCCGCCGGCCTCGTGCGCGCCCGCGCTGTACGCGGCGGGGTCGGCGAAGGGCTCGGGGAACGCGGCGTCGGGGTAGCCGGCCTCGGGGAGGCCCGCTGCGGGCTGCGCGCCGAGGGGCTGGCCGGCGAGGGACTGGTCGTGGAGCGGCTGGCCCGGCATCGGCTGGCCCGGCATCGCGTAGCCCGGATCCGGGAAGCCGAGGTGCCCCTGTTCGGGGTAGCCGGCGGCCTGGGGCTGGGGGTACTCGGCGTACCCCTGTTCGGCGGGGAACTCGCCGGGGAAGGCGGGGACCGGCGGGACCACCTGCGGGTCGCTCCAGGAGCCCTGGCCGTGCCCGCTCGGCATGAGGAGCAGCTCCTCGTCCTCGGCGGGGTCGTCGACGAGGTCCTGGAAGGCGTAGCCGGCCGGGGGCATCGGCGGCAGGGGGGGCATCTGCGGGACCGGAGCGGGAACGCCCTGCTGATCCACCATGCCCGCGTTGTCCGGGTGACCCTCGCCCGGGACCTGGCCGGTGTCAGTCATGCTTACCCCTCGCCCATCGGTGTTGCCTCTTCGCCTCTTCGATCGCCCGGCGCCCTGGTGGCCCGACGAGCGGGGTCCCCGCGCGGCGCCACGTCTCGCGTGCGCCCGCACGACAACTCCTGAGCATTGTCGCGCTCGTCGGCCACCGTGTCGGCCGGAAACCGGCACGGTCCCCTGTGGACTGCGCCACGTCGTGCGCCTGCCGGGCGGTACGACGATCGGCCAGCCTACCCCGGGCTCCCGTGTCAGCGGTTCACGGGGCGTTCGGCTGCCAGCAGGAACACGACGGAACGCTCCTGTTCGGCCCAGGTCCTGGTGTCGAGGCCCACGGACTGGAGGAGCGCGCACTCGACGGCGTACCCGTGTTCGGTCAGCGTCCGCCCGATGGCCTCCGCCTCGTCGCGCGTGGAGGCGTGGCTGACGATCCGTTCGGGGCGGCGGTCCGCGACGGCGGCGACGACTTCGGCGCCGCCGCCCCCCACCCGTACGACATCGGGTTCGGGCAGGTTCTCGAGCACGTGTGGAGCACGGCCCTCGACGACCTGGATCTGTACACCCCGGCTGCGGGCGGCGGCTGTTGCCCGTTCGCAGGCGCGCGGGTCGGCGTCGACGGCGATGACGGCGGCGCCGAAGGCGGCGGCGTCGACGGCGAGGGCTCCGTGGCCGGTGCCGATGTCCCAGACGAGGTCGCCGGGCCGGGGTCCGAGGCGGGCGAGCTGGGCGGCGCGCAGCTGGGCAGACTCCCCCTCCCCCGTGTCCGGGTCGGTGAGGGCGCGGGCCCAGCCGCGTCCGGCGGCGGGGGCCTGGGCGGGGCCCTGGCCGAGGATCCAGGGGGCGTCGGCGGTGGCGGTGTGCCCGGCGCCGCCGATGACGATGACGACGTTGGGGTCGCGCCAGGTGTGGTCGGCGGCGGCGTCGGAGGTGAGGACGGTGACGCGTTCGCGGTCGGTGCCGAGGGCCTCGCAGATGACGAAGGTCCGGTGGACTCCTTCGAGGAGCAGGGCGAGTTCGGCGGGTCCCGCGCCGGGCGAGGTGAGGACGGCGACCTTGCTGCGGGCGCGGCAGACGTTGACGGCGCGGCGCAGGGTACGGGGGTGGGCGACGACGACCTGGGCGTCGTCCCAGGGCATTCCGGCGCGGGCGAAGGCGGCGGCGACGGAGGAGACGGCGGGGACGACCTCGACTTCCAGGCCGTGTTCGGGGGCGCGCAGGGTGCGTACGACGCCGAAGAAGCCGGGGTCTCCGTCGGCGAGGACGACGGCGGTGCCGCGGTGGCCGGCGATGCGGCGGGCGGCGAGGCCGAGGCTGCCGAGGCGGATGCGTTCGGCGCCGGGCGGGACTTCGGGGAGCGCGAGGTGGTGGGCGGCGCCGGCCACCAGGGTGGCCGCGGAGAGCGCGGACCGGGCGGCCGCGGTCAGGGGGGAGCCGTCCCAGCCGATCACCGTGACCCGGTCGGCCATCGTCGTCAGTCTCCTGGGGTGGGGGCAGGCGAGGTTCCGTCGGGGTCCCGCACGTCGAGACTACCTGCTGACGGGTCGGTTCCGGTCCGCGGCGAGGGCGTGGGCCGGGTGGGCGCCGCGGGCCTCTCGGGCTTCGCGGCTGTCGTACGTGTCGTACGCGCCGTAGTCCTCGTCGTAGGCGCCGGAGTCGTCGAGGTCCTCGGGGACCAGGCTCCAGACGATGAGGTCGGTGCGGGTGTCGGCCCAGCTGCCGTCGGCGGCCTGGGTGCGGACGGTCCAGGCGTTGCGCAGGACGCCTTCGCTGATGCAGCCGACCTTCTGGGCGACCTGCTGGGCGGCGGTGTTGTCCGCGGCGGTGCGCATCTCCAGTCTTTCGAACTGCTGCTCGCGGAAGAGCCAGCGGGCGACGGCGAGGACGGACTCGCTGGCGTACCCCTCGCCCCGGGCCCAGGGGGCGGTGACGTGGCGGATCTCGGTGGTGCGGGTGCGCCAGTCGGTGTTGCGGAGGTGGACGCTGCCGACGAGGCGGTGGGTGAGGAACTCGGCGACGGCGAAGACGATGCCGCGGCCGCCGGTGCGTTCGGCGTGGGAGAGGGCGGTGGCCCAGGCGCGGGCGTCGGCGCGGGTGTAGGGGTGCGGGGCCTGGGTCCAGGCGGTGACCTGCTCGTCGTTCATCATCTCGGCGAGCGCGCCGGCGTCCTCCTCCTCGAAGGGGCGCAGCACCAGCCGGTCCGTGCTGATGGTGACGTCCGGGAAGGTGGTAGTCATGCGCAGCTCCATGCCTGAGGCGGACCGTTTGTGCGGGTCGTAGCCACAGCATGCAGCATCGGCCCGGGGATGTGCAGGGCCGGGTTGCCCGGAAGCGGGCAGGCCCGGGGCAGCGCGCGGCCCCGCGCGCCCGGAGGGGTGCGCGGGGCCGGGGATCCGGCGCCGACCAGGGGGTTCCCTAGCGGGCCGGGGTGCCGAAGGCCGGGATGACCGAGCCCTGGTACTTCTCCTCGATGAACTTCTTGACCTCGTCGGAGTTCAGGAGCCTGGCGAGCTTCTGGATGCGCGGGTCGTTCTGCTTGCCGTCCTTGACCGCCAGGAAGTTGGCGTACGGGTTGCCCTCGGCCTTCTCCAGGACCAGGGCGTCCTTGGCGGGCGAGAGGTTGGCCTCGAGGGCGTAGTTGCCGTTGATGACGGCGGCGTCCACGTCGTTCAGGGCGCGCGGGACGGTGGCGGCCTCCAGCTCCTTGAACTCCAGACCCTTCTTGTCGGTGATGTCGGAGAGCTTGGCGCTGGTTCCGACGCCTTCCTTGAGGGTGATCAGGTTGTTCGCGGCGAGCAGCTGGAGGGCGCGGCCCTCGTTGGTCGTGTCGTTGGGGACGGCGACGGTCTGGCCGGCCTTGATGTCCGTGAGGGCCTTGACCTTCTTGGAGTAGAGGCCGAGGGGCTCCAGGTGCACGTTGACGACGGGCACGATGTGGGTGCCGTTCTTCTTGTTGAAGTCGTCGAGGTACGGCTTGTGCTGGAAGTAGTTGCCGTCGACCTGGCCCTGCTCGGTGGCGGTGTTGGGCAGGACGTAGTCCGTGAACTCCTTCACCTCCAGCTTGAGGCCTTCCTTGGCCGCGAGCTTGTCCTTGACGAAGTTCAGGATGTCGGCGTGCGGGCTCGGGGAGGCCGCGATGACGAGGGGCTTGCTCTCGTCGGCCTTGCCGCCGTCGGCGCTGGTGGAGGACGGGTCCGAGGAGCTGCCGCAGGCGGTGAGGCCGAGGGCGAGAGCGGCGGAGGCGGCGGCGAAGGCGGTGAGCTTGATGTTCTTACGCACGAAGAGTGCCTTTCTTGCGGGTGCGGGTCCGGGGTGCGGATCCGCTGGTGGTGGCCCAAGCACGACAAGTGCGGGCTTTCTCCGGTGGGGAGTCTCAGGGGGCGGGGCGGCCCGGGAGGGGCTCAGGCCGTCCGGCCGCGGCGGGCGAGGACGCGGACCACGCCGTCGCCGATCAGCTGGATCACGGTGACGAGGGCGATCAGGACCACGACGGTGGCGACCATGAATCCGGTCTCGAAGCGCTGGAAGCCGTAGGTGATGGCCTTGGAGCCGAGTCCTTCGCCGCCGACGGCGCCGGCCATGGCCGAGTAGCCGACCAGGGTGATGACGGTGGTGGTGACGGCGGCGACCAGGGAGGGCAGGGCCTGCGGGAGCAGGACCTTGCCGACGAGGGTGGGGATGCCGCCGCCCATGGACTCGACGGCCTCGATCAGGCCGTGGTCGACCTCGCGGACGGCCGTCTCGACGAGCCGGGCGAAGAAGGGGACGGCGCCGATGGCGAGCGGGACGATCATGGCGGTGGGGCCGATGAAGGTGCCGACGACGGCGGTGGTGACCGGGATCAGGGCGATCAGCAGGATGATGAACGGCAGCGAGCGGCCTATGTTCACGATCACGCCGAGGGCCTTGTTGAGCGGCTGGTTCCGCAGGAGGCCGCCCTTGTCGGTGAGGACGAGGAGGATGCCGAGGGGCAGTCCGCCGAGGACGGTCACCACGGTGGACCACAGGACCATGTAGAGGGTGTCGTAGGTTCCCTGGGTGAGCAGGGGCTGCATCTCGGACCAGGTCACTTGGCACCATCCTTGACCAGTTCGGCCAGTTCGTTGTCGATCTCGTCCGTCCCGTCCACGACGTCGACCTGGAGGCCCTGCTCGCGCAGGAAGCCGACGGGTACGACGTTGTCCTCGTAGCGGCCGGGCAGCTCTATGCGCATGCGGCCGATCTGGCGGCCGGCGACGGTGTCCATCGCGGCGCCGAGGATCGAGATGTCGATGTTGTACGTGCGGGCCAGCTGGGAGATGACCGGCTGGGTGGCGGCCTCTCCGTGGAAGGTGACGTCGACCACCGTGTGTTCCGGGCCGGTGGCGGTGCCGCTGACCGGGAAGAGTTCGGCGGCGAGCTCGGAGCCGGGGGTGGCGAGGAGCTCGGCGACGGTGCCGGACTCGATGATGCGGCCCTTCTTCATCAGGGCGGCGGAGTCGCAGATGCTCTTGACTACGTCCATCTCGTGCGTGATGAGCAGGACGGTGAGGCCGAGCTGCCGGTTGAGGTCGCGCAGGAGCTGGAGGATGGAGCGGGTGGTCTCGGGGTCGAGGGCGCTGGTGGCCTCGTCGGAGAGGAGCACCTTGGGGTCGCCGGCCAGGGCGCGGGCGATGCCGACGCGCTGCTTCTGGCCGCCGGAGAGCTGGGTGGGGTAGGCCTTGGCCTTGTCGGCGAGGCCGACGAGGTCGAGGAGTTCCAGGGCCTTGCGGGAGCGTTCGCGGCGGTCGACGCCGAGGATCTCCAGGGGGAGCTCGATGTTGGCCTGTACGGTCCGCGAGGACAGCAGGTTGAAGTGCTGGAAGACCATGCCGATGCGGCTGCGGGCCTCGCGGAGCTCCTTGCCGGCGCGCCGGCCGCGGCCGGCGAGGGCGGTGAGCTCGACGCCGTCGACGGTCACGGTGCCGGTGGTGGGGCGTTCCAGCAGGTTCACGCAGCGGATGAGGGAGGACTTGCCGGCGCCGCTCTGGCCGATGACTCCGTAGACCTCGCCCTCGCGGACGTGGAGGTCGACGCCGTCCAGGGCGGTGACCTCGCGGCCACGGGACTGGTAGACCTTCGTGAGGCCCGATGTGGTGATCACAGGAATTCCGTCGCTGTCGAGTGCACGGCGTGCGGGACCGTGCACGGGGCAAACATCTGGGGACGCGATACGGGTCGAACCGTCACAGAGGAAGCGTGTCGACACGTGCGCGGGGCTGGAGCGGCCCGGGCCCGGGGGCAGCGGTGACCCGGGCTGCGGTACGGCTCGCCTCGTCTCGCTTCGGGGCGCGAGACCGCGGGGGAAGGGGCCCTCAGAAGGCGCACATTCGACACATACAACGAGCACCGGGCGTCATCGTCGCCTCGGTCGCAAGGGTGCGGCTGCTCGTCGTGGTCATGGGCTCAGTAAAGCAGACATACCGACTCACCGATCAACGCTGTCCGCATAGCGGACGGAATCTGGTCGCATTCCGGACGGGAGCGGCCATCCCCGGGGCCCCGCCCCGAGGGGTCCGGGACCGCTCCCGGCCAGGCGCGGCACGGGCGGGCGGGGTTCCGGCGGCGGCTGCGCGCGGGGCCGGCCGGAGGTGCCGGCTGTGGCCAAGGCCACGGTCGGGGCCCCGGCGGCGCCCCGTGCGCGGCCGCCCTCCGGGCCCGTAATACCCTCGCTGCATGCTCGACGCCCTGACGGCCGCCCTCGGCGTGGCCGCCCTCGCCCTCGCCGCCTGGTGCGGCCACGCCGTATGGCGGGACCAGCCGACCAAGGACTGGCACTTCATCGGCATGGCCGTGGTGACCCTGCTGGCCCTGGCCCAGCTGGTGGTCGGCGTGGTCCAGCTGGTCCGGGGCGAGAAGCCCGAACAGGGCGCGGTGCTCTTCGTCGCCTACCTGCTGGGCGCCTTCGCGGCGGTCCCGGCCGCCGGGCTGCTCTCGCTGACCGAGCGCACCAAGTGGGGTTCGGTGACGGTGGCCGCGGGCGCGGTCGTCCTCGCCGTGCTCGAGGTGCGCCTCTACGACATCTGGGGATCCGCCGGTGCCTGACACGACGACCGAGACCGAGACCGGCGCCGGGAACGCGGCCGGCGGGCGCAAGCGGCTGGTGTCCGGGCCGGGGCTGCTGCTGGTGTGGCTCTACGGGGTCATGGTGGTGGGCGCGGTCTCGCGCTCGGCCTACCAGATCGCCGGCGAGTTCGACCGGGCGCCGCTGGCCTACTCGCTGTCGGCGGCGGCAGCGCTGGTCTACGCCTTCATCACGTACTCGCTCGTGCGCGGCGGCGACCGGGCCCGGCGGGCGGCACTGGTGTGCTGCGGCGCCGAGCTCGCGGGCGTGCTGGCCGTCGGGACCTGGACGCTGATCCGGCCCGAGGCCTTCCCCGACGCGACGGTGTGGTCGGACTTCGGGATGGGCTACCTGTTCATCCCGGTGATCCTGCCGGTCACCGGGATGCTGTGGCTGCGCGCGAAGCGTTAGCGCCGGGTCGGGCCGCCGGGGCTCAGGCGCTGACGGTGTAGTCGGCGGGGCCCTCGGCGTCCTTCTCCAGGATCACCAGGCGCACGCCGTCGGAGGCGGTGCGGTTGCCGACCTTCGCGTAGCCTGCCTTGCGGTAGAGCCGCAGGTTCGACTCGCTCTTGTGACCGGTGTGCAGCCGGAAGCGGGTGGTGCCGGCGTGGCCGGCGAGGGCCTCCTCGACCGCGCGCAGCAGCCGGGCGCCGAGGCCGTGGCCCTGGAGGCGGGGGTGTACGCACAGCTTGGCGATGCCGGCCGTGCCGTCCTCGCCGAGGCTGCCGCGCACGGTGCCGACGACCTCGTCGCCGAGCCGGGCCACCAGGACGGTGTCCTTGGCGAGCTCTTCCTTCAGGGAGTCCAGTGACTGGGTGAGGGGCTGGATGAGCCAGTTGCCGTACAGCTCGGCCTCCCTCTGGAACGCCAGGTACTGCAGCTTGAAGATCTGCTCGGCGTCTTCGGCGGCCGCCGCCGAAATGGTCACGCTCATGCCCATGTGCGCATGCCTCCCGCTCACCGGTAGCTCTCTGGTCTACCGCTCCTTTCCCCACGGGCCAGGAGCCGCAACCTCTCCGGCGAGCATTCTGCGCAGACATCCCAGGCAACGGGAACGTACCGGCCCCAAACTTCCTTGTGAGATACCCAACTCTCCTGCGATTTCACGGTAGGTGAGGTCCCTGGGCGAGAGAAGTGCGGCCACCAGCTCGGGGCAGCGTCCGGGCAATCGGGCGACCGCCGATCGGAGGGCACGGTTCTGCTCCCCGTGCAGCAGGGCGCGTTCGGGTTCGTCGGCCGTGTCCGCGCGGGCGGCCCCGCACGGGATCTCGCGCCGCGCCCGCCTGCGGGCGAGCCGGGCCTCGGCCCGCACCGCCCGCCTCAGCCAGCGGGCCCGGCCGGCGGGGCCGGGGCCGGGCGGCCCCTGCTCCAGCAGCCTGACCCAGACGGCCTGTTCCAGGTCGGCGGCGTCCAGCCCGGCGGCGGGGGCCTCCGCGGCCGCCTCGGCGGAGAGCAGCGGGCGCAGCTCCTCGATCAGTTCCGGTTCGCGTCGCAGGTCCATGCCGGGCGGGACGCGGCGGCCGGGCCGGGCGGTTTCCCCGCCGGACCCGGCCCACCCGTACGTGGCCGGGGGTCTAGCGGTTGACGCCGCGTCCGGGGCGGAAGGCCTCGGCGGCGAGGAGTCCGGTGTCGGGGTTGTCGGTGAAGATGGCGTCGATGCCGAGCTCGAAGTAGCGCTTGAAGGCGCCGAAGGCGTCCCCGTAGGCGGTGGGGTCGGTGCCCTTGCGGTATTCGGCCGGCAGGAAGCTGTTCTCGTTGCGGGCCGTGTACGGGTGCAGGACGAGCCCGCGGGCGTGGGCGTCGCGCACCAGGGTGGTCGGGGTGCCGAGCCGGCCCTCCGCGTCGCGCGGGACGACGAGGTCCAGGGTGGGGCCGATGCCCTGGGCGAAGCCGGCGATCCACTTCAGGCCCTCGGGCTTGACCAGGTCGGCGATGGTGCGGGGGTCCTTGGCCGCCTCGAAGTCCCAGGGCCGGGTGTTCGCGGCGGAGAGGAGCACCACGCGCGGGGCGGACACCAGGCGGGAGAGCCGCTGGATGCTGGAGGGCTCGAAGGACTGGAGGAAGACGGCGGCGTCCCGGCCGTCGCGGCCGTAGCGGCGCAGCAGGGCGGCCAGCGGCTCCTCCAGGCCGAGGCCGAGGCCGCGGAAGTAGGTGGGGTGCTTGGTCTCGACGTGCAGCCAGACGCGCTTGCCGCGGCGCCTGCCCTCGCGGTCGGCCCAGCGCAGCACCTCTTCGAAGGTGGGGACGGCCCAGCGGCCGTCGTAGAGGGTGTTGCGCTGGCGGATGGCCGGAATGCGCTCCTTGGCGCGCAGGGTGCGCAGCTCGGCGAGGGTGAAGTCCTCGGTGAACCAGCCGGTGACGCAGACCCCGTCGACGGTCTTGGTGGTGCGCCGGCCGGTGAATTCGGGGTGGTCGGCGACATCGGTGGTGCCGCCGATCTCGTTCTCGTGGCGGCAGACGAGGTGGCCGTCCTTGGTGGGGACGAGGTCCTGCTCGATGACGTCGGCGCCGAGGTCGAGGGCGAGCTGGTAGGAGCCGATGGTGTGTTCGGGCCGGTAGCCGCTGGAGCCGCGGTGGCCGATGACCAGGGGGACGGGGAGGTCGCGGTAGCCGCCCTCGCCGTGCCGGGCCTCGGCGGCGGAGGCGGTTCCGGCGGAGAGGGTGCCGATCTGGGTTCCGGCCGCGAGGACCGCGGCTCCCAGGACGGTGCGCCGGGCTGTCCCACCTTGCGTCATCAGTGCCACTCCTTGTTCGGATTCGGTTGGAAATCGCTCGGCTTCTTTTGGAAATCGGCGAGCCGATGGTAGGCAAGGGGGATGGCGGGTGGGTGGGGTCACGCGGAACATGGCGGAAACACACGTCAACACCGCGTATCCACCTCGTGAACCCGATGTGCGATCAGGGGTGACCCGCGAGTATCGTCCTCACCTGCACTACCGCTGTGTGGTGCGAAAACCGCTTTTCGATGCCGGAGGGCTCACGTTGTTCCGTACCGCGCTCATCAAAGCCACTGTCGGATCGGCCATGCGCCTGATGTTCCGCACCAGGGTGGAGGGGCTGGAGAACATTCCGGGCACCGGCCCGGTGATCCTGGCGGGCAATCACCTGACCTTCATCGACTCGATGATCCTGCCGCTGGTGTGCGACCGCACGGTCCACTTCATCGGCAAGGACGAGTACGTGACGGGCAAGGGCGTCAAGGGCCGGCTGATGGCGTGGTTCTTCACCGGCGCCGGCATGATCCCGGTGGACCGGGACGGCGCGAACGGCGGCGTCGCCGCGCTGATGACGGGCCGCCGGATCCTGGAGGAGGGCAAGATCTTCGGGATCTACCCCGAGGGCACCCGCTCCCCCGACGGCCGGCTCTACCGCGGCCGGACCGGCATCGCCCGCCTCACCCTGATGACCGGCGCCCCCGTGGTCCCGTTCGCGATGATCGGCACGGACAAGCTCCAGCCCGGCGGCAAGGGCATGCCCCGCCCGGGCCGGGTCACCATCCGCTTCGGCGAGGCGATGGAGTTCTCCCGCTACGAGGGCATGGACCGCGACCGGTACGTGCTGCGCGCGGTCACGGACTCGGTGATGGCCGAGGTCATGCGGCTGTCGGGCCAGGAGTACGTCGACATGTACGCGACCAAGGCGAAGGCGGCCTGAGCCCCCTCCCTACTGGCGCTGGAGTGACCGGCTGACGCCCGCCGCCGTCGTGGTGGCGAGGATCCAGCCGGTCACGATCAGCAGGTACGAGAGCCACTGGTACCAGCCGCCCGGCGCGAAGGCCTCTTCCTGGCCGAAGCCGATGATCGGCAGCAGCAGGTCGATGGAGTAGAATAGCGGGTTGAAGTCGGGGGCCTCCCCCGGCTTCAGCGGCCTGGGGTGGTGCAGCCCGTACGCGATCCAGCCGGTCAGGACCAGCAGCAGGAGCCAGCCCGCCGCGCGCAGCGGCCGGAAGCCGTAGCCGACGGTGGCGTCCTGGAGCAACCCCCACAGGCGGGCGTGCCGGGGCAGCGTGTGCCGGTGCCGGCGGAGCTTGGCGAGCTGGACGCTGCGGGCGGCCGCCTCGTCGCCGACGGTGCGGTAGGCGGCGGCGAGCTGCTCGTAGGCGTGCGGGAGATAGCCGGACTCCTCCCGCTCCAGCAGCGGCAGCCGCTGCCGGGCGGGCAGGAGCGGGTGCAGCACCCGGTAGCCGAGCCCCTCGGTGCGGACCACCGGCGGCCAGGTGTCCGGTTCGGCGTAGAGCATGTCCAGCTGGCTGCGGCGCAGGTTGACGATGCCCTCGATGGGCGGGCACTTGCGCAGCCACAGCTCCCCTATGGTGCAGCTGCTGGCGCGCAGGGCCACCCCGCCCGGGTTGGCGAGCCGGGCGCGGGTGAGCATCAGCTGGCCGGGGACGCGGGCGCCGGTGAGGTTGACCATTCCCTCGGCCTCCAGCCGGTGGCCGCGCAGGTCGGTGCCGACGGAGACGGTCTCGGCATGCAGGGCGATCCCGCCGGGGGCGAGGAGCCTGGCCCGGTCGAGGCTGATCTGTCCGGCGACGGTGGCGCCGTTGACGCGGAGCTGGCCGTGGACGGTGAGCCCGTCGGCGACGACGTCGGTCCCTATCTCGGCGTGGTTGAGCTGGAGCGGCGGCTCGTCGTGCTCTTCGGCGTCGGGCTCCGCCCCGGCGGCCGGGCGGATCACCGCGTCCTGGAGGAAGAGGCCGCCCGCGATCCGGGCCCCGGCGAGCCGGACGGGCCCGGTGACGCGGCAGCCGCTCAGCCGGAGGGCGAGGTCGACGCTGACGGTGGAGGCGGTGAGTCCGGGCAGCGCCGACTGCGAGAGGCTGACGGCGCGCAGCCGGGCCCCGTACAGCTGGGGTTTGCGCTCGAACCAGCAGCCGCGCAGCCGGATCGCGTGCTCGACGTCGGCGTACTTGAGGTTGAGCTTGCCGGTCACGCGGGCGCCCTTGACGTTGAGCTCGGCGACCTGCGCCGCCGCCACGGGGCGGCTGAGCAGGAGGGCGGCGAGCACGTCGGCGCGTACGGTCCGCCCGTCCCCCCAGCCGTGTCCGTCGGTGGCGTCCTCGCCGGGTCCCTCGCGGAAGTCGACGCCTTCGCCGCGCGGGAAGGCGTCCCATACGCGGCGTTCGGCGGGGGTCAGGTCGGTGATCTCCATCGCCGGGATGGTGGCGTGGGCCCCGACGGACTGTCAACTCCGCTGGGGAAGAGCCTCCCTGGCGTCGGGTCAGTGCTCGACGCCGTCCTGGAGCTCCTGGCCCTTCAGCAGGAACCAGGCCGCCGCGGCGGTGGCGAGCAGGACGGCCGCGCCGACGCCGGAGGCGAGCCGCAGCCCGTCCACGAAGGCCTCCTGGGCCGCGCCGACCATGGTGTGGGCGGTCTGCGGGTCCAGGCTCTTGGCGGCTTCGACGGCCCCGCCGAGGGATTCGTGGGCCGCGTCGGCCACCGGGGCGGGGACCGTCTGCGGGGCGGTGAAGCCCTGGTAGACGCCCGTGACGATGGAGCCGAGCAGGGCGATGCCGAGGGCGGCGCCCAGTTCGTAGGCGGTCTCCGAGACGGCCGAGGCCGAGCCGGCCTGCTCCTTGGGCACGCTGGAGAGGATCACGTCCGCGGTGACCGTGAAGGAGAAGCCCGCGCCGAGGCCGACGCCGAGCAGGGCTGCGCCGAGCAGCGGGTAGCCGCTGTCCGGGTGGATCAGGGTGAGGGCGGCCAGGGCCACGCCGATGGCGGCCAGACCGCCGGAGACGATGACCCGCACCGAGTACCGGCGGGCGTACCGGCCTGCGACAAGGCCGGTGAAGACCGCGCCGACGGCGGCGGGCAGTTCGGCCAGGCCGGCCTCCAGGGGGTCGCGGCCCTGGACCAGCTGGAGGAACTGGGACAGGAAGAAGACCAGCCCGGACAGGCCGAAGACGGTCAGCAGGTCGGCGAGGACGGCGCCGGAGAACCCGCGGTGCCTGAAGAGCCTCATGTCGAGCAGCGGCGAGGCCAGGGTGAACTGGCGGCGCACGAAGCCGTACAGGCAGCCGATGCCGAGGGCGGCGGCGACCCCGACGCCCCACGTCGGGCCGTGGGTGGCGACCTCCTTGACCGCGTAGACCACGCCGATGACGCCGACCAGGGAGAGGGCCACGCTGAACAGGTCCCAGGGGCCGGCGACCGGATTCCTGGACTCGGGCAGCAGCTTGATGCCGACGAGGACCAGGACGGCCATCACGGGCAGGTTGATGAGGAAGACCGAGCCCCACCAGAAGTGCTGGAGCAGGGCCCCGCCGACAACCGGTCCGACGGCCGCGCCGGCGGAGGCGGTGGCGCCCCAGACGCCGATGGCGAGGCTGCGCTCCCTCGGGTCGTGGAAGATGTTGCGGATGAGCGCGAGGGTGGACGGCATCAGGGTGGCGCCGGCGACGCCGAGCAGGGCCCGGGCCGCGATCATCATCTCGGGGCTGGTGGCGTAGGCGTTCAGGACGGAGACGGCGCCGAAGGCGGTGGCGCCGAGCAGCAGCAGCTTCTTGCGGCCGATGCGGTCGCCGAGGGAGCCCATGGAGACGAGCAGGCCGGCGATGACGAAGGAGTAGATGTCGCCGATCCACAGCAGCTGGGTGCCGGACGGCTTGAGGTCCTCGCTGAGGGAGGGCGTGGCGAGGCCGAGTACGGTGGCGTCGACCGCGACCAGCAGCACGGCCAGGACGAGCACGGAGAGCGCCAGCCAGCGTCCGCGGCTCTTCCCCTCCGCTCCCGTCCGGCGGTCCAGCTGTTCGGTTCCGGTCATCACTCCACGCTCCGTCGTGCGCCACCGAGCAGCAGCTCGATGATCATGTACTGGAAGTCCTTGGCCGCGACCCGGCCGTCCATGACGGCCCAGGCGCAGGTGCCGATGAGGCCGTAGAGGGCCTCGGTGAGCCAGGCCGGGCTCAGGTCGATCCGGATGTCGCCCTCCTGCTGGCCGCGCCGGAAGAGCGCGCCGACGCGCGCGTCGAGGCGGGCCCAGCCCTCGTTGACCTGGTCGCCCTCGAAGAGCTGGTTCTCGGTGACGAGGAAGGCCAGCAGCTGGGCGTCGGTCTCGGTTTCGGCGACGAGGCGGCGCAGGGCCTCCACGGCCGTGCCCTCGTCGAGGCGGGCCCGGTCGAAGGCGATCTCGAACCGGCGGATGCCGAAGTCCTCGAGGGCCCGTACGAGGGCGTCGCGCCCGGCGAAGTGCCGGTGGAGGGTCGCCCGGCCGATTCCGGCGGCGCGGGCCACCTCGTCCATCGTCGCGGTCGATTTGCGGGAGAGCAGGGCCGCCGCGTCGCGGAGCACCTGGTCACGATCCATGGCCATGAGACGACCATACCTCGAATGAGACGTCAATGTCTCATTCGGAGGAAAAACAGGCTGCCGGAGGGGCAGCCGGGAAGGAAGGGTGTGCCCATGAAGCCACTGCTGCTGATCGATGTCGACGGGCCCCTGAACCCGTACGGGGCCAGGCCCCGGCGCCGCCCGGAGGGCTACACCACCCACCGGATGCGGCCCACCGGCTTCACCGACGGCAAGCCCCTGCGGGTCTGGCTCCACCACGGCCACGGGGCCGAACTGCTCGCGCTGTCGGACGCGTACGAACTCGTCTGGGCCACCACCTGGAAGGACGAGGCCAACGACTGGATAGGCCCGCACCTGGGCCTGCCCCGGCTGCCGTACATCGACTGGCCCGTGATGCACGGCCGGGCGCCGCGCGGCACCTTCTGGAAGACGCAGTACGTCCTGGAGTACGCGGGCGCGCGCCCCTTCGCCTGGATCGACGACGACATCACGGACCTGGACCGCGAGTACGTCGCGCAGCGCCACCCGGCCCACGCGCTGCTCAGGTACGTGGACGAGCGGGTCGGCCTGACCCGGCCGGACTTCGACGCCCTGGCGGACTGGGCCGACGGACACACCGGTTGATCCTTCGGGGTGAACCCTCGTGACCAGGCCCTGTCACGCGCCGGAGGGGCGGTACGCGCCCGAGCGGGTGCGTACCGCCCCTCCGGGCGGGTCGGCTACTGCTTGTGGATCGCCCAGGCGTGCTGGATGACCAGGTCGGCCTTGAGCTCGGTGAGCTGGACGGCCACCGCCGAGGGGGCGGTGCCGCCGCGGCCGTTGCGGGAGGCCAGGGCGCCGGGGACGTTGAGGACGGTGCGGACCTCGGGGGTCAGGTGCTCCGAGATCTTCGCGAACTGGGCGTCGGTGAGCTCGTCGAGCTCGATGCCCTCGGCCTCGCAGACCTTGACGCACTCGCCGGCGACCTCGTGCGCCACCCGGAAGGGCACGCCCTGCTTGACCAGCCACTCGGCGATGTCGGTCGCGAGGGAGAAGCCCGCCGGGGCCAGCTCTTCCATCCGCTCGCGGTTGACCGTGAGGGTGGCCATCATCCCGGTGAAGGCCGGCAGCAGGACCTCCAGGGTGTCGCAGGAGTCGAAAACGGGCTCCTTGTCCTCCTGGAGGTCCCGGTTGTAGGCCAGCGGCAGCGCCTTGAGGGTGGCCAGCAGGCCCGTCAGGTTGCCGATGAGGCGGCCCGACTTGCCGCGCGCCAGCTCCGCGATGTCCGGGTTCTTCTTCTGCGGCATGATCGACGAGCCGGTGGAGAAGGCGTCGTGGAGGGTGACGAAGGAGAACTCCTTCGTGTTCCACAGGATGATCTCCTCGGCGATCCGGGACAGGTTGATCCCGATCATCGCGGTCACGAAGGCGAACTCGGCGACGAAGTCGCGCGAGGCCGTGCCGTCGATCGAGTTGCCGACCGAGCCACGCTCGAAGCCCAGGTCGGCGGCGACCGCCTCCGGGTCCAGGCCGAGCGAGGAGCCGGCCAGGGCGCCCGAGCCGTACGGGGAGACGGCCGTACGGGTGTCCCACTGCCGCAGCCGCTCGGCGTCCCGGGACAGGGACTGCACGTGGGCGAGCACGTGGTGGGCGAAGAGGACGGGCTGGGCGTGCTGGAGGTGGGTCCGGCCCGGCATCGCCACGTCCGGGTGCGACTCGGCCAGGCCGACCAGCGCGTCCTGGAGGTCGGCGATCAGGCCGCCGATGGTCCGCGCGTGGTCGCGCAGGTACATCCGGAAGAGCGTGGCCACCTGGTCGTTGCGCGAGCGCCCGGCCCGCAGCTTGCCGCCGAGGTCGGGGCCGAGCCGCTCCAGCAGGCCCCGCTCCAGCGCGGTGTGGACGTCCTCGTCGGCGACGGTCCCGACGAAGGAGCCGTCGGCCACGTCGGCCTCCAGCCGGTCGAGGCCCTCGATCATGCGGTCGAGCTCCTCGGGCGTGAGCAGGCCCGCCTTGGCGAGTACGCGGGCGTGGGCGCGCGAGCCGGCGATGTCGTAGGGCGCCAGGCGCCAGTCGAAGTGGACCGACGCGGACAGCTTCGCGAGGGCCTCCGAAGGGCCGTCGGCGAACCGGCCGCCCCAGAGCCGGACGTCACCGTTGTTGCTGCTCACAGCTACTGCTCCTCATGAGGGTGGAAGTGGACGGCCTCCCCGCCGCGGAGGTCGCGGGGAGGCCCTCCCGGTACAGCGTCAGACGATTCAGGCGGGGTCGCGACGCGCGCGGTCCACGGCGCGAACAAGCATAACTATGCATTGCTCCGTATGTTTCGTCAATCGAGTCTCTCTTCCATGGCGCTGACCAGGCCGTATATCAGGGGCGGGGCCCCGAGCCGCCGCCTACCATCAGGAGCGGATCCAGCCAGGGAGGGCATATGTGGAGCGCGGCCGAGCACGCCGCCAGGGGGCGGGGCGCGGCCCGGGGGCTGAGGCACGGGGACACCGTCCCGGTGGCCCGCCGGCTCCTCGGGAACGGGCCGGAGGCCTGGATCGCCTTCGACCGGGAGATGCGCCGCCTCCAGCGGTTCCCGGGGACGCCTGTCGACCGGCTGGAGGCGCGGCTGTGCCACCCCGACGGCCGGATCCGCGCGTCCGCACTCGCGGCGTGGCGCAACCCGCCGCACGAGCTCGTCCTGATCCGTTGCGCCGACTGGGTCCCGCAGGTGCGCGAGCGCGCCCGCAGGGTGCTGGGCCGGGTGGTGGCCCACCACCCCGTCCGCACCCGGGACCGGGCCCGCAGGGCGCTGAACCGGCCGGTGGCCGACGATCCCGCCCTCGTGCTGACCGCGCTCACCCCGCTCGCCCTGCGGCTGGGCGGGCGCGAGCACGGCGCCTGGGCCGTGGAGCAGCTGGAGGCCGCCCTCGACGGCCGGTACTCCGCCCTCGCCGCGTGGTGGCGCCCCGGACTGCCCTCGACCACCTGGAGCTGGAACTCGCTGACCGTCCGGCAGCGCGCGGGCATGCTGGACCGCCTGACGGGGAGCGCCGACCGGCCGACCCGCCGCTTCGCCGCCCGGGTGGCCCTCGGCGTCGGGCGGTACGGCGCCGGGGAGCTCGCCCGGCGGGCCGCCGCCGAGCTCGATCCGGCGACCGGCCGGATGTGGACCGACGCCGCGCTGGCGGCGCTGGCCGCCGGCGGGCCGGACGAGGGGGCGGTCGACGCCCTGCTCGGCTCGCGCCTCCCGGCGGTGCGGGCCGCCGGCGTCACCGCCCTGCGCCGGGCCGGGCGGGCGGCGGAGGCCGACCGCTTCCTCGCCGACCGGGCGGGCTCCGTGCGCGCCTGCGCCCGCTGGCTGCTGCGCCAGGACGGCGGAGACCCGCATGCGCACTACCGCGCTCTGCTCGCGGATCCGGAGCGGGTGGGCCGGTACGCGGTGACCGGCTTCGCCGAGGTCGCCGGACCGGAGGACGCGCCGCTGCTGCGCGCCCTGCTGGAGCACCCCGGCGGCCCGGTGCGGGCCGCCGCCCTCGCGGGGCTGCGCCGGCTGGGGGCCCGGGTGGAGACCCCGGCGCTGCTGGTCCTGCTGGAGGACTCCTCGGCGTCGGCGGCCCGCGAGGCCGCGCTGCACCTGCTCCCGGGGGCCCGGCGGCTGGATGCCGCCGCGCTGGCCGACCTGACCGGGCCTCAGGCGCGCCCGCACACCCGGCGGGCCGCCTTCCGGCTGCTGCACGGCCGGGGCGGGAGCGCCGAACTGCGGGCCGCCGTGGCGCTGCTGACGGACACGGACCCGGGGACGCGTCGGCGCGCCCGCGACCGGGTGGCCGCCTGGAACTGGCTGTCCACCCTGGACGAGGGCGAGGCGCACCGCGCGGAGCTGGGCGGGCTGCTGGCGCGGGCCGCGCGCGAGCTGGACGCCCGCGAGCTGCGGCTGTACCGCTCCCCCTGGGCCTGACGGTGCGGGCGGGCTGGTCGGATCGGGTGACCACGGCCCGGCCGACCCGCGCCCGCCCCGGCCGGCCCGTACCGTCTGACGCGTGCTGCGCAACGCTCTGATCGCCGGCTCGCTGCTCCTCGCCGGGCTGGGGCCGTACGGGCCCGATCCGCTGGCCGCCCGTCTCGCCGACACCGGCGGCGGCAGTCAGCTGATCACCGCCGTCGCGCCCGCGCCGGGCTCCACCACGGGTCTGCTGACCTGGTGGGACCGGCGGGCGGGCCGCTGGTACGAGGCCGGGCGGGCGCCCGCCCGGTTCGGCGCGAACGGCCTGACCGAGGGGGCCACCCGGACCCAGGGCACGAACACCACCCCGACCGGCCTGTACGACCTGCCGTACGCCTTCGGCACCGCGCACGCGCCGGCCGGGACGGAGTACGCCTACCGGAGGGTGACGGACCGTTCGTGGTGGTGCCAGGACAACGCTTCCGGCAGCTACAACCGCTGGACGGAGCCACTGCCCGCCGACTGCGCGCCGGGCGAGTCCGAGCACCTGGTGGAATACGGGACCCAGTACGCGCACGCCCTGGTCATCGGCTTCAACTACGAGCACCCGGTACGCGGCCGGGGCGCGGGCATCTTCCTGCACGTGGACGGAAGAGGCGCGACGGCGGGCTGCGTCTCCGTGCCGCGGGGCGCGATGCGCGAGCTGCTGCGCTGGGCGAACCCGCGCCGCTCCCCGCACATCGCCATCGGCACGGAGGACGGCCCGCTGGCCGTGACCCGGTACTAGGGCGTGCCCGGCAGCTCCTAGCCCTCCTTCTGCGCCAGGCGCAGCATGTGGTCGGCCAGGGCCTGGCCGCCCGACGGGTCGCGGCTGATGAGCATCAGGGTGTCGTCGCCCGCGATGGTGCCGAGGACCGCGTGCAGTTCGGCCTGGTCGATGGCCGAGGCGAGGAACTGCGCGGCCCCCGGCGGGGTGCGCAGGACCACGAGGTTCGCGGAGGCCTCGGCCGAGATCAGCAGTTCGCCGGAGAGGCGCCGCATGCGCTCCTCCTTGGCCGATTCGCCGAGGGGGGCCTGCGGGGTACGGAAGCCGCCCTCGCTGGGGACCGCGTAGATCAGCTCGCCTCCGGTGTTGCGGATCTTCACCGCGCCCAGCTCGTCGAGGTCGCGGGAGAGCGTCGCCTGGGTGACGCTCAGCCCGTCGTCGGCGAGGAGTTTGGCCAGCTGGCTCTGGGAGCGGACCGGCTGCCGGTTGAGGATGTCCACGATCCGGCGGTGGCGGGCGGTGCGGGTCTGCGGAACGGAGGGGCCGCCGTTCTGCTCGTGTTCCTGCGCCTGGCTCATCGTCGTCTCATTCTCCGGATCGTCCCGCTTCGTCGAGGATGCCGGGAAGTGCCCGGACGAACGCGTCGACCTCGGCCTCGGTGATGACGAACGGGGGCATCAGCCGTACGACGTCGGGGGCGGGCGCGTTGACCAGGAATCCGGCCTGCTGAGCCGCCAGCTGCACCTGCGGTGCAAGGGGCTCCGTCAGCACGATACCCAGCAACAGGCCCGAGCCGCGGACGTGGGAGACCAGCCGGTGACCGGAGGCTTCGATTCCGGAGCGCAGCCGCTCGCCCCGGGCCTTGACCCGGTCGAGCAGGCCGCCGGTGGCGATGGTGTCGATCACCGCGAGGCCGGCGGCGCAGGCGACCGGGTTCCCGCCGAAGGTGGTGCCGTGCTGGCCCGGCCGGAGGAGACCGGCCGTCGGGCCGAAGGCGGCGACGGCGCCGATGGGCAGGCCGCCGCCGAGGCCCTTGGCGAGGGTGACCAGGTCGGGCTCGACACCCTCGTGCTGCTGGTACTCGAACCAGGTGCCGCAGCGGCCGATGCCGGTCTGGACCTCGTCGAGGGCGAGCAGGGTCCCGGTGGCCCGGGTGATCTCACGGGCGGCCGTCAGGTAGCCGGCGGGCGGGACGACGACGCCGTTCTCGCCCTGGATCGGCTCGATGAGGACGAGCGCGGTCTCCTCGGTGACGGCGGCCCGCAGGGCCTCGACGTCGCCGTAGGGGACGTGGGTGACGTCGCCGGGCAGCGGGAGGAACGGGGCCTGCTTCTTCGGCTGGCCGGTGAGCGCGAGCGCGCCCATGGTGCGGCCGTGGAAGCCGCCGTCGGTGGCGACCATGCGGGTCCGGCCGGTGAGCCGACCGATCTTGAAGACGGCCTCGACCGCCTCTGTGCCGGAGTTGCAGAAGAAGACCCGGCCCTCGCGGCCGAACAGCTGGAGCAGCCGTTCGCCGAGGGCGACGACCGGCTCGGAGGAGAAGAGGTTGGAAACATGGCCGAGGGTCTTCACCTGCGTGGTGACGGCCTCGACGATCGCCGGGTGGGCGTGGCCGAGGGCGTTGACCGCGATGCCGCCGACGTAGTCGGTGTACTGCGCGCCGTCGGCGTCCCAGACCTGGGCCCCCTCGCCGCGCACCAGGGCCACGGCCGGGGTGCCGTAGTTGTCGGTGAGCGCGCCCTTCCAGCGGGCGGCGTACTCCTCGTTGTGCGTCACTGCGCTCCCCCTTGCCGTGCGTCGGGCTCTTGCCTCGCGGGCCGCGGATCGGGCACCACCATGGTGCCGATGCCCTGGTCGGTGAAGATCTCCAGCAGGATCGAGTGCTGGACGCGTCCGTCGAGGACGCGGGCCGTGGGGACGCCGCCCCGTACGGCGTGCAGGCAGCCCTCCATCTTGGGCACCATGCCGCTGGACAGCTCGGGCAGCAGCTTCTCCAGCTCGCCGACCGTGAGCCGGCTGATGACCTCGTCGCTGTGGGGCCAGTCCGCGTAGAGGCCCTCGACGTCGGTGAGGACCATCAGCGTCTCGGCGCCGAGCGCGGCGGCCAGGGCGGCGGCCGCGGTGTCGGCGTTGATGTTGTAGACGTGGCCGTCGTCGGCGCTGCGGGCGATGGAGGAGACGACCGGGATCCGGCCGTCCGCGAGGAGTGCCTCGATCGCGCCGGTGTCGATGGAGGTGATCTCCCCGACCCGGCCGATGTCGACGAGCTCGCCCTCGATCTCCGGTCTGTGCCGGGTGGCGGTGATGGTGTGGGCGTCCTCACCGGTCAGGCCGACGGCGAGCGGGCCGTGCTGGTTGAGCAGCCCGACCAGTTCGCGCTGGACCTGCCCGGCCAGCACCATGCGCACGATGTCCATCGCCTCGGGCGTGGTGACGCGCAGGCCGGCCTTGAACTCGCTGACCAGGCCTTCCTTGTCGAGCTGGGCCTTGATCTGCGGGCCGCCGCCGTGGACCACGACCGGCTTGAGGCCGGCCTGGCGCAGGAAGACCACGTCCTGGGCGAAGGCCGCCTTCAGCTCCTCGTCGACCATGGCGTTGCCGCCGAACTTGATGACGACGATCTTGCCGTTGTGGCGGGTGAGCCAGGGCAGGGCCTCGATGAGGATCTCCGCCTTGGGCAGCGCGGTGTGCTTCCTCGCGGCGCTCACGACGAGTACGCGCTGTTCTCGTGGACGTACTCGGCCGTCAGGTCGTTGGCCCAGATGACGGCCGACTCGGTGCCGCTCGACAGGTCGGCGGTGATGTGCACCTCGCGCCCCTTCATCGAGACCAGCTCGCGGTCCTCGCCGACCGAGCCGTTGCGGCAGACCCAGACGCCGTTGATGGCGACGTGGAGGCGGTCCGGGTCGAAGGCCGCCTTCGTGGTGCCGATGGCGGAGAGCACCCGGCCCCAGTTCGGGTCCTCGCCGTGGATGGCGCACTTGAGCAGGTTGTTGCGGGCGATGGACCGGCCGACCTCGACCGCGTCGTCCTCGGAGGCCGCCCCGACGACCTCGATGCGGATGTCCTTGCTGGCGCCCTCGGCGTCGCCGATGAGCTGGCGGGCCAGGTCGTCGCAGACGGTCCGGACGGCCCCTGCGAAGTCCTCGTACGCCGGGACCTGCCCGGAGGCGCCGGAGGCGAGCAGCAGCACGGTGTCGTTGGTGGACATGCAGCCGTCGGAGTCGACCCGGTCGAAGGTGGTGCGGGTGGCGTCGCGCAGCGCCTTGTCCAGGGTGGCGCCGTCCAGGTCGGCGTCGGTGGTGAGGACGACGAGCATGGTGGCCAGGCCCGGGGCGAGCATGCCCGCGCCCTTGGCCATGCCGCCGACGGTCCAGCCCTCCCGGGTGACGGTGGCCGTCTTGTGCACGGTGTCGGTGGTCTTGATGGCGATGGCCGCGGCCTCGCCGCCGTCGGCGGAGAGGGCCGCCGCGGCCGTCTCGATGCCCGGCAGCAGCTTGTCCATGGGGAGCAGGACGCCGATCAGGCCGGTGGAGGCGACGGCGATCTCGCCGGCGTTGTGCTCGCCGCCGAGACCGTGCTCGTTGAGGGTGGCCGCGACCTTCTCGGCGGTGGCGTGGGTGTCCTGGAAGCCCTTGGGGCCGGTGCAGGCGTTGGCGCCGCCGGAGTTGAGGACGACCGCGCTGACCGCGCCGCCGCGCAGGACCTGCTCGGACCAGCGGACCGGCGCGGCCTTGACGCGGTTGGAGGTGAAGACGCCGGCGGCGGCCAGTCGCGGCCCGTTGTTGACCACGAGGGCCAGGTCGGGGTTGCCGTTCGCCTTGATCCCGGCGGCGATGCCCGCCGCCGTGAATCCCTGTGCTGCCGTGACGCTCACGGTGCGACTCCGATCGTGGAAAGTCCCGTCGCCTCGGGGAGGCCGAGGGCGATGTTCATGCTCTGCACCGCGCCGCCGGCGGTGCCCTTGGTCAGGTTGTCGATCGCGCTGATGGCGACGACCCGCTGGGCCGACTCGTCGTAGGCGACCTGGAGGTGGACGGAGTTCGAGCCGTACACCGCCTTCGTGGTGGGCCAGACGCCCTCGGGGAGCAGCTGGACGAAGGTCTCGTCCGCGTACGCCTTCTCGTAGGCGGCGCGCAGCGATTCCGCGGTGGTGCCGGGGCGGGCCCTGGCCGAGCAGGTGGCGAGGATGCCGCGCGGCATGGGCACGAGGTTCGGGGTGAAGGAGACGGAGACCCGCTCGCCCGCGAGCGGGGAGAGGTTCTGCACCATCTCGGGGGTGTGGCGGTGGACGCCGCCGACGCCGTAGGGGGTCACGGTGCCCATGACCTCGGACCCCAGCAGGTGCGGCTTGAGGGCCTTGCCCGCGCCGGAGGTGCCGGTGGCGGCGACGACCACGGCCTCGGGCTCGGCGAGCCGCGCCTGGTAGGCGGGGCAGAGCGCGAGCGAGACGGCGGTGGGGAAGCAGCCCGGCACGGCGATGCGCCGGGTGCCGGCGAGGACCGCCCGGGCGCCCGGGAGCTCGGGGAGGCCGTAGGGCCAGGTCCCGGCGTGCGGGGCGCCGTAGAAGCGGTCCCAGTCGGCGGAGTCCTTGAGCCGGTGGTCGGCGCCCATGTCGACGACGAGCACCTCGTCGCCGAGCTGGGCCGCGACGGCGGCGGACTGCCCGTGCGGCAGTGCGAGGAAGACGACGTCGTGGCCGGCGAGGACCTCGGCCGTGGTGGGCTCCAGGGTCCGGCCCGCGAGCGGCACCAGGTGGGGCTGCAGGGCGCCGAGGAGCTGGCCGGCGTTGGAGTGTCCGGTCAGCGCGCCGATCTCCACCTCGGGGTGGGAGAGCAGCAGGCGCAGGACCTCGCCGCCCGCGTACCCGCTCGCTCCGGCCACCGCTACACGTACCACCATCGGACCCTCCTCCTCGATGGCATGACTATACGTACCTATGCAGTTTTATGCAAAGCCCTCCCGGGGTCCGGCACCTCCACAGTCCCTCTCGTATTCGACCTGTTCAAGGGGGCGGCCGTCGCCGAAGTCGCAGGGGCGCGAGGCCCCGCTCGCGGTGAAGCCGGACTTGGCGTAGAAGCGGCGGGAACGGGGGGTGTCACGCAGGGTCCACAGGTGCGCGGCGGTGAAGCCGTCCGCGCGCAGCCGTTCGAGCGTCCCGGCCATCAGGGCGGCGGCGACGCCGGTGCCCCAGCCGTCGGGGTGGGCGTAGAAGCTGAGGATCTCCGCGGTACCGGGGGGCCGGGTGTCCGAGGGCCGGTACCAGGACAGGGCCACGGGCCGGCCGTCGGCGAGGGCCAGCAGGACGGTCCCGGGGCCGTCCGCGACCCGGCCGTGCCAGCGGGCGCGCCGGTCGGCGACGCCCGCGGCGGCGAAGTCCGGGGAGAAGAAGGGGCCGTACGCGGCTCCCCAGGCGGCGGCGTGGATCTCGCCGAGCGCGTCGCCGTCGGCCGCGCCCGCACCACGAATCTCGATCATGGCGGCAACCCAGCGGGACCCCTGACGGGCCGGGCGGTTTCCCGCCACGGCAGACCGACCGGGCAGGCCGGGTGGTGCGGCTCAGGCCGCGGGCGCCGGCTCCAGGGGGTGGCGGACCCAGACGTTGGGCTCGACGTAGACGGCGTAGTCGTGCTCCGGCTCGCAGCGGACGGGGCTCAGCGCGCCCGGGACGCGGACCTGGCCGGCCTCGTCGAAGGGCAGCCCAGTCCACTCCCGCCACTGGGCGAGGGAGCCGGTGACGGTCATCGACAGCGGGGCCACGGAGTCGATCACGGCCCCCGCCCGCACGTGGACCCGCAGCCACGGGTCGCAGGGGAGGCCGTCCTCGCGGGTGCGGTACGCGTACTCGGACATCGGGGTCTCGGGCTCGGCGGGCTTGCCGCTGGGCCGGACCGGGGCCACGACCTCCGTGAACCCGGCGGCCCGGGCGCCCTCGCGCATCGCGGCCAGCATCCGCCCGGAGAGGCCCTGCCCCTGCCGGCCGACGGCGACGGAGATCTCCAGGGCGCTGACCGTGTCCGGCCGGACCCCGCGCCGCTGGTCGGAGAAGGCCCACATCAGGACCCGGTCCCAGCCCTGGGCGGGCAGCACCCCGCCGCGGTCGGCGGCGTGCAGCGCGAAGGGCACGCTGAAGGCCCGGGCCACCACCTCGTCGCCGTCGGTGGCGATGAACACGTACTCCGGGAACTCCGCGACCAGGCGCGGGTAGAGCAGCCAGGCCACGGAGTCGTGCTGGGCGAACTCCGGCCAGGAGTCCTCCATGTCCCACAGCCGGCCGGCCAGTTCGGGGCGGCGGGCGAGGGAGGTGATCTCGATCTCGGTCATGGGGGGCAGGCTAGGCAGGAACCTCCCCCCGCCTCAACGGGGTTTGGGCCGCGCCCCGCGCGAAGACGGCCCGGTCACAGCCCGCCGCGCAGCCGCTGGACGGCCTCCACCAGCTCCCCCGGCCCCGAGACCCCGGCGAAGCTCATCCGGACGTACGCGGCAGGGGGCTCGGCGCAGAAGTACGGGCGGCCCGGGGCGACCGCGACCCCGGCGCGCAGGGCCGCCGCCGCGAACTCCGCGTCGCTGCCGCCGCCCGCCGGGCGCACCCACAGCTGGTAGCCCCCGCGCGGCAGGTGCGGCACCTCCGCCCCGGGCAGCTCCCGCCGCAGGGCGCCCGCGAGCACCTCGCGGCGGTGGCGCAGTTCGGCGGCGACGGCCCGCAGGTGGCGGGGCCAGGCGGGGGCGCCGACCAGTTCCAGGGCGGCCTCCTGGAGCGGCCGGGGCACGAAGAAACTGTCCACGACCTGGATGGCGCGCAGCCGGTCCAGGACCGGGCCGCGGGCGGCGAGCGCGCCGACGCGCAGGCTGGGAGAGGTGGCCTTGGTCAGGGAGCGGACGTGGACGACGATCCCGTCGGCATCCTCGGCGGCCAGGGTCGCGGGCAGCGGGCCCGCGTCCTCGTGGGCGAGGTTGCGGGCGTAGTCGTCCTCGACCACGAAGGCACCGGCGGCCCGGGCGATCCGCAGCACCTCGGGGCGCCGTTCGGCGGAGAGCACCGCCCCGGTGGGGTTCTGGAACAGCGGCTGGCACACGAAGACCCGCGCGCCCGTGGCCTCGAAGGCGGTGGCCAGCAGCTCCGGCCGGACCCCGTCGGCGTCCACCGGGACGGGCACCGGCCGGCAGCCCGAGGCGCGGGCGATGGCCAGCAGTCCGGGGTAGGTGGGCGACTCCACCAGTACGGGCGCACCGGGCGGGGCGAGCGCCCGCAGGGCGGTGGTGAGGGCGCTCTGCCCGCCCGCGGTGACCATCACGTCGGCGGCGCCCAGTGCCCCCACCGCGCCCCCGATCTCCCGGGCGAACCAGTCGCGCAGCTCGGGCAGCCCCTCCATCGGCGGCCGTCCCCAGGCCCCGGGCCGGCGTCCGGCCCGGGCCAGGGCGGCGGCCATGGCCCGCTCGGGCTGGAGCGAGGGGTGCAGGTAGCCGCCGTTGAGCTCGATGACCCCCGGCGGCGGCTGCGCCAGCGAGACCAGCACCCCGGAGGCGTCCACCGAGCGCGGGACCACCTCACCGGCGCCCTCGGCGCTCAGGGCGACCTCCTGCCAGGAGGTGTCCCCGGGCGGGGGGCCGGCCGTACGGGGGTGGGCGCGGTACACGCCGGCGCCGGGGCGGGTGACCACGAGCCCCTCGGCCGCGAGCTGGGCGAGGGCCCGGGAGACGGTGACGGGGCTGACGCGGTAACGCTCGACCAGGGCCCGGCTGGACGGCAGCTTTCCACCCACCGGGTAGCGGTCGAGCTCGGACCGCAGGGATTCCGCCAGTTCCGCCACACTGCTACGCTCGTACATGACAGCACAGAATAGCGCTACTCGTCCGACCCCGATAGCAGTCCAGGTGGGGGGCCGCAGCGCCGCCCGCAGCGGTACCGCCCTCGCCCTCCTCGGTGTGGTGGCCTTCTCGCTAACCTTCCCCGCCACCGCCTGGGGCCTGGAGAGCTTCGGCCCGTGGTCGTTCGTGGCCCTGCGCAGCGTCCTGGCCGCCGTCGTCGCGGGCGGCTTCCTGCTCGCCGGGCGGGTGCCGCTCCCGGCCCGGAAGCACTGGCCGGGGCTGGCCGTCGTCGCCGGCGGAGTGGTCGTGGGCTTCCCGCTGCTGACCACGCTCGCCCTGCAGACCTCCACCACCTCGCACGCCGCCGTCGTGGTGGGCCTGCTCCCGCTGACCACGGCCGCCCTGTCGGCCCTGCGCACCGGCACCCGGCCCCCGCGGGCCTTCTGGGCGGCGGCCGTCGCCGGGGCCCTGGTGGTCCTCGCCTTCACCCTCGCCCAGAGCGGCGGCGCCCCCTCCGCCGGGGACGCCTACCTGTTCGGGGCGCTCCTGGTCTGCGCGGCCGGCTACACCGAGGGCGGCCGCCTGGCCCGGCTGATGCCGGGCTGGCAGGTGATCGGCTGGGCCCTGGTGCTGTGCCTGCCGCTCGCGCTGGCCGGCACCGCACTCGGGCTCGCGGCCGAGCCGGTACACCTGACCTGGCACGGAGCGGCCGGCCTGCTGTGGGCGGCGGTCGGCTCGACCTTCCTCGGGCTCTACGTCTGGTACCGCGGCATGGCCGCGATCGGCGCCCCGCGCGCCAGCCAGCTCCAGCTCGCCCAGCCGCTGCTCACCCTGGTCTGGTCGGTGGCCCTGCTGGGCGAGCACCTGTCCCCGGCGACCCCGCTGGCCGCCGGGGCGGTCCTGGTCTGCATCACTGTGACTCAACGGGTCAAATAGCCCCGGATCGGCCTAAACTACTGGCACCGGATCGACCTGTTCCGAGGAGGTCAGCAGATGCGAGCGACCGAGGGCGACCAGCTGGTGCAGCACGGCAGGGTTGTGGGCCAGCACGACAGGGTGGGCGAGATCGTCGAGGTGCTGGGCGAGAACGGCGCGCCCCCGTACCGGGTGCACTTCCCGGACGGGCACGACGCCGTGATGTCCCCCGGTCCCGACTGCGTGGTACGCCACCCGGACAGGCCCGAGGGGAAGTCCACCACCGCCACCACCTGGCACTGACCGGCCTGACACGGGATCAGCGCGGCGCCGCCACCGCCTGGTAGTGGTCGGCGACGACCCGGGCCATGGCTCCGTTGGGGTCCGCGACCACCTGCTTCGCCGAGAAGTAGACGTGGCCGCGGACCTCCGCGTACCGCTTGGCGAAGGCCAGGTGCTTCGACAGCTCCGCCGGATCGCGCCAGGCGGGCGTCGAGCTGTGGGCGTCGCAGCGGTACAGCGCCTCGCCGACATAGAGGTCCACGCCCGTCCCGGCGACCGTCCGCGCCCACCAGGGCACGATCGCCGCGTAGTCGGCCTGCGGGTGGCCGAGCTGCCAGTACGCCTGCGGCACGATGTAGTCGATCCACCCCTCGGCGACCCACTTGCGGGTGTCCGCGTACAGATCGTCGTACGTCTGCACACCCGCCCGGGTCGGCGAGCCGAGCGGGTCGGTCTCCTGGTTGCGCCACACCGCGAAGGGGCTGACCCCGAACCGCGCCGACGGGCGGACCTGGCGCAGCCGCTGCGCCATCTCCGACACCAGGGTGTCGGTGTTGTGGCGGCGCCAGGCGGCGCGGGTGCCGAAGGAGGCCCCGTAGTCGGCGTAGGCCTCGTCGTCGTCGAAGTACTCCCCCTCCACCGGGTACGGGTAGAAGTAGTCGTCCCAGTGCACCCCGTCGACCGGGTAGCGGGAGACGGCGTCGAGCATCGCCTCCTGCACGAACGTCCGCACCTGCGGCAGCCCGGGGTTGTAGTAGAGCTTGCCGCCGTACGGGACGACCCAGCCGGGATTGCGGCGGGCCGGGTGCGCGGCGGCCAGCCTGGACGGGTCGGTGTGGTTGGCCACCCGGTACGGGTTGAACCAGGCGTGCAGCTCCAGCCCGCGGGCGTGCGCCTCGGCGACCGCCGTGCCCAGCGGGTCCCAGCCCGGGTCCTTGCCCTGCGTTCCGGTCAGCCACTGCGACCACGGCTCGCGCGCCGAGGGCCAGAACGAGTCGGCGGCCGGCCGGACCTGGAGGACCACGGCGTTCAGCCGGCGCCGGACGGCGGTGTCCAGGAGCGCGGTCAGCTCCGCGCGCTGCTCCCTGGCGGACAGCCCGGACGCGGAGGGCCAGTCCACGTTCTGTACGGTCGCGATCCACATCCCCCGGAACTCCCGGGCCGCCGCCCGGCCCGCTCCCCCGCCCCCGCCGCCCGGCCGCGGCGCCCGCGCCGGGCCGGGGGCCGCCCCCGCCGGGCCCGCGCCCGCCGCCGCGGCCAGCGCCCCCGCCGCTCCCGCCAGCAGCCCCCGCCGTCCGATGTACGTCATGTGACGACTCCGTTCCACTCCGTGACAACACTTCGCGAACGCCCAGCATGCCCGCCCCGCCCCGTCACCGGCGGGAAGGACGGGAGTAACGTCGGGGGGCGTGGCGGGCGCCGGGGTGCAGTTACCACTGCAGAACAACGGGGGACCCGCGATGGATGAGCAGCGAAAGGCACGATGTGACGGACCTCTCTACCCTTGCGACCGACATCACCAAGGTCGGCGTGGTGGGCTGTGGCCAGATGGGCGCGGGCATCGCCGAGGTGTGCGCCCGCAGCGGTCTGGAGGTGAAGGTCGCCGAGACCACCGGGGAGGCCCTGGAGATCGGGCGCACCCGGCTGCACAACTCGCTGACCAAGGCCGCCGAACGCGGCAAGATCAGCGAGGAGGAGCGGGACGCCACCCTGGCCCGCCTCACCTTCACCACCGACCTCGGCGAGTTCGCCGACCGCGACCTCGTCATCGAGGCCGTCGTCGAGAACGAGCAGGTCAAGACGGAGATCTTCCAGGTCCTGGACCAGGTGATCACCCGCCCGGACGCGATCCTGGCGTCGAACACCTCCTCGATCCCGCTGGTCAAGCTGGCCGTCGCGACCTCGCGGCCGGACCAGGTCATCGGCATCCACTTCTTCAACCCGGCCCCCGTGCAGCGGCTCGTCGAGCTGATTCCGGCGCTGACGACGGGCGAGGAGACCGTCAAGCGGTCCGAGGCCCTGGTGCGGGACGTGCTCGGCAAGCACGCCGTCCGCGCCCAGGACCGGTCCGGCTTCGTGGTCAACGCCCTCCTCGTCCCGTACCTGCTGTCGGCGATCCGGATGTTCGAGTCCGGCATCGCGAGCCGCGAGGACATCGACAACGGCATGGAGCTGGGCTGCGCCCACCCCATGGGCCCGCTGAAGCTGTCCGACCTGATCGGCCTGGACACCATCGCGTCCATCGCCGACTCGATGTACGCCGAGTACAAGGAGCCGCTGTACGCCGCTCCCCCGCTGCTCCAGCGGATGGTCGACGCGGGCCGCCTGGGCCGCAAGACGGGCTCGGGTTTCTACCCGTACGGCTGACCCTCCCCCGGGCGGCCCGCCGGGGCGGCCCGCTACGGCCGGCCCAGCCGGAGGTGGTGCAGCAGGAGGAGCCCGGCCGCCATGTTGGCGGCCGGGATCTCCCCGCGCCCGATCATGTCCGGTACGAGCTTCAGCGGCACCCACTCACGGCGCGAGGACTCGAAGCCGTCCTCCGGTTCGCCGATGAGGGTGGCCCCGTCCGCCCAGTAGAGGTGGTGGCGGGCGTCCGTCAGCCCGTTGGAGGGCTCGACGGTCATCAGGTGGTGGAGCGGGCCGGGCCGCCAGCCCGACTCCTCCTCCATCTCCCGGGCGGCCGCCGCCTCCAGGGACTCCCCGTCCTCGACCACCCCGGCGGGCAGCTCCCAGCCCCAGCTGTCCGTGATGAACCGGTGCCGCCACAACAGCAGCACCTCGTCGGCCTCGTTGACGGCCGTGGCCACGGCGACCGGCCGCAGCCGGATGACGAAGTGGTCCAGGTGCCGGCCGTCGGGGAGTTCCACGTCCGCGAGGTTCACGTCGAACCAGCGGTTCCTGTACACGGTCTGCTCACTCAGGTTCGTCCACTGCACGGTCGTGCCACCTTCCGGTTCGTAGGGTGGCAACATGGCAGCAGCTCGGACCGTCACAGGGGAACGCGCAGCGCCCCGTCGATGAGGTCGGCGGTCTCCTGCGCACCGGCGCAGCCGCTGGTCAGCAGGGCTGCCCGGACCGTGCGCAGCCGGTCGCGCAGCCGCAGCGACTCCATCCCCCGGGCCCGTTCGGCCATTTCGGCCGCCGAGGACGCCGCACGGTCCGCTTCCCCCTGGCGCAGCTGGATCTCGCACAGCATGGCCAGCCGGTGCACCCGCCCCCGGTCGTGCGCCGGGGTGCCGACGGCCTCGGCCGCCTGCTCGTGCGCGCCGTCCAGGTCCCCCAGGCTCAGCAGCGCCTCCGCCACCTGGACGTTGACCAGGCCGGGCTGGACGTAACCCGTCTCGGCGGGCTCGGTGCCGGGCCGGATCCGCTCGGCGGCGGCCTCCGCGCGCCGGATGCAGGCCAGGGCGGCCGCGGTGTCCCCGAGTTGGGCGTAGGCCTTGGCCTGCATCGCGTACAGGTCGGCGGCCAGCGCCGGCGTGATCCGGCTGCCGGCGGCCCGCAGCGCGGCCTCCGCGAAGGCCACCGCCTGGCGGAAGTCCCGCAGGTGCAGGGACTGGTTGACCAGCAGGGCGATCACGTACGCCCCGAGCCCCCGGTCCCCGCTGGCCTTGGCGAGGCGCAGGGCCTGGTGGAAGTAGCGCTGGGCGAGGCCGTGCGCGTCGGAGTCGTACGCGCAGATGCCCGCCACGGCCACCAGCGACCCGGTGGCGCGGTACAGCCGGCGGCCGAGGTCGTCGGGGTAACTGCCACGCAGCATCGGGGCGGTCTCGCTGCCGAGGAAGCGGACGATCCGGGCCCGGGTGGCCATCCCGCCGGCCCGGCGGTACATCAGCTCGTAGTGGGCCCGCGCCGCCCGCAGGGTCTCGATGTGCTCGGGGCCGATCCGGTGCGTGCCCGACCGGGACACGTCGGCGTCCTCGGGCGGGTTCTCCCACTCCCACACGGGGATGACGGCGGGTGTTCCGGTGAGGGCCTGCGCGGTGAGCTGCGCGGGCCGGCCCAGTTCGTCGGAGCGCCACAGGGCGGCGGCCCGGTCCACGAAGCCGCTGAGCCGGGTGGCGTGAGGGGTCTGCCCGCCGGGGACGCCGAGGCCGATGTCGTCGAGGCCCACGGGGCGGTGCAGGCGTCCGCCCAGCACCTCGCAGATGAGGTCGGGCACCTGGCCCCGGGGGCGCTGCCCCTTCAACCAGCGTGAGACCGCGGTGTGTTCGTAGCGCAGCGCGAGTCCGCGGGACCGTCCCGCCTGGTTGACGTGCGCGGCGAGTCCGGCGTGTGACATGCCCGCCTCGGCGAGGAGGGCGTCGAGCAGGGCGTTGGGCTGCATGGGCCCCTCCAAGGGCTCGTCGGCTCCAGGCTAGTGGCTGAGCGGTGCGCGCGGGGTGCGGTGCGTCCAATTCACACGGGGTGTGAAACACGAACGCGCATAAATGCGATGCGCACCCTGCCGCGAGGAGGCCGTGGCGCGGTTCACTGAAGAGCCTCGCCAAGGAGGCCGCCCGGTCGTCGGCTCCCCCTCGTACAGTGCGACGACCCGGCACCGCGCCGCCCGCCCTGCTGTCTGCCCGACACTCCATGGCGGGCGGGCGGCGCACCACGCTCCGCGGGGGCCACCCGGTTGGTCGCCGGGCCCCCCGCCCGAGCCGGCCGGTTCCGCACCGGGTCCGTCCACCGGCCCGGTGCGGAACGGCAGTACCGGTGACACAAATCCGCCCGGGCCGTTCCACTCCCCCCGGCCGGGCGGCTCCGGTCCCCGGGGCGGAGCCGGCCGCACTCCCACCCGGACGAGTGAACCCCCGCCCGGCATGCCAGAGGGGCCCGTCCGGTGGTCCGGACGGGCCCCTCAGCGGGTTCTGCTCACGGCGGGTCAGGCGCCGCGCAGCACCGCCCCGGTCCGCTCGCCGGCGAGGGCCACCGCCGCGTCGCGCGCGGCCGTGGACTCCTCGGCGGTCAGGGTGCGGTCGGGCGCGCGGAAGCGCAGGGCGTACGCGAGGGACTTCTTGCCCTCGCCGACCTGCTCACCGGTGAACACGTCGAACAGCCGCAGCGATTCGAGGAGTTCGCCGGCGCCCTGGCGCAGCGCGGCCTCCACGGCCGCGGCCGGGACGGACGCGTCGACGATCAGCGCGACGTCCTGGGTCGCCACCGGGAAGGTGGAGATCCGGGGCGCCTGGAGGGCCTCGCCGCCGGCCGCCGCGAGACGGTCGAGGTCGAGCTCCATGGCGCTGGTGCGCGCCGGCAGGCCGAGGGCCTTGACCACGCGCGGGTGCAGCTCGCCGGCGTGGCCGATGACCGTCTCGACGCCGTCGAGGGTGACGACCAGCTCGGCGCAGCGGCCGGGGTGCCACGGCCCGTACTGGCCCTGGCGGACGACCAGCTCGGCGCCGGCCTCGACGGCCAGCGCGCGGGCGGCCTGGACCGCGTCGGCCCAGTCGGCCGGACGGCCCTTGCCCCACCAGCCGGCCTGCTCGCGGGCGCCGGCCAGCACGACCGCGGCGTGGCGCGGCTGCGCGGGCAGGGCCGCGTCCAGGGTGGCGATCTCCTCGTCCGTGGGACGGCGGTCGACCGGCAGCCGTACGGCGGCACCGGGCTGCTCGCCGGCCCGGAAGACCGAGCCGGTCTCGAAGAGGGCCAGGTCGTGGCTGCCGCGGCTGTCGTTGCGGCGCAGCGCGCCGAGCAGGCCCGGCAGCAGCGTGGTGCGCAGCGCCGGCTCCTCGTCGGAGAGCGGGTTGACCAGCTTGACCACCCGGCGGCTCGCGTCGTCCGCGGGCAACTGGAGCTGGTCGAAGACGCCCTCACCGATGAACGGGTAGCTCAGCGCCTCGACGTAGCCGGCGCCGGCCAGGGCGCGGCCGACGCGGCGGTGCAGCTGCTGGCGCGGGGTGAGGCCGCGTCCGGAGGGCACCTGCGGGAGGGTGGAGGGGAGGTTCCCGTAGCCCTCCAGGCGGATGACCTCCTCGGCGAGGTCGTTGGGCGCGGCGAGGTCGGGCCGCCACGAGGGGACGGTGACGACGAGCTCGTCCTGGCCGTAGACGTCGCAGCCGATCTCCTGGAGGCGGCGCACGACGGTCTCGCGGCCGTACTCCATGCCCGCGACCCGGTCCGGGTGGTCGGCGCGCATCGCGATGGTGCGCGGGGCACCCGGGGCGACGAGCTCGGTGACCCCGGCCTCGGCGGTGCCGCCGGCGAGCAGCACGAGGAGGTCCACGGTGCGCTGGGCGGCCGCGGCGGCGGCCATCGGGTCGACGCCGCGCTCGAAGCGCTTGGAGGCCTCGGAGGACAGCTTCAGGCGGCGGGCGGTGCGCGAGATCGACACGGGGTCGAAGTGCGCGGCTTCGATGACCACGCCGGTGGTGCCCGTGACGACGCCGGTCTCCGGGTCGGTGACGGAGTCCGCGATCTCGGTGTCGGCGCCACCCATGACACCGGCGAGCCCGATCGGGCCGCTGTTGTCGGTGATCACCAGGTCCTCGGCGTCGAGGGTCCGCTTGACCCCGTCGAGGGTGGTGAACTTCTCGCCCTGCTCGGCACGGCGGACGCCGATCTCGCCGTCGAGGCGGGAGCGGTCGTAGGCGTGCAGCGGCTGGCCCAGTTCGAGCATCACGTAGTTGGTGATGTCGACGGCGAGCGAGATCGGGCGCATGCCGGCCTTCTGGAGGCGGCGGGTGAGCCAGATCGGGGAGCGCGCCTCGGGGTCGAGGCCGGTCACCGTGCGGGCGGTGAAGCGGTCGCAGCCCTGCGGATCGGAGATCTTCACCGCGTAGCCGTACGAGTTCGGCGCGGGGACGTCGAGCAGCGCCGGGTCGCGCAGCGGCAGGCCGTACGCGGTGGCGGCCTCGCGGGCCACACCGCGCATCGACATGCAGTAGCCGCGGTCCGGGGTGATGTCGATGTCGAGGACCTCGTCGACGAGCTGGAGCAGCTCGATCGCGTCGGTGCCGGGCTCGTACTCCGGCGGCAGCACGATGATGCCGTGCGTGCCGTCGTCGCCCATGCCCAGCTCCTCGCCGGAGCAGATCATGCCGTGGGAGGTCTTGCCGTACGTCTTGCGCGAGGCGATCGCGAAGTCGCCGGGCAGGACGGCGCCAGGCAGGACCACGACGACCTTGTCGCCGACGGAGAAGTTGCGGGCGCCGCAGACGATCTCCTGCGGCTCGCCGGTGCCGTTGGCGGTGCCGACGTCGACCGTGCAGAAGCGGATGGGCTTGCGGAAGCCCTCGAGCTCCTCGATGGTCAGCACCTGGCCGACGACGAGGGGGCCCTTGAGGCCGGCGCCGAGCGTCTCGACGGTCTCGACCTCGAGGCCGGCGTCGACGAGCTTGGCGGCCACGTCGCGGCCGGTCTCACCCGCGGGGAGGTCGACGTACTCCCGCAGCCAGGAAAGCGGGACGCGCATCAGATCTCACTCCCGAACGGCCGGGTGAAGCGCACGTCACCCTCGACCATGTCTCGCATGTCTTCAACGTTGTGGCGGAACATCAGCATCCGCTCGATGCCGAACCCGAAGGCGAAGCCGCTGTACTTCTCGGGGTCCACACCGCAGGCGACGAGCACCTTGGGGTTGACCATGCCGCAGCCGCCGAGCTCGATCCAGCCCTCGCTGGAGCAGGTACGGCAGGGGCGGTCGGGGTTGCCCACCGACGCGCCGCGGCAGACGTAGCACTGCATGTCCATCTCGGCGGACGGCTCGGTGAACGGGAAGAAGTGCGGGCGCAGGCGCGTGGTGGTCTGCTCCCCGAAGAGCTCCTTGACCATGTGGTCGATGGTGCCCTTGAGGTCGGCCATGGTCAGGCCCTCGTCGACGGCCAGGAGCTCGACCTGGTGGAAGACCGGGGTGTGCGTGGCGTCGAGCTCGTCGGTGCGGTACACGCGGCCCGGGCAGACGACGTAGACGGGGGGCTTGCGCTCCAGCAGCGAGCGCGCCTGCACCGGGGAGGTGTGGGTGCGCAGCACGACGCCGGACTCGTCGCCCTGGGTGCCCTCGGGGCCCCGGACGAAGAAGGTGTCCTGCATCTGGCGGGCCGGGTGGTCGGGCGTGAAGTTGAGGGCGTCGAAGTTGAACCACTCCGCCTCGACCTCGGGGCCTTCCGCGACCTCGTAGCCCATGCCGACGAAGATGTCCGCGATGCGGTCCATCAGCGTCGTCAGCGGGTGGCGGGCGCCGGCGGGCACACGGTCGTAGGGCAGCGTGACGTCCACCGCCTCCTCGACCAGCACCCGTTCGTCGCGCTCGGCCTCCAGGGCGACCGTGCGGGCCCCGAAGGCCTTGTTCACGGCGCCGCGGGCCTGTCCGACGCGCTTGCCCGCCTCGGCCTTGGCCTGGGGCGGCAGGGCGCCGATCTCGCGGTTGGCGAGCGCGAGGGGCGAGCGGTCGCCCATGTGCGCGGTCTTCGCCTCGCGGAGCTCGTCGAGGTCGCCGGCGGACGCGAAGGCGGCGAGCGCCTCGTCCCGCATGCGCTCGATCTCTTCCGGTTTCAGTGCCTCGACCTCGACAGGGTCGTACGACTTGTTCGGTGCCGACATCTCTTCCCGTACTTCCGATGGCTGGCTGGTGGGTCCCCGCACGACTCGCACGACTCGATCGGCGTGATCGGCACAAGGACACAAGGGTGCCAAAGGACGAGTCTAAGGGCCGCCGGGGGTGAGGAAGCCCGTGGGCCGCCTGGCGAGACTCTCCGCAGGGTTACTGGGTGAGGTAGGCCGGCGCGCTCACGGGCAGCATAAATCGGAACTCCGCGCCGCCGCCGGGCCCGCGCCCGACGGTGATGGTGCCGCCGTGGGCCTCCACGATGCCCTTGACGATGTACAGGCCCAGGCCGGTGCCGCCGCGCTTGCTCCCCCGCCAGAAGCGGGTGAAGACGCGGCCCATCGACTCCTCGGGGATCCCGGGGCCTTCGTCGGTCACGGTGACGGCTGTTCCCTTCTCGTACGGCGCTACGTCGATGGTGACCGTTCCGTCGCCGTGCCGCACCGCATTTTCGAGGAGGTTGCCCAGGATCTGGTCGATCTTGTCCGGGTCGGCCCACAGGTCGGGCAGCGGGCGGCTGACGCGCACGAGGAACCGGTCGGGGGCCTGGCCGTTCGCGGTGAGGGCCTGGACGTGCCGGCCGACGGCCGCGGCGATGTCCACGGGCTGGCGACGCACCTCCAGGCGGCCGGAGTCGATGCGGGAGATGTCGAGGAGCTCCGCGATCAGGCGGGTGACGCGGTTGGCGTCGGCGTCGACGGTCTCCAGCATCAGCCGCTTCTGGTCGTCGGTGAACCGCTCCCACTTGGCGAGCAGGGTCGCCGTGAACCCCTTGACCGAGGTCAGCGGGGAGCGCAGCTCGTGCGCGACAGTCGCGATCAGCTCGGCGTGGCTGCGCTCGGTGCGGCGGCGGGCCTCGGTGCCGCGCAGGGTGACCACGAGGCGGCTCAGCGGGCCGGTGGGATGGGTGCGCACGTACCGGGCGGAGACCAGAACCTCGCGGCCTCCGGGGAGCAGCAGGTTGCGCTCGGGCTGACCGCGCCGCGTGGCGAGGCCGCCGTACGGGTCGGTCAGTGCCCACCAGCGGCGGCCTTCGAGGTCCTCCAGCGGGAGCGCCCGCTCGATGCGGGCGCCGAGGGCCTCGCCGGCCGCGATGGCGGTGATCCGGGAGGCGGCCCGGTTGAAGCAGACGACGTGCCCGCTGTGGTCCGCGACGACGAGCCCGTCGGGGAGCTCGTCGGGGTCGACGGCGAAGACCCCTCCGGGAGTGTCCCGGAACCGTTCCGCGCCCGGCCCCGCGGCCACCTCGGTCACCGGCGAGCTGTTCGTGCCGACGGTCATGTCCCCGTACCCCACATCTCCGGGTAGCGCAGTGGGCCCCCGGACGGTCACATTACTAGCTGGGGGTCACGGAGCGGCACCCTCCGGGCGCCCGCTGTGCACGCGCGGACGCGTAGAGGCACACGGCGGCGGCGGTGGCGAGGTTCAGGCTCTCGGCCTTGCCGTGGATCGGGACCCGCACCACGGCGTCCGCGAGCGCCCGGGTCTCCTCGGGCAGGCCCCAGGCCTCGTTGCCGAAGACCCAGGCCGAGGGACCACCCATGGTGCCGGCGTCCAGCTCGGCGTCGAGGTCGTCCTGCCCGGCCCCGTCGGCCGCGAGGATCCGCACGCCGGCCGCCCGCAGCCCCGCCACGGCCTGCTCGACGGGGACGCCGACGGCCACCGGGAGGTGGAAGAGGGAGCCCACGGAGGCGCGGACGGACTTGGGGTTGTAGAGGTCGACGGAGGCGTCGGTCAGCACCACCGCGTCGGCGCCCGCGGCGTCCGCGCAGCGCAGGACGGTGCCGGCGTTCCCGGGGTCGCGGACGTGGGCGAGGACGGCGACCAGCCTGGGCCCGGTCCTGAGGATCTCCTCGAAGGGGGAGTCCAGGAAGTGGCAGACGCCGACGAGGCCCTGCGGGGTGACGGTCTGCGAGACCTCGGCGAGGACCTCGTCGGAGGCGTAGTGCACGCGCGCCCCGCCCAGCAGGGCGGCCTCGACGATGTCGGCGTAGCGCTCGGCGGCCTCGACGGTGGCGAACAGCTCGATCAGGGTCGCGCCCTGGGACCCGCGGTGCTCGACCGCCTCGCGGACCGCCTGGGGGCCCTCGGCGAGGAACCGGCGCTCCTTCGTGCGGAAGTTGCGCCGCGCCAGCCGCCGTGCGGCGGCCACCCGCGGGGATCGGGGGGAGATCAGCTCGGCGGGGGTGGGCATGGGTCTCAGGTTCTCTCTCGGGTGGTCCGGTGCGCGGCTGCGGCCGTGCGGGGCGGGGCGAACGCACACGGACCCGCAGGCGAGCGCCTGCGGGTCCGTGGGTGCCGGCCCCGGATCGGGCCGGCGAATGCCTTACGCGGCGGCCTTGGGCGCGTTCACGTCGGCCGGGAGGGCCTTCTGCGCGACCTCGACGAGCGCGGCGAACGCGTTGGCGTCGTTGACGGCCAGCTCGGCCAGGATCTTGCGGTCCACCTCGATGTTGGCGGCCTTCAGACCCTGGATGAGGCGGTTGTACGTCATGCCGTTCTGGCGGGCAGCGGCGTTGATGCGCTGGATCCACAGCTGACGGAAGTCGCCCTTGCGCTTCTTGCGGTCGTTGAAGTTGTAGACCAGCGAGTGGGTGACCTGCTCCTTGGCCTTGCGGTACAGGCGCGAACGCTGACCGCGGTAGCCGGAGGCCGCCTCGAGGATCGCCCGGCGCTTCTTGTGGGCGTTTACTGCCCGCTTGACGCGTGCCACTTTTTAACTCCTTGTAGCGGGGCCGTGGTTGTCTTCACACGGCCCGAATTCGATGGGGTCCCGGTCTTGACGTCCCGCCCCCGCAGAGGGGCGGAAGGACGTCACTTGCCGAGAAGCTTCTTGATCTTCGCGGCGTCGCCGGGGGCCATCTCCGCGGTGCCGGTCAGGCGGCGGGTGACACGGGACGACTTGTGCTCGAGCAGGTGGCGCTTGCCGGCGCGCTCACGGAGCACCTTGCCGGAGCCGGTGATCTTGAAGCGCTTCTTGGAACCGCTGTGCGTCTTGTTCTTCGGCATAGCGCCGTTATCTCCTCGTCGGTGGCGCTCCCACCGGTCCTCGCGGACCGGCTGGCGGGAGCGTCATGTTGTGTGGGTGATCCGAGACGGGCTTGCCTCGGAATCAGGCCTCGGGGTTCGCCTCGGCCTCGGCCTCGGCGGCCTCGTCAGAGACGACCTCGGTGGTCTCCGCCTCGACCGGGGCGGCCTCCTCGGAGGGGGCCTCCTCGCCGGCGGCGGCGACACCCTGGCGCTCGGCCTTGCGGGCGGCCTGCGCCTCGCGGGCTTCGGCCATGGCCTCGGTCTTCTTCTTGTGCGGACCGAGAACCATGATCATGTTCCGGCCGTCCTGCTTCGGGTTCGACTCGATGAAGCCGAGGTCCTCGACGTCCGAAGCGAGACGCTGCAGCAGTCGGTAGCCGAGCTCCGGCCGGGACTGCTCGCGACCACGGAACATGATCGTGATCTTGACCTTGTCGCCCTGCTTGAGGAACCGAACGACGTGACCCTTCTTGGTGTCATAGTCGTGCGGGTCGATCTTCGGCCGGAGCTTCATCTCCTTGATGACCGTGTGCGCCTGGTTCTTGCGCGCCTCACGGGCCTTCATGGCCGACTCGTACTTGAACTTGCCGTAGTCCATGAGCTTGCAGACCGGCGGGCGAGCGGAAGCCGCGACCTCAACCAGGTCCAGGTCGTACTCCTGCGCGAGCTCAAGCGCCTTCGCAAGCGGAACAATGCCCACCTGTTCGCCGCTGGGACCGACGAGTCGCACCTCAGGGACGCGAATCCGATCGTTGATGCGGGGCTCGGTGCTGATGGATCCTCCTCGGTAGCACCACACGGCTGTCTGGCAGACAACCGCTGACGTCTATGTGTCGTCAGACCTCAACCGCGGCGGAGAATGAAAAATGCCCCGCCGGGCACAGGCAGGGGCTCCAAAACAACCGGAGCACCGCCGCGTGCGAACCGCGGGGCGCAACTCGGCGGCCTTCCATCGTCCGTACGGAACGATGGATACCGCCTGACCGGAGGACCCGCCGCCCCGGAGGGTGGTCGGGTGGGAGATCGGAGCCTCCACTTGTGGGCCGGGCACGCAGGTGTCCGGCCGGTCGATGTACATACTACCCCACGCGTGGCAAGGCCGCCGCACGACCTATCGTGGAGCGCATGACTGACGCGACGCCCTCCGATTCCAACACTCCCGACTACGACGAGATGACCCGCGACATCGCGGACGTCCCGGCCGTCGAGGTCATCACCACGGTGGCCGTCCACCTGCTGAGCGCCGCGGCGGTCAACCTGGGCCTGGACAAGCCGGACTCCGAACACAAGGACCTCGACGAGGCCCGCAAGCTGATCACCGCCCTGGCCGGCCTGGTCAGTGCCAGTGCCACCGAGATCAGCTCCTTCCACGCGGCCCCGCTGCGCGACGGCCTGAAGTCGCTCCAGCTGGCCTTCCGCGAGGCCTCCCTCGTCCCGGACGAGCCGGGCCAGGGCCCGGGCGAGAAGTTCACGGGCCCCGTCTACGCCTGATCCCGTCCCCCGGATTCCGTTTCGTACGCCGAGGGGCCGCCCGCGATCTGTCGCGGGCGGCCCCTCGGCGTGTGTGCGGGCTCCTCAGCGCGAGAAGAGCGGCTCGCCGGGCGGGACCGGGGCGTCGGCCGGGAGGAGCGCCAGGTCCAGGCCGCGCACGAGGCGCCCGCGCAGGGTCTCGTCCCCCGCGAGGGCCTCGGCCACCCGCCGGGCGGCGGGGCCGACCGGCGCGCCCTCGGACAGCACGATGGCGAGGGTGCCGTCGGCGGCGGCCCCGCCCGGGCCCAGGTGGGCGCGGAGCACGGCCGGCTCGGCGGCCACCGCGGCCCGTACCGCCTCGCGCACGGCGGGGTCGGCCAGCGGATCGGCGTCCGTGCGCCCCTCGGCCAGCGCGAGCAGCGCGGGGCCGGTCAGCTGGTACGGGACGGGGCCGGCGAGGTCGAGGACGACCGTGTCGGCCTTCTCGTGCGCGGCGGCGGCCAGGGCCTGGTGCAGCGGGACCGCCACCGGGCGGGCCGCCGGGTCCCACAGCGCCAGCGAGGCGATGGAGGTGAAGGCGGGCAGCGCCCGGCGGTTCCCCGCCGTCAGGGTGGGGACGGCCATGTCGCTGGTCTTCTCGCGCTTCAGGCCGGTCTCGGGGTCGGTCTCGACCTCGCCGAGCACCGCCACGACGGGCACCAGCAGGCGGGCGCCCTTCAGGGCCGCCAGCAGCTGCGGCTCGTTCGCCCGGTCCTCGGCCCAGGCGGCCAGGGCCGCGCTCAGCCGGGGGTCGGCGGTGCCGTCGTCGTCGGAGTATCCGGGGTCTGGAATGTTCTTGGTCGCCACAATGGACCGACCCTATCCCGCCGGGGGGAAGGACGGTTCCCCGGCGTCCCGCCGTGCGGCGCGCGGCCGCCGGGCCAGTACGGCGGCCAGCACCAGCAGCGCCGCTCCCCCGGCGGCGGCCGCCGGGGCGGTCGCCCGGGGTTGCCGCCCGACCGCGCGGACCGGGTCGGGGCCGGAGCCGAAGAACCGCCGCCCGGCCGGGACGGCGGCGGGGGCCGGGGCCTCGGGGCGCAGCGCGCCGGCGGCCTGGAGGGCGGCGACCGGGTCCACGGTGCCGTGGCCCCGGGCGTCGTCGCGGCCGCCGGCCGGGCGGGCGGTGGCGGTGTCCTCCAGCAGCTTCTTGACCTGCGCCGGGGACAGGCCGGGGTGCGCGGCCTTGACGAGCGCCACGGCTCCGGAGACGAAGGCGGCGGCGGCGCTGGTGCCCCAGCCCTCGTAGTAGGCCCGGTCCGGGTCGGCGATGACCACGTCGACGCCGGGGGCGCTGACGGTGGCGTACCAGTGGCGGGTGGAGAAGGGGGCCCTGCGGCCCTGTCGGTCGACGGCGGCGACCGCGATGACCCCGGGGTAGGCGGCGGGGTAGGAGGTGTGGTCGCCGCGCTCCCCGCCGTTGCCCGCGGAGGCGACGACGACCACGCCCTTGCCGAGGGCGTACTGGACGGCCTCGTCCTCGGCGGGTTCGTGGTGGGCGGAGTCGCTGTCGTCGCCGAGCGACAGGTTGATCACGTCGGCGCCGTGGTCGGCGGCCCAGCGGATTCCTTCGGCGAGGGCCCCGGACTTGCTGTCGCGTGCCTTGGCGCGCCCCGGGTCGCCCTCTTCGAGGATCACCCGGACCGGGAGGATCCGGGCGTGCGGGGCGATGCCGAGGACGCCCTGGCCGCGGTCGGGGCCGTGTCCGTGGCCCGCGATGATGCTCGCCATCGCCGTGCCGTGGCGGGCCCAGGCGCGGTCGCCGCGGCCGGCGCCCATGCCGACGAGGTCGGTGCCCTCCAGGACCTGGCCGTCGAGGTCCGGGTGGGTGGCGTCGACGCCGGTGTCGAGGACGGCGACGGTGATCCCGTCGCCCTGGGTGATGCCCCAGGCCTCCTCCGCGCGCAGGGCCAGCAGGCCCCACTGGCGGTCGCGGATGGTGTCGGCGGCCGCGGGCGGGACGGCGACGGCCACGAACAGCGCGGCCAGCGCCCCGACGGCCCCGGCGGCGCGGAGGGTCCTGCGCGGGGCGGCGGCCGCGGCCTGCGCCGGGCGCGGCCGCGGGGTCGCGGCCGGACCCGGGGAGGTCGCGGGAACGGTCGCCAGGGCCGGATCCGGCTGTGCGGCGTGCGCGATGGCCGGGGGCGGCTCCGACGGCGTGGGCGGGGTCGGTTCGGACGCCGGCTCCGGTGCGGAAAGCGGGGTCGGCCGGGTGGTGCGGTTCATCGGAGGGGCTCCTGGCGCGGCTGCCGTGCGGCGGCGGCCCGTGCGGTGGTGTCGGTGCCGGGGGGCGCGGCGAGGGCGCCGAGGGCGCGTTCGACGCGGACCGCCAGGGCCTTGGCCTCGTGGCCCAGGCCCGCTTCGGCGACGGTGCCGGTGGCTCCGGGGCGGGCCGCGTCCTCCGCCGGGACGGGGGCGTCCATGGCGCGGCCGTCGGCGAAGGCGGAGACGGTGTAGACGACGGCGGGGGCCTCGGCGACGACGCCGGCCGTCCAGGCGGCGCGGCGGGAGTCGGCGTACTCGTAGGCGGGCGGGGCGGGGAGGCGGCCGCGCAGGCCGTCCATGGCCCGGGCGTCGGCCGGGGTGAAGACCAGGCCGACGGTGATCAGGGTGCTGCGGGTGGAGTCCGTGTAGGTGGCGCGGAGCACGCGCGTGCAGCCGGTGGCGGTGAGCGCGGCGCGCCAGTCGGCGGGGAGGGCGGCGGCGCAGTCGGCGTCGGGGGCGAGGGCGATCCGGGTCCAGGTGCGGCTCGCGCCGCCGGGGCCGGCCTCGCGGTCCTCGACCACGGGCGGCAGGAGGCCGTCCACGGGGGCGGTGTGCCAGAGGGACGCGGCCTGGCGGTAGGCGGCGTCGGGCGGCAGCGGGCGGTGGTCGGCGCGGTAACGGCTCCAGGTGGTGGCGGCGCCTCCGGCGAGGAGGGCGGAGCCGAGCAGGGCGCAGGTGACGGCGGCGGCGACCCGGCCGGGGTGGCGGCGCGGGGGCGGGGGCTGCCCGGGGTCGCCCAGGACCTCGGTCCGTGGTGTGGTCGTGGTCATCCGGCGGCTCCGCCCCCCGTTCCGTACGGCTGCCTGCCCGTACTCTACGGGGCCGTCGCCGCTGCTCCGGCCGGGCGGTCGGCGGGGCCCGGGGTGGCCGGGGATGCCGCGGCCTCGCCGGCGTCCGGGCTGGGTGCCGCCCAGCGGCGGCCGGGGGAGGAACGGGCGAAGGGCGGGGCAGGGAGAAGACCCCACGCGGCGGCACCGGTACGGCCAC
>NZ_JBIAWQ010000010.1:256358-309590 GCF_042895815.1 Streptomyces sp. NPDC001373
ACCGGCCGGGGAGGCGCTCCGTGCGGCACGGCACGGCCACCGGCCGGGAAGGCGCTCCGCGCGGCGGGGCGGCCCGGGGCCACCGGCCCGGGGAGGGGCTCCACGCGGCGGCACGGCACGGCCACCGGCCGGGGAGAAGACCCCGCGCGGCACCGGTACGGCCACCGGCCGGGGAGGCGCTCCGTGCGGCACGGCACGGCCACCGGCCGGGAAGGCGCTCCGCGCGGCGGGGCGGCCCGGGGCCACCGGCCCGGGGAGGCGCTCCACGCGGCGGCACGGCACGGCCACCGGCCGGGGAGGCGCTCCGTGCGGCGGGCGGTCCGGGGCCGGGCGCCCTGGCAGTGCGGGGGCTACCCGGCGGTACGCCGGTCTGGCAAGCTGCCGCCCATGACATCGGACCGGGCCCGGTACGACCGGGCGACCGCGCATCTCGACGCGCCCCTGGCCATCGTGGATCTGGACGCCTTCGACGCGAACGCCGGCGATCTGGTGCGGAGGGCCGGCGGGAAGCCGGTCCGGGTCGCCAGCAAGTCCGTGCGGTGCCGGGCGCTCCTCGAACGGGTGCTGGCCCGGCCGGGGTTCGCGGGGATCATGTCGTACACGCTGGCCGAGTCGCTGTGGCTCGCGCGGTCCGGTTTCGAGGACGTGCTGCTGGCCTATCCGTCCGCGGACCGGGCGGGGTTCGGCGAACTGGCGGGTGACGCGAAGCTCGCCGCGGCCGTGACCGTGATGGTCGACGATCCCGCGCAGCTGGACCTCATCGAGCGCTCGCGGGCCGGCGGGGCCGAGGAGATCCGGGTCTGCCTGGAACTGGACACCTCCCTGCGGCTGTTGGGCGGCCGGGTCCGGGTCGGGGCGCGGCGCTCGCCCCTGCGGGAGCCGGGGCAGCTGGCGGAGCTGGCGCGGGCGGTGGCCTCCCGGCCGGGGTTCCGGGTGGTGGGGCTGATGGCGTACGAGGGGCACGTGGCCGGGGTCGGGGACGCGGTGGCCGGGCGGCCGGTGCGCTCGCGGATGGTCCGGCTGATGCAGGGCGCGGCCCGCAGGGAGCTGGCGGCGCGGCGGGCCGAGGTGGTGCGGGCCGTACGGTCGGTGGTGCCGGACCTGGAGTTCGTCAACGGCGGCGGTACGGGGAGCGTGGCGGAGACGGCCGCCGAGGAGGCGGTGACGGAGATCGCGGCCGGTTCGGGGCTGTACGTGCCGCGGCTGTTCGACAACTACACCTCGTTCCGGGGGCGTCCGGCCGCGCTGTTCGCGCAGCCGGTGGTGCGCCGGCCCGGGGTGGGGGTGGTGACCGTGCTGGGCGGCGGCTATCCGGCGTCGGGGGCGGCGGGGGCCGACCGGCTCCCCGTGCCGTACCTGCCCGCGGGGCTGCGCTACGACCCGCAGGAAGGGGCGGGCGAGGTGCAGACCCCGCTGCTGGGCAGCCCGGCCGACGACCTGCTGATCGGCGACCGGGTCTGGTTCCGGCATGCGAAGGCCGGGGAGCTGTGCGAGCGGTTCGAGACCCTCCACCTGGTGGAGGGCGACCGGGTCACGGCGTCCGTCCCGACCTACCGGGGCGAGGGGCGGACCTTCCTCTAGAACACGCTGTCCGTCTGGTCGGGGACGACGCTGGTGTCGGCGCGGCGGACGGGGGCCGGTGTGCCGTCGCGGTCGGTGAAGCCGGTGGTGGAGCAGGGGTAGGGGGTCGTCTTCTGCTTCTTCGGCTCGATGAACATCGGGTTCACGATCCACTTGCCGTCGCTGTTGTCGTAGGCGCGGCACATGAGTTCGTTCTTGTTGCGGTTGACCACCAGGCGCAGGGCGGTGGCGTCGCGCAGGAAGGTGACGTCGGTGTCGGAGTCGCCGGCCGCGAAGACCTGGCGCCGGGCGGCCGGCTGGACCTTCTCGGCGGCCGCGCCGCGGACGCCGAAGACCTCCTTGTTGATCCAGCAGCGCTTGCCGTCCACGTAGGTGATCATCGTGTCGGCGCCGTCGGCGACGGACCCGCAGCCCTGGAGGTGGGCGGTGAGCCTGCCGCCCCGGGTGGTGTTGCGGATGCCGATGACGTGGTCGGCCCCGACGCCGGCGCCCTGGGCCCAGGCCTCGACGACGGGCTGGGGGGAGGCGGAACTGATCCAGACGTCGAAGCCGGCGCGCTGGAGGTTCTTGATGAGGTCGCGCTGCTGGTCGTAGTAGCGGACCCAGCCGGTGGCGGTGCCGGTGCCGACCTGCTGCCTGGTGCCGACGGGCGCGGCGAGGTTCTCGGTGCGGGCGGCGGCGGCGAAGCCGCGGACCTGGGGCGCGGTCCAGCCCTGGAGGAGCTGCGGCAGCCAGGCGTAGGCGGGTTCGATGGTGCGGTGGTCCCAGCCGGCGAAGGCGGCGGCGCCGGTGCGGGTGGCGGAGGTGCCGTAGACGGCGTTGATCTCGTCGGCGCAGGCCGCGCCCGCGGGGGTGCCGGTGGGCAGGGGTGCTCCGGGGCGGGCGAGGGGGCCGCAGGCGGTGGTGAGGGCCTGGGCTGCGGCGGGGGTGAGGTAGCGGCTGGTGCCCTTCCAGTCGGCGGGCTGGCGGATCTTCCCGTTGCGCAGGAGCCAGAACATGGTGGCGTCGCCGACGTCGTTCTTGACGACGGTGTTGTCCCAGTCGAAGACGGCGACGGGCTTGGTGCGGCTGGGGCGGTACGGGTTGCAGCTGCCGTACTGGTCGATGAGCTGCTGGAGCCGGGCCTGGTTGTCCCCGTACCAGCCCGCGGCGAGCCTGGGGGTGGTGCAGGCGGGGTGTGCGGCCTGGGCGGGGGCGGCCGCGGTGAGGGCTCCGGCGGCCATCGCGGCGGCGGCGCCGGCCGCCTGGAGGCGGCGCCGGGTACTGAGTCGGGTCACGGGGGTGGGCACTCCTGGTTCTCGTACAAGATCGTCGGGGACGGTAGAGCACGACAGCCGGGCGTCGTGCGACGCCCGGCTGTCGTGGGGGTGGTGCCGAGGTGAACGTTGGGTGTTCACAGGGCCCGTCGGCGGAGCCGCCTACAGGGGGGTGACATACGCGCCGGAGATGCCGCCGTCGACCAGGAAGTCGGTGGCGTTGACGAAGGAGGAGTCGTCGCTGGCGAGGAAGGCGACGGCGGCGGCGATCTCGGTGGGCTCGGCGAAGCGGCCGAGGGGGATGTGCACGAGGCGGCGGGCGGCCCGCTCGGGGTCCTTGGCGAACAGCTCCTGGAGCAGCGGGGTGTTGACGGGGCCCGGGCACAGGGCGTTGACGCGGATGCCTTCGCGGGCGAACTGGACGCCGAGTTCGCGGGACATGGCGAGGACGCCGCCCTTGGAGGCGGTGTAGGAGATCTGGGAGGTGGCGGCGCCCATGATGGCGACGAAGGAGGCGGTGTTGATGATGGAGCCGCGGCCCTGGCGCTGCATGTAGGGGAGGGCGGCCTTGCAGCAGAGGTAGACGGAGGTGAGGTTGACGTCCTGGACGCGGCGCCAGGCGTCGAGCTCGGTGGTGAGGATGGAGTCGTCGTCCGGGGGCGAGATGCCGGCGTTGTTGAAGGCGATGTCGACCGAGCCGTAGGTGTCGAAGGCCGTCTTGAAGAGCGCCTCGACCTGCTCCTTGTCGGTGACGTCGACCTGGACGAAGGTGCCGCCGACCTCCTCGGCTGCGGCCCTGCCGGCGAGGGGGTCGATGTCGGCGCAGACGACGTTGGCGCCCTCGGAGGCCAGGCGGCGGGCGGTGGCGAGGCCGATGCCGCTGCCGGCTCCGGTGATGACGGCGGTGCGGCCGACCAGGCGGCGGCAGATGATCTCTTCGTTGGTCTGGCTGGACATGGGTTCTCAGGCCTCCGTGCTGATGAAGACGTTCTTGGTCTCGGTGAATGCGGTGAGGGCGTCGGGTCCGAGCTCGCGGCCGAGCCCGGACTGCTTGTAGCCGCCGAAGGGGGTCCAGTAGCGGACGCTGCTGTGGGAGTTGACGGAGAGGTTGCCGGCCTGGACGGCGCGGGACACGCGCAGGGCGCGGCCGACGTCGCGGGTCCAGAGGGAGCCGGAGAGGCCGTACTCGGTCGCGTTGGCGAGGCGTACGGCGTCCTCCTCGTCCTCGAAGGGGAGGACGACGGCGACGGGTCCGAAGACCTCCTCGGCGGCCACGGGCGCGGTGGGGTCGACGTCCGTGATCAGGGTCGGCGGGTACCAGAACCCGGGGCCCTCGGGGGCCGTGCCCCGGACGGCCTTGAGGTCGTCGGTGACGTAGGAGCGGACGCGCTCCAGTTGGGCGGCCGAGACGAGCGGGCCCATCTGGGTCTTCTCGTCGAGCGGGTCGCCCACGACCACCGAGGTGAGGGCCGGGGTGACGAGGTCGAGGAAGCGGTCGTACACCGAGCGCTGGACGAGGATCCGGGTGCGGGCGCAGCAGTCCTGGCCGGTGTTGTCGAGGTAGGCCATGGGGGCGGCGGCCGCCGCCGTTTCGAGGTCGGCGTCGGCGAAGACGATGTTGGGGCTCTTGCCGCCGAGTTCGAGGGTGACCCGCTTCACCCGGTCGGCGCACTTGGACATGATCTGCTTGCCGACCCGGGTGGAGCCGGTGAAGACGATCTTCGCGACTCCGGGGTGTTCGACGAGCGCGTCGCCGGTGACCGCTCCGTGGCCGGGGAGCACCTGGAAGAGGTGTTCGGGGATCCCGGCGTCGAGAGCGAGTTCGGCGAGGCGCAGCGCGGTGAGGGGGGTGGTCTCGGCGGGCTTGAGGATGACGGCGTTGCCCGCGGCGAGGGCGGGCGCCAGGCCCCAGGCGGCGATCGGCATGGGAAAGTTCCAGGGGGCGATCACGCCGATGACGCCGAGGGGTTCGAGGAAGGTGACGTCGATGCCTCCCGCGACGGGGATCTGGCGTCCGGAGAGCCGTTCCACTCCCCCGGCGGCGAAGTCCAGCAGGTCGCGGACGTTGCCCGCCTCCCAGCGGGCGTTGCCGAGGGTGTGGCCGGCTTCGCGGACCTCCAGCCGGGCCAGTTCCTCGACGTGTCCGTCGACGACCGCGGCGAAGCGGCGCAGGATCCGCGCCCGGTCGGCGGGGGCGGCCGCGGCCCAGCCGCGCTGGGCGGCCGCGGCGCGTGCGACGGCGGCGTCGACGTCGTCCCGTGTGGCGGCCGGGACGGTGGCGACGAGTTCCTCGGTGGCCGGGTTGAGCACCCTCAGACGGGAGGGGTCCAGCGCTTCGGACACGTGGTGCCTTTCTGGGGTCGGTGCGGGGCGGGTCGGTGCGGGCGCGGGGTTACAGGCGTTCGAAGGAGCGGCGCCGCTCCCAGTCGGTGACGGCGGAGTCGTAGGCGTCGAGTTCGACGCGGGCCATGTTGCGGTAGTGGGCGACGACCTCGGGGCCGAAGGCGGCCTTGGCGATCTCGCTGTTCTCCCAGAGTTCCGCGGCCTCGCGCAAGGTGGTGGGGACGTGGGCGAAGTCGGCGGTGTAGGCGTTGCCGGCGCAGGCCTCGGGGAGTTCGAGGCGGTTCTCCACTCCGTAGATCCCGGCCGCGACCAGGCCCGCGACGGCGAGGTAGGGGTTGACGTCGCCGCCAGGGAGGCGGTTCTCGAAACGCATGGAGCGGCCGTGGCCGACCACTCGGAGGGCGCAGGTCCGGTTGTCGACGCCCCAGGCGACGGCGGTGGGCGCGAAGGATCCCGGCCGGAAACGCTTGTAGGAGTTGATGTTGGGGGCGTAGAGAAGGGAGAAGTCGCGCAGCGCCGCCAGCTGGCCGGCCAGGAAGTGCCGCATCAACGGTGACATGCCCCCTGGTCCGTCCCCGGCCATGGCGTTGCGTCCGTCGGCGTCGGTGAGCGAGAGGTGGATGTGACAGGAGTTGCCCTCGCGCTCGTCGAACTTGGCCATGAAGGTGAGCGAGACGCCTTCCTGGGAGGCGATCTCCTTGGCCCCGGTCTTGTAGACGGAGTGCTGGTCACAGGTGGTGAGCGCCTCGTCGTAGCGGAAGGCGATCTCGTGCTGGCCGAGGTTGCACTCACCCTTCGCGGACTCGACGACCAGGCCGGCGGCCTGCATCTCATTGCGGATCCGGCGCAGCAGGGGTTCGATACGGCCGGTGCCGAGGACGGAGTAGTCGATGTTGTACTGGTTGGCGGGGGTCAGGCCGCGGTAGTCGGCGTTCCAGGCCTTCTCGTAGGTGTCCTGGAAGACCATGAACTCCAGCTCGGTGCCGACCATGGCGGTGCAGCCGTGTCCGGCGAGGCGTTCGAGCTGGCGGCGCAGGATCTGGCGGGGCGCGGCGACGACCGGCGAGCCGTCGTGCCAGGCGAGGTCCGCGAGGACGAAGGCGCTGCCGGGGTTCCAGGGGATGCGGCGGAGGGTGGCGAGGTCGGGGTGCATGGCGAAGTCGCCGTAGCCCCGGTCCCAGGAGGACATCTCGTAGCCGTCGACGGTGTTCATGTCGGTGTCGACGGCGAGGAGGTAGTTGCAGCCCTCGGTGCCGTGGTCGAGGACCTCGTCCAGGAAGAACTGTGCGGCGAACCGCTTGCCCTGAAGACGTCCCTGCATGTCGGGGAAGGCCAGGACGACTGTGTCGATCTCGCCGCTGGCGACGAGGGCACGGAGCTCCTCGGGCGCGAGCGGCGGCTTGCGGTCTACCACGGGGATCTCTCCTTCGGTGAGCCGAGGAGGCCTAAGGTATTGAACAGAACCATTGCTTGGGAAGGGGAGGAGCCGAGATGACCGGGACGGCGGGCGACGGAGGCGCGGTCGCGCGGCTCAATCCCGTGCTGCGACAGGTGCGGGCGGGCAACGGTTTCGAGGAGGCCCTCGAACAGATCCTCCAGGTGGTCCGGCTGGGACTGGTGCCGGGTGGGGAACGGCTGCCGCCGGAGCGGGAGTTGGCCGAGCGGATGGGGATCAGCCGGGTCACCCTGCGCGAGGTGCTGAAGGTCCTCCAGGACCAGGGCCTGGTGGAGGCCCGGCGCGGCCGGTACGGGGGCACCTTCGTGCTGGCCCGCCCGGACACGCCCGCCGGCGGCGCGGAGGAGGAGCTGAGGCGGCGCGTGGCGGGGGTGGACATCGAGGACGTGCTGCGCTTCCGCGAGGTCCTGGAGGTGGGCGCGGCCGGGCTGTGCGCCTCGCAGGGCCTTTCCGAGGAGGGCTCCGAGCGGCTGCTGGCCGCGCTCGCCGCCACCCACGACGCCCCGCTCGCCGAGTACCGCCGCCAGGACACGCTCTTCCACCTGGCGCTGTGCGAACTGGCCGGCTCGGCCAGCCTGACGGCCCAGTACGCGGCCGTCCGGGCCCGGGTCAACGACCTGCTGGACTGCATTCCGCTGCTGGTGCGCAACCTGGAGCACTCCCAGCAGCAGCACAGCGCGCTGGTGGAGGCGGTGCTGGAGCGCGACGCGGAGGGGGCGCGGGCGGTGATGCGCGAGCACTGCTGCGGCACGGCGGCCCTGCTGCGCGGGTTCCTGGCCTGAGCGTGGCGGGTGAGGTTCTTGTTACTTCCGTTTAACGCAGGGGTCTTGCGCGCTCCACGTCCTTGACGCAAAGGTACGCAGCGAAACCTTTCCCCCTGGGCAGGAGCGCACATGGCCGAAGACCTTTCCACCGCGCCCGCATCACCCGCCGTCGGGGACGCCGACGCGGAGTACCTCCAGCGCCGGACCCTGCGCCGGGGCAGCGCCGGCTGGCTGCTGCTGACCGGGCTCGGCGTCGCCTACGTCGTCTCCGGGGACTTCTCCGGCTGGAACGTGGGCCTGTCCAAGGGCGGCTTCGGCGGCCTGGCCGTCGCCACGGCGCTCATGGGCGCCATGTACGCCTGCCTGGTCTTCTCCCTCGCCGAACTGTCCACCATCCTGCCCACGGCGGGCGGCGGCTACGGCTTCGCCCGCCGCGCGCTGGGCCCCTGGGGCGGCTTCCTGACGGGCACCGCCATCCTGATCGAGTACGTCCTGGCCCCGGCGGCCATCGTCATCTTCATCGGCGACTACGTCGAATCCCTGGGCCTGTTCGGTCTGACCTCCAGCTGGCCGGTCTACCTCGGCTGCTTCGTGATCTTCATTGGCGTCCACCTGTGGGGCGTGGGCGAGGCCCTGCGCTTCAGCCTGATCGTCACCGCCGTCGCCGTCGCCGCCCTGCTGGTCTTCGCGGCCGGGGCGCTCACGGACTTCGACGCGGGCTCCCTCGACGACATCCCCGTGGACCCCGGCGCGTTCGGCTCCGGCTCCTGGCTGCCCTTCGGCGTCCTCGGCATCTGGGCCGCGTTCCCCTTCGGCATGTGGTTCTTCCTCGGCGTCGAGGGCGTGCCGCTCGCGGCGGAGGAGGCCAAGGACCCGGTCCGCTCCATGCCGAAGGCCCTGGCCATCTCCATGGGCGTCCTCGCCCTCCTCGCCCTGGTCACCTTCTTCGCCGCCACCGGGGCCCAAGGCGCCGACGCCGTGAAGTCCGCCGGAAACCCGCTGGTCGTGGCCCTGGAGGGGGACGGCGGCCCGACGGCGCTGAGCCGCTTCGTCAACTACGCGGGCCTCGCCGGGCTGGTCGCCTCCTTCTTCTCCCTCATCTACGCCGGCTCCCGCCAGCTCTTCGCCCTCTCCCGCGCCGGATACCTGCCGCGCTTCCTGTCGCTGACCTCGAAGCGCAAGGCCCCGTACCTCGGACTGGTGATCCCCGGCGCGATCGGTTTCGCCCTCGCGGCGGCCACCGGCAACGGGGCGCGGATGCTGAACATCGCGGTGTTCGGGGCGACCATCTCCTACGCCCTGATGGCCCTCTCCCACATCGTGCTGCGCCGCCGCGAACCGGGCCTGGAGCGTCCGTACCGCACCCCCGGAGGGGTGCTGACCTCGTCCGTCGCCTTCGTCCTGGCCCTGTCGGCGCTGGTCGCCACCTTCCTCGTGGACGTCGACGCGGCGCTCATCGCCCTCGCCGTGTACGCCGTGGCCCTCGCCTACTTCGCCTTCTACAGCCGCCACCGCCTCGTCGCCTCGGCCCCCGAGGAGGAGTTCGCCGCGCTTGCGGAAGCCGAGGCGGAGTTGACCCGCGACTGAAATCCTGGCCCCGCACCCCCCGCTCCGCTGTCCGGCACCACCCTGGAGGTAACACCGTGCCCAGGCCGCTCATCGGCATCACCACCTACGTGGAGGCGTCCACCCGCTACGGGGTGTGGGACCTCCCCACCTCCCTCGTCCCGTCCGGCTACTACGAACTGGTCCAGGCGGCGGGCGGCGCGGCCGTCCTGCTGCCGCCGGACGAGCCGGAGCGCGCGGCGGAGGTGCTGGGACGGCTGGACGGCCTCGTCGTCTCCGGCGGCCCGGACGTCGACCCGGTCCGGTACGGGGCCCCGCGCGACCCCCGTACGGGTGCCCCCGCCACCGTCCGCGACAAGTGGGAACTGGCCCTGCTCCGCGCCGCCCTGGCCGACGGGGTCCCGGTGCTGGGCATCTGCCGGGGCATGCAGGCGCTGAACGTGGCACTGGGCGGCACGCTGGTCCAGCACATCGACGGCCACGTCCACACCCCGGGCGTCACCTCCTGGCACCCCGTCACCCCCGTGCCGGGCACCCGGTACGCGGAGCTGGTCCCCGAGGTCGCGGACGTCCCCACGTACCACCACCAGGCAGTGGATCGGCTCGGCCAGGGGCTGGTCGTCTCGGCGTACGCCGAGGACGGCACGGTCGAGGCCATCGAACTCCCCGACCGGGAGCAGTGGGTGGTGGGCGTGCAGTGGCACCCCGAACGGGACAAGGACACCCGGGTGATGGACTCCCTCGTCGAGGCGGCCGGCGCCCGCCTGGCGGTGCCGGTGTCCTGACGGTGTCCGCGGGCCGCGCGGCGGGGTGGCCGTCCGCGCGGCCCGCGGCCACGAATGGCCTTCCGGGCGGACGGCGCGCACGCTGGGAGGATGCGGACGCAAGCCCACGGCAACGCGGCCGGCCGGGTCTCGGACATCCTGGAGAACCCGGTCGTCGGCATGTCCCCCTGGATCGTCTTCTCCCTGCTGGTCGGCCCGGGACGGTTCGAGATCGCGGTCGGGATCGCCCTGGGCATCACCCTCGTCCTGGTCGCGGCGGCCCGGGTGGTGCACCGGGGCAGCTCCTGGAAGCTGCTGGAGCTGGCCGACGTGGTGTTCTTCGCCGCCCTGGCGGTCATCGGCGCCCTGGCGAGCGACGGCACGCTGCGCTGGCTGGAGACGTACGCGGGCGAGGTCGCGAGCCTCACCCTCACGGCGATCGCCTTCGGGTCGATGGCACTCCGGATGCCGTTCACCCTCCAGTACGCCCGCGAGCAGACCGACCCCTCGAAGTGGCAGAATCCCGTCTTCCTCCGCACCAACTACATGATCACCGGGGCGTGGGGGCTGGCCTTCCTGGTCTCGGCCCTGGCGGGCGGTCTCGGGGACCTGGTGCTGCACGCCCCCGACAACATCTGGACGGCCTGGATCGTCCCGGTCCTGGCCATCGTCGCCGCCCTCCGGTTCACCGTCTGGTACCCGGAGGTCGTCCGCGCCCGCGCCCGCGGCGAGCCCGGCCCGGGCCGGGCCTCCCTGCTGCTGCCGCTGGCGGGGCTGCTGGTGCCGATCGGCATCGCGGTGCTGGTGTTCGACGGCGGGGTGTGGTGGCTGGGCGCGGCCCTGATCGTGGCGGGCGCACTGCTCACGAAGGCCCTCCAGGAACGCAGCGGGGCCGCGGCCGAGCCGGGCCGCCGGCTCGGCTGAGACGACCGCCGGCCGGAGCTTCGGCCCGTTCGGCGGGGCTGGTCTTTCAGCCCCGCCGGCGGTCGAGGCGCGGACGCGGTGGCGCCGTGCTCCGAGCCGCGCCCGGCGATCGAGGGCGGAAACGGAGAAAGGACGGGGCGGGCAGACGGCTCCGCGCAGCGGCGCACCCGCACCCGCCGGATGGTCAGCGGCGCCGGGTCAGGGACAGGAGGTCGCGGGCCGGCCCCGCCGGCCGGGTTCCGGTGGGCCAGACGGCGCGCAGGGCGCGGGTGAGCGCGGCCCCCGCCACCGGAACGGGCACCAGCCGGCGGGACGCCAGCTCGTCCACCAAGGCCAGCTCCGACAGGACGCACGGCCCCGCCCCGCTGACCGCCGCCGCCTTGACGGCGGTCGTGGACGCCAGCTCCAGCAGAGGCTGGGCCAGCCCCCCGGACGGGACCAGCGCCGCGTCCAGGACCTGCCGCGTCCCCGACCCACGCTCCCGCAGGATCAGCGGGGCACCCGCCAGCTCCGCCGGCTCCACCCCGCCCGTGCGCCGCGCCCAGGGGTGCGTCGGGGCCACCGCCACCACCAGGCGGTCCTGGGCGATGACGGCCGAGGCCAGCCCGTCGGGGACGGTCAGCCCCTCCACGAAGCCCAGGTCGGCCTCGTGCGCGAGGACCCGCTGGGCAACGTCCGCCGAGTTCCCCGCGTGCAGGGAGACGGCCGTCCCCGGCCGCTCCCCGCGCAGCGCGATCAGCCAGCCGGGCAGCAGGTACTCGGCGATGGTCATGCTCGCCGCGACCCTCAGCCGCGAGTCCCGCCGCCCGCGCAGCGCCTGTGCGCCCGCGTCGAAGGCCTCGGCGGCCTCGACCACCCGCCGGGCCCAGTCGGTGACCAGCGCGCCCTCCGCCGTGAGCGTCGAGCCGCGCGGGGAGCGGTCCACCAGGGCGACCCCCAGCCGGGTCTCCATCGCACGGATCCGGCTGCTCGCCGCCGGCTGCGTGATGCCGAGCCGGCGGGCCGCGCCGCTCAGGCTGCCGACCCGCGCCACGGTGAGCAGCAGCTCCAGCGCGCCCAGGTCCGGCACGCGGTGTGCGAGCGGAACCGTCTCCTCGTTACCCATAACGTCAGTTTATGACCTTATAGACGTGCGGTCTCTGCCGTACGGCCCTGCCCGACGGGACGCTGGACCCATGGCCACCACCGCCCCCGTGCACTTCCGAACCACCGCCCCCGCCGCTCCCCGGGCCCACAAGGCCCCGCGGCTGAGGGACCTCGGCCCCAACTGGTACGCCTCCGTGATGGGCACGGCGATCATCGCCAACGCCGGCGCGACCCTCCCGTACCAGCTGCCCGGCCAGCGCACCGTCTGCGTGGTCCTCTGGGCGCTGTCCGCCGTGGCCCTCGCCGTCCTGCTCGCCGCCCGCGCCGGGCACTGGCGCCACCACCGCGACCGGGCCCGCGCGCACCTCCTCGACCCGGCCGTGGCCCCCTTCTACGGGTGCCTGGCGATGGCCCTGCTGGCCGTCGGCGCCGGTACGCTCCTCGTCGGCAAGGACCTGATCGGTACGGATGCCGCCCTCGCCGTGGACAGCGTGCTGTTCACCGCCGGTACCGCGGTCGGGCTGGTCATGGCCGTCGCGGTGCCCTACCTGATGGTGGTCCGGCACAAGATCGAGGCCTCGCAGGCCAGCCCCGTCTGGCTGCTGCCGGTGGTCGCCCCCATGGTCTCGGCCGCCGTGGGCCCCCTGCTCGTGCCCCACCTGCCCGCCGGGCAGCCCCGCGAGGCGCTGCTGCTGGCCTGCTACGCGATGTTCGGCGTCAGCCTGCTGGCCGTCCTGCTGCTGCTCCCCCTGGTCTTCGGCCGGCTGATCACCCATGGACCCCTGCCCCTGGCGCTGACGCCCGCCCTGTTCCTGGTCCTGGGCCCCCTCGGCCAGTCCACCACCGCCGTCAACCAGCTCGCCGACTGGCGCCCGGCGCCATCGACGCCCCCCACGCCGGGGCGCTCGGCGCCTTCGCGGTCGTCTACGGGGTCCCCGTGATGGGCTTCGCCCTGCTGTGGCTGGCCCTCGCCGCCGCGATGCTGGTACGGGCCGCCCGGGCGGGCATGGGCTTCGCGATGACCTGGTGGGCGCTGACGTTCCCCGTCGGCACCTGCGTGACCGGGGCCGCCGGGCTGGCCCGCCACACCGGGCTGGACGCCTTCGCCTGGCTGGCCGCGGCCCTGTTCCTGGGCCTGGTCGCCGCCTGGGCGCTGGCCGCCGTCCACACCCTGCGCGGCCTGTTCGCCGGACGGCTGCTCCCCGCCGCCGGGTAGTCCCCCAGCGCGCGGGGCGTCCGCTACCGCGCCGCCCGCACGGACGCCCCCAGCACCCGCGGGGCTTCCACCAGCGAAGGCCCGTACCAGGTCAGGTGGCGGCCGCTGACGAGCGCGGCGGGCAGCCCGGGGAAGGCCTCCGGGCCGTCGTCCGCCGTGAAGCGGTACGGCTCGTCGGGGAGCACCACCAGATCGCAGCCGCTCCCGGCGAGCTCCTCCACCGGCACCCTCGGGTACCGCTCGGGGTGCCCGGCGTAGATGTTGCGCACTCCCAGGCGGGCGAGGAGGTCGCCCGCGAAGGTGTCCCGCCCCAGCACCATCCAGGGCCGGCGCCAGATCGGTACGAAGGCGGTGAGGCCCGCGACGGGCTCCACCGCCGCCCAGGCCTCCTCGGCCCGGTCCAGCCACTCGGGCCGCTTCAGCCCCAGCGCCCCCACCACAACCCGGTCCAGCTCGGAGAACGCCTGGGGCAGGTCCCGGACCTCGGTGACCAGGACCTCCAGCCCCGCCGCGCGGAGCGCCGCCAGGTCGGGGGCCCGGTTCTCCTCCTCATTGGCGATCACCAGGTCGGGGCGCAGCCTCGCGATCGCCGGTACGTCGGGGTTCTTCGTGCCCCCGACGCGCACCGCGTCGCCCAGGCCGGCGGGGTGCGTGCACCAGTCGGTGACCCCGGCGAGCAGGCCCGGAGCGCTCACGGCGACCGCCTCGGTCAGCGAGGGGACGAGGGAGACGACCCGCACCGGCTCAGCGCCCCGGCGAGGGTGGCTCGGAGGTGGCGTGGATGTGGTCCCCGACGGCGACCACCAGCAGCCGGGTGTCGTCGCTGACGGCCCTCCAGCGGTGGCGCACCCCGCCGGAGAGGAACAGGGCGTCCCCGCTCTCCAGCCGGTACGCGCGTCCCTCCGCCTCCACCTGGCAGGCGCCGGAGACCACGTACATCAGCTCGTCGTTGCGGTGCTGGTACTCGCGGCCGGCGTCCTGGTCGCCGTTGAACTCCAGCGCGTGCAGCTGGTGGTGACCCCGCACCAGGGGGCGTACGCCGTTGACGGGCGCGAGCCCGGAGTCGTCCCCGGCCCGCACCAGGTCCACCGTGCGAGCCGTGTCGGAGGCGGCGAGCAGGTCGACCGCCGTGGTCTCCAGGGCGTCGGCGACCCGCTCCAGCGAGCGCATGCTGGGGCGGGCCCGTTCGTTCTCTATCTGGCTCAGGAAGGGGACGGAGAGGCCGCTGCGCGCCGACACCGCGGCCAGCGTGAGGTGGAGCGCGCGGCGCCGCTTGCGCACGGCGACGCCCACCCGCAGCGGCTGCTCCTTGGCGTCCTTCTCCTTGTCGTTCACGTCGGGGTCGTCCGCGCCGGGCGCGCCCGCCCGGGCGAAGCCGTATTCCGTGCCGTCCGTGGCGTCCGTGGCGTCCGCGATGTTTCCGTCTTCCTTGCCGTTCATGTCGGGGCTGCCCTCCCCTACCCGTCGTCGCACATCGGTGTGCTGTAAGCACCTTACGCAGCATCCGGCCCCGGATTCGCGCGCAAGGGCCCACCGGGCCGTTCCCCGGCCGATTCCGGCACCCGGGCCGTCACCCTGAGTGACCGTGTCCGGCCCGCCACAGCACTCGGTCGCCGTCGAGGATCACCGCGTCGCCGGACGGGCGGACCAGCAGCCGGGCCCCGGGGTGGCCGGCGGTGCCGCTGCTCCAGGCCGTCGCGCCGTCGGCGGTGCGCACGATGAGTTCGCCGTCGCGGGAGAAGACGGCCTCGCTGCCCTTGCCGGCGGTTCCGGCGCTCCAGCGGCGGGCGCCGGCGGGAGCGAGGAGGACGAGGTCCCCGTCGGCTCCGAGGGTCAGCCGGGCGGCGCCGGCGTCGAGGACGTCTCCCACGCGCAGGACCGTGCCGCGGTGGACCTCCACGGAGACGTCCAGCCTGCCTTCGGCCAGCTCCCGCAGGGCGGGGATCGAGGGGGTGAAGGCGTAGAGGGCGCCCTCGGTGCGGACGAACCGGCCGAAGCGCAGGGTGGTGGCGCGGCTGCCGCCCTCCGACTCGCTCTCGAAGGCGACGGGTGAACCGGGGCCGAGGACGGGGTCGGCGCCGGTGCGCGGGTTGCGGCCGGCCGGGAAGTCCGCCTCGTTGATCCACTGCTTGGCCACGAACTCGAACTGCTGGACCAGGTCGGCCTGGTAGCCGATGAACACCAGCCCGCGCGAGGCCCCGTTCGTGCCCCGGCCGGGCTCCTGGTCCGGGTCGTACGCGGGCCCGTACGGAATGCCGCGCCGGATGATGCGGTGGCCGTCGGTCACGGCGGGGTCCAGCGGGGGGCGGCCGGGGATGGCGACGAGGCCGTCACGGGGGTTGCCCTTGCGGATGTGCGCGAACAGGGGGGTGTGCCAGCCCTGCGGGTCGTCGCGGTACGAGAGGGCGGCCGGGCCGGGACCGGCGGGGCAGGGCTGTTCGGCGAGCGGGCAGCCCGCCACGGCGGTGCCGCCGGGCCAGCGGCCCACCAGCCGGGCCGCGAGCCAGGTGTCGGTGGCGTCGGCGGGCGCGGCCCCGGCCCGCTTGAGGTCGGCCAGCCGCTCGCGAGCCTGCGCCCACCAGCCGGGGACGTCCTGGGCGAGCCGCCGGACCACCTGGAAGGAGCCCCCGGTGGCCCAGGCGGGCAGCCCGGCGGGCCGCCCGCCGGCCTTCTCCTGCCCCACGAGGAACTCGCCGGCCGGGACCAGCCGGGCACCGGGCTTGCCCTGGACGGTGGTCCCGGCGGCCGGGTCGGGGGCGTGGAAGCCGCGGACCCCGGGCTGGCTGATGCCGTCGGTGAAACCGAAGTGCTCGTGTCCGCGCAGGGCGCCGGACAGGGTGGCCCCGTCCTGCCGGAAGACGAGCACGCCCTGGGCGGGCCCCAGGGCGGCCTGGTGGCGGTCGACCGCGGCCGCGAGCTTCTCGGGGTCGTCCGCCGACAGGTTGAGGACCGCGTGGACGGCGCGGTGCGGCCCCTCCCCGCCGAACAGCCAGGAGTCGGGGGAGCTGTCGCCGGTGTCCCCGAGCGCCTCGGCCCGCAGGGCGGGGCCCTGGGCGAAGGCCTCGGCGGTGCTGCCGGGCGGCAGGGCGGGGAAGGGGTCGCGCCCGGCGAGGAAGCGCAGGCCGGCGTGGGTGAGGGAGAGTCCGGTCCACTGCGCCGACAGGGAGGCCGGGTCGAGGCCGCCCGCCTTGACCCGGGCGGCGCTGAACGCCGCGTTGAACCGGGCCATCTCCTCGGTGGTGGAGATCTCGGGCAGCAGCCTGCGCAGCCAGCGGCGGGCCAGGACCGGGTCGCGGAAGCGCAGCAGCAGCAGGCAGGCGTGGTCCTTGCGGGAGCCGGCCAGGATGTCGCCCTGGCTGCTGCGGTCGGAGCGCAGGGGCAGGTCGGCGGTGTCGGCGGCGGCATGCGGCGCCGCCGGGGCCGCAGCCCGCGGGGCCCGGGCCGCCGCGGCCGCGGCGTGCGGGCACGCGGCGAGCGCGGCGGCGGCCACCGCCCCGGCCCTGATCACGGTCCTGCGGGCGGGTGCGGCGGGCTGGGCGGCATCCATCGGGGCCTCCTGGTGGGGGCTGGGGCGGGGCCGCGCCGCACCGGCGCCGCACGCGCCGACGGCGCGCGGGCAGGGGCGTACGGAGTTCCTCGCACGGGGACCGGGCGCGGCCGAGCGGCCCGCCTGTGATCAACACCCTCGGGGAGGGAGCGCGGGCGCGCGCGCCGGAGGAACTGTTCGAGTGATCATTCACCCACCAGGGGTGACGGCCTTCGGCCGGGCGGGGTTGCGGCATCATCGCCTCCATGACCACGACACGACGGCTGATGCTCCTGGACACCGCGTCCCTCTACTACCGCGCCTACTTCGGCGTCCCGGACTCCGTGAAGGCCCCGGACGGCACGCCGGTCAACGCGGTGCGCGGGCTCCTCGACTTCATCGGGCGGCTGGTGCAGGACCACCGCCCGGACGACCTGGTGGCCTGCATGGACGCCGACTGGCGGCCTCACTGGCGGGTGGAGCTGATCCCCTCGTACAAGGCGCACCGGGTCGCGCAGGTGTCGGAGTCCGGGCCGGACGTGGAGGAGACCCCGGACACCCTCGCACCGCAGGTCCCGATCATCGAGGCGGCGCTCGACGCGTTCGGCATCGCCCGCGTGGGGGTCGCCGGGTACGAGGCGGACGACGTGATCGGCACCCTGACCGCCCGCGCCACCGGCCCGGTGGACATCGTCACGGGCGACCGGGACCTCTACCAGCTGGTGGACGACGCCCGGGCCCGCCGGGTCCTGTACCCGCTCAAGGGCGTGGGCTCCCTCCAGGTCACGGACGAGGCCTGGCTTCGTGGGAAATACGGGGTGGACGGCCCCGGCTACGCGGACCTCGCGCTGCTGCGCGGCGACCCGAGCGACGGCCTGCCGGGCGTTCCCGGCATCGGCGAGAAGACCGCGGCCAAGCTGCTCGACGCCTACGGGGACCTGTCCGGAATCATCGCCGCGGTCGACGACCCGAAGTCGAAGCTGACCCCCGCCCAGCGCAGGCGCCTGGACGAGTCCCGCCCCTACCTGGCGGTGGCGCCGAAGGTCGTCCAGGTGGCCTCGGACGTCCCCCTGCCCCCCTTCGACCCGGCCCTCCCGCGGGTCCCCGCTCGACCCGAGATGGTCGACGCCCTCGCTCATCGGTGGGGTCTGGGAGGAGCAGTGTCACGCCTGAGCAGCGCGCTGCGCCCATGAGGTGGTAACTTAGGTAATCCTAAGCTTCGTGAGCGTCAGGGGAGACACCGTGGCAGAAGGACGCGCCCGTACCGTCGGCACCGCAGTCGTCGTACGCACCGAACGGCTGACGCCGCACATGGTCCGCCTCGTGCTGGGCGGAGACGGACTGGCCGGATTCGGCGCGGGCGCGCACACCGACCACTACGTCAAGCTCCTGTTCGAGCCGGAGGGCGTGCGGTACCCGGAGCCCTGGGACCTCGACGTGATCCGCGCCACGCACCGCCGGGAGGCCTGGCCCCGCCAGCGTGCGTACACGGTCCGCGCCTGGGACCCGGAGCGGCTGGAGCTGACCCTGGACTTCGTGGTCCACGGCGACGAGGGCCTCGCGGGCCCCTGGGCGGCCCGCGTCCAGCCCGGCGAGCCGGTCCACTTCCTCGGCCCGGGCGGCTGCTACGCCCCCGACCCGGCGGCCGACTGGCACCTCCTCGTCGGTGACGAGAGCGCCCTGCCGGCGATCGCCGCGACGATGGAGCGCATGCCGCGGGGCGCGCGGGTGCACGCCTTCGTGGAGATCGACGGCCCGGCCGACGAGCAGGACATCGCCACCCCCGACGGCGTCACCCCGGTCTGGCTCCACCGCGGCGACCGCCCGGTGGGCGCGGCTCTGCTGGAGGCCGTGACCGGCCTGGACTTCCCCTCGGCCGATGTCCACGCCTTCGTCCACGGCGAAGCGGGCTTCGTCAAGGAACTCCGCCGCCACCTGCGCCTGGACCGGGGGGTCCCGCGCGAGCGGCTGTCCATCTCCGGCTACTGGCGTCACGGCGAGACGGACGAGGGCTGGCGCGCGATCAAGCGCGACTGGAACGCCACGGTGGAAGCCGAACAGGACGTCCCGGCCCCGGCTGCGGCGTAACCCCTGCCGGGCAGCCGGTCCCGCCGCGCGTAGCCCGTCCCCGCCCCGCCCTCCCACCGTTCCCAGGGGCACCGCCCCGAGTACCTGGACGCCGAGCACCTGGGCACCTTCACCCGGAGGCAGCCGCCTACCCTGGTCCCGATGAGCCGCAGATCCCACATCCCGCCCGCGCCCCTCCCCCAGCAGGACGGCATCGACCCGGTCCGGATGCGCCTTCCCCCCGACCCCGAGGGGCGCTGGCCGCAGCTGGGCGACTACCTGACCGAGCGCTACGCGGGCACGCGCGGCGCCGCGTCCATGGCCCGGCTGCTCGCGGACGGCCGGGTCCTCGGCGAGGGCGGGCGGGTGCTGCGGCCGCAGGACCCGTACGAGCCCGGCGGCTGGCTCTGGTACCACCGGGACATGCCGGCCGAGCCGCCCGTGCCCTTCCCGATCCGCGTCGTCCACCGCGACCGGCACCTCCTCGTGGTGGACAAGCCGCACTTCCTGGCGACCACCCCGCGCGGCAGCCACGTCACACAGACCGCCCTGGCCCGGCTGCGCCGGGAGCTGGACCTGCCCGCGCTCAGCCCGGCGCACCGCCTCGACCGGATGACGGCCGGACTGGTGATGTTCAGCATCCGCCCCGAGGACCGCGGCGCCTACCAGCGCCTCTTCCAGGAGCGGCGGGTCCGCAAGGAGTACGAGGCCCTCGCGCCCCACGATCCGTCCGTCGACCTGCCCCGGACGGTGCGCAGCCACATCGAGAAGCTCCGCGGGGTGATGGCGGCGGTCGAGCTCCCGGGCGCCGAGCCCAACGCCGAGAGCCTGGTCGAACTCGTGGAGGTCCGGGGCGCCCTGGGCCGCTACCGGCTGACTCCGCACACCGGCCGCACCCACCAGCTGCGGGTGCACATGAACAGCCTGGGCCTGCCCATCCTGGGCGACCCGGTGTACCCGGTGGTGGCCGGACCGGCCGACCCCGCGGACTACCGGCGCCCGCTCCAGCTGCTGGCCAGGACCCTGGCCTTCACCGACCCGGTCACGGGCCTCGCCCACCGCCTGGAGACGGGTCTGAGCCTCCAGGCCTGGGACGACCCACAGGGCTGGGAGGCCGGCCCCGGAGCGGGCCCGTCGTGAGGCGGTGAACCCTTCCGGTCAGAGCACCGGGGGCCGGGCCACGCCGGCCATCCGCAGCGCCGCGTCCGCGGCGGCCTCCGCGAAGGCCGCGGCGGTCGAGTTCGTCGCCCGGCAGGTACAGGTGCCCTCATCCGAGCTGGACGCGTACGAGTGGACCGGCCGGCCGAGCGCACGTGAGCCGAGCAGCATGGTGTCCGGTCCGAGGATCGGACCGGAAGCGAACGACAGGCAGGCGGTACGACCACGGGCCGATCCGAAAGTGTGGTCCCTGCTCCGACGACGCGGTACGTGCGGAGGCAGCATCGTTGCCCCATGACCGTCACGACTGCGTCAATCGCCCTTCCTCGTACTGCCTTTCCGGGACGCTGGGTGGGCGGTGCCTCCCTCGTCCTCGGCCCCCTGCTGCTGCTCGCCGGCGTCCTGCTGCGCCTGCGCTTCGACTTCTTCTTCCCCGCGCAACTGAGTGCGTACGGGCACCATCCGGGCCTCATGACGGCCTCGTACAGCTTGGTGTCCGCCGGGTGGGTGCTGCTCTGGCCGGGAGTCGTGCTTCTCGCCGCCAAGATCGGCGAAAGCTTCCGGGAACTCGCTCTGTGGGGCGGCACACTCACGGTCCTCGGCCTCTTCGCCCGCGCGTTCCACGCCGGTGTGGACCACCTGGCCTTCCAACTGGTGGCTGTGCAGGGGGCGGCATCGGCGACGCGAACGGTGAGCGAGACCTACGGCGCGTTCCACATCTTCAGCACACTCAACGCAGCCATCATGGGCGGCTGGCTCCTGCTGGCCATCGGCGCCTACCGCTCCCAAGTGCTGGGACCGCTGCGTGCGGCGGCCCTGGCCTTGGCATCGACGATGCCGCTGGGGGTTCTGAAGGGAACGACCCCTCTATCGGTCGCTGCCGCTGCGGGACTGTGTGTCGCGCTCGTTCCCTTGGGCGTGGCCGCGTTGCGCAGCGGGGCGACCTCGCGGGCGGCCACGGTCGCCGGAAGGCTTCTCCTGTTGGTCGCCGTGGGTACCGCGATGTTTCTCTTCGGGCAGGCCGGATGAGCGGCCGTCGGTATCGTCTGGCGATGCACAGAATGGGGCGGCGCCTGCGGACCGGAGCGCATCTGCTGGCGATCGACGCCTGCGTGGCGGCCGTAATGACAGCCGGGTACGTGGCACTGGCCGACCAGGGCGCCTCGGACGGTCTGCCTCGGTTCTCCGGCCCGTGGTGGCTGGGCTGGCTGGTGGCCGTCTGTGTGGGAGTGCCGCTGGCCGTTCGGCGCCTGTGGCCCCTGCATGCCCTGGCCGTAGTTCTGGGTGCTTCGGCGACAGCGACACTGCTCGACATCACCCGTGACCCTTATATCTCTGCGGCCTTGGCCGTCTACGCGGTGGCGCTCATCGAGCCGACACGCCGGGCTTCGGCGGCGTTCGCCCTGACCCTGGTTGTCTCGGCAGCCGCGGTCATCACCGGTGAAGCGGTCCTGACGCCCTCTGGCCCGTGGACGGAAACCGTCGGCACTGCCGCCCTCGTCTGGCTCGTCATCGGGGCAGCGTGGGCCGCAGGGCGTGTCGTGCGCGAACGGAGATCCCGAGCGGCCCGCAGGGACCGTCGCCTCGCGGAGGAGGCACTGGCCGAAGAACGCCTGCGCATCGCCAGAGAACTGCACGACATCGTCTCGCACAGTCTCAGCGTGATCGTCGTCAAAGCAGCGGTGGCCAACCATGTGGCCGAGGCACGCCCCCAAGAGACGCGCGATGCCATCCAGGCGATCGAGCAGACCGGCCGGGAGGCGCTCACCGAGATGCGCCGTGCCCTGGGAGTGCTACGCGGCGACACTGCTGGTCGGCGCACGCGAGAGCCCGGCTCGGCGGAGACGGCTCCCCCTCCCGGACTGGACGACCTGCCGGCCCTCGTCCAGCGTGCCGAGCGAGCGGGAGTTCGTACCCGACTCCACACCCGGCTGGCCGTCGGCCTCCCTGCGGGGACGGCGCTGGCTGTCTACCGGATCGTGCAGGAGGCCCTGACGAACGTGGTCAAGCACGCCGGCGACGGAACGCACTGCCAGGTGACGATCACCGTCGACTCGCGAGGAGAAGTGCGCATCGAGGTGGCGGATGACGGAGCCGGGAACGCGACCGCGACCGGCCGGGTGGAACTCAGGGGCGGTCATGGACTCGTGGGGATGCGCGAACGCGTGATGATGTATGGCGGGACGCTGGCCGCCGGGCCACGGCCCGGTGGCGGGTTCGCCGTGTCGGCCTGTCTCCCGTCCGAACCCGCTCACGGCACGGCCACGAGCCGGAAGGAGAGGACCGCGTGACCGAACCGATCCGGGTACTCGTCGCCGATGACCAGTCCCTGCTCCGAGGCAGCTTCCGGGTGCTCATCGACACCTCCCCCGGCCTGACGGCGGTGGGCGAGGCCGGCACCGGGGCCGAAGCTGTCGAGGGTGCACAGCGGCTCTGCCCGGACGTGGTGCTGATGGACATCAGGATGCCCGGCATGGATGGGATCGAAGCGACACGGCACATAGCCGGATCCCCCGCGACAGCCGGGACACGCGTTCTCATCCTGACCACCTTCGACCTCGACGAGTACGTGTACGGCGCGTTGCGTGCGGGGGCAGCGGGGTTCCTCCTCAAGGACACATCTCCAGAGGTGCTGCTGGCAGGCATCCGCACTGTCGCCGCCGGAGAGTCCCTTCTCGCCCCTTCGGTGACCCGACGCCTGATCGCCGAGTTCGCCCGTCTTCCCCACACGCACCATGCGCCGGGCTCCTCGCTTGAGGACCTCACGGACCGCGAGCGTGAGGTCCTGGTGCTCGTGGCACGTGGCCTCTCCAACGCCGACATCTCCGAGTACCTCCACCTCAGCAACGGCACCGTCAAGACCTACATCGGTCGGCTGCTGAACAAGCTGCGTGCACGGGACCGCGCGCAGCTGGTGATCAGCGCCTACGAGTCAGGGCTCGTCAGCGCCGCTCATCGATCGACCGATGGATGAGCCAGATCGGTAAGCGAGGGCTCACGACCGGATCGGCGCCGGGATCACGCCCGTAAAACGGTGTCAAAAAGCCGATGTGCTCGCGAACTCGAGGAACGCCGCTTTCTGGACCGGCTCGGCCGCTCCATCCAGGACCTCATCTGGTCTTCCACGTGTTCGCGGCCCTCGCGGAGTTCATCCGCGAACTCATCGTGCAGGGCACCAACGAAGGCCTGGATGCCGCTCGCGCCCGCGGCGCCCGGCTCGGCCGCCCGCCGGCGATGACGGAGGAGCAGGTACGTCACGCCCGCGACCTGCTCGCCCGCCCGGAGAACACCGTCACCTCGATCGCGAAGCTCCTCGGTGCCTCCAGGAACACGATCTACAACTACGTGCCCGAGCTGAAGGGCGGCCGCCTCGCACTCGCCGAGGCGACGAGGCGGGGCGGCCGGCCGCGGCTTCGGAGGAAGCGACGAAAGGGGCTACCCGACCGAGCTGTAGGCCACGACACCCCGCAGCAGGGCGTCGACGGCCTTCCGCGCGTTCTTCGCCACCGTGCTCCCGCCCGCCGAGGACGGCGGGGCGGTGGAGGCCGGTGCCGCCGCCGCGATCTGGCCGAGGACGTCGATGACCTGCTTGCACCAGCGCACGAAGTCGCCGGCCGGCATCTCCGCCTCGCGCAGCACCTCGTCCAGGCTCTTGTCGGAGGCCCACTGGTAGGCCGCCCACGCGAAGCCGAGGTCCGGCTCGCGCTGGCCCACGCCCTCCGCCTGGTTGATGCGGTACTCCTCCTCCAGGGCGTCGAGCCGGCCCCAGATGCGGACCATCTCGCCGAGCGCCGCCTTCGCCGGGCCGCCCGGCACCTTCGGTGGGGCCGCGTCGTCGGACTGGCGGGCCTCGAAGACCAGCGCCGAGACGCAGGCGGCCAGTTCGGCCGGGTTCAGCCCCTCCCAGACCCCCTCGCGCAGGCACTCGGAGGCCAGCAGGTCCAGCTCTCCGTAGAGCCGGGCCAGCCGCCTGCCGTGCACGGTGACCTCGTCCTCGCGCAGGTAGTCCAGCTCGGTGAGCAGGGCGTGGATCCGGTCGAAGGTGCGGGCGATGGTGTTCGTCCGGCCCTCGATGCGCCGCTCCAGCTGCTGCGTGTCCCGCTTGAGCCGGTGATAGCGCTCCGCCCAGCGGGCGTGGTCCTCGCGCTCGTCGCAGCCGTGGCAGGGGTGCGCCCGCAGCTCGGCGCGCAGCCGGGCGATCTCGCGGTCGTCGGCCGCCGCGGCCCGGCCGGGCCGGTGCCGCTCGGGCCGGACGTTGCCGGCCTTGTTGCGCAGGGCGGTCGCCAGGTCCCGGCGGGACTGCGGGGAGCGGGGATTGAAGGTCTTCGGGATCCGCATCCGGTCGAAGGCCTCGACCGGCACCGGGAAGTCGATCGCGGCGAGCCGCTTGACCTGCCGCTCGGCGGTGAGCACCAGCGGGCGGGGGCCCTCGGCGTACTCGTAGCCGCGGTGCCCGTGGACCCGCCCGGCCGGCACGCCCGGGTCGAGGACCAGGGCGAGTCCGGCGAACTTGCCCGTGGGGACGTGGATGATGTCGCCGGGCTTGAGCCGCTCCAGCGAGCCGGCCGCCTGGGCGCGGCGCTGCGCCGCGCCCTGCTTGGCCAGTTCGGTCTCGCGGTCCTTGAGGTCGCGGCGCAGCCGCGCGTACTCCGCGAAGTCGCCGAGGTGGCAGGTCATGCCCTCGCGGTAGCCCTCCAGGCCCTCCTCGTTGCGCTGGACCTGGCGGGAGATCCCGACGACCGAGCGGTCGGCCTGGAACTGCGCGAAGGAGGTCTCCAGGAGCTCGCGGGAGCGGTGCCGACCGAACTGCTGGACCAGGTTGACGGCCATGTTGTACGAGGGCTTGAAGCTGGAGCGCAGCGGATAGGTGCGGGTTCCGGCGAGGCCGGCGAGCTGGACCGGGTCCATGCCGCGCTGCCACAGCACGACGGCGTGGCCCTCGACGTCGATGCCGCGGCGGCCGGCCCGGCCGGTGAGCTGCGTGTACTCGCCGGGGGTGATGTCGGCGTGCTGCTCGCCGTTCCACTTGACGAGCTTCTCCAGGATGACCGTGCGCGCGGGCATGTTGATGCCCAGGGCGAGGGTCTCCGTGGCGAAGACGGCCTTGACGAGGCCGCGGACGAACAGCTCCTCGACGACCTCCTTGAAGGTGGGCAGCATGCCCGCGTGGTGGGCGGCGATGCCCCGCTCCAGGCCCTCGAGCCACTCGTAGTAGCCCAGGACGTGGAGGTCCTCGGCGGGGATGGAGGCGGTGCGCTCCTCGACGATCTCGCGGACCCTCAGCCGCGCGCTGTCGTCGTTGAGCCGCAGGCCCGCGAAGAGGCACTGCTGGACGGCGGCCTCGCAGCCGGCGCGGCTGAAGATGAAGTTGATGGCCGGGAGCAGGTCGTCGTTGTCCAGGCGGGCGATGACCTCGGGGCGGCCGGGGGTCCAGACGCGGCCCCGGGAGCGGCGTTCGCGCTCGCGGTCGGCCTCGCGGACCATCTTGCCGCGCCGCCGGTCCTTGGGGCTGTAGCTGCGGGTGTTCTCCTCGCGGGCCATGCGCAGCAGGTCGGGGTTGACCTCGCGGCGGGCGGAGCCGCGGCCCCCGTGGTCGGACTCCTCCTCGAAGAGGTCGTAGATCCGCCGGCCGGCCATGACGTGCTGCCACAGCGGTACGGGCCGCTCCTCGGAGACGATCACCTCGGTGTCGCCGCGCACGGTGTCGAGCCAGTCGCCGAACTCCTCGGCGTTGGAGACGGTGGCGGAGAGCGAGACGAGGGTCACCGACTCGGGGAGGTGGATGATCACCTCCTCCCAGACGGCGCCGCGGAAGCGGTCGGAGAGGTAGTGCACCTCGTCCATCACGACGTAGCCGAGGCCGCCGAGCGCCTGGGAGCCGGCGTACAGCATGTTGCGGAGCACCTCGGTGGTCATCACGACCACGGGGGCGTCGCCGTTGACGCTGTTGTCGCCGGTCAGCAGGCCGACCTTGGCGGCGCCGTAGCGCTTGACGAGGTCGGCGAACTTCTGGTTCGACAGGGCCTTGATGGGCGTCGTGTAGAAGCACTTGCGGCCCTGCTGGAGGGCGAGGTGCACGGCGAACTCGCCCACGATGGTCTTGCCCGAGCCGGTCGGGGCGGCCACCAGGACGCCCTTGTCGGCCTCCAGTGCCTTGCAGGCCTCCACCTGGTACGGGTCCAGGTCGAATTCGTACATCTCGCGGAAGGAGGCCAGGGCGGAGGCCTCTTCGGCGGCGCGGATCCGGGCAGCGGCGTACCGCTCGGCGGGTGAGAGTTCTTCGGTCATCTTGCTGTCGAGCCTACCCGCCGCCTCTGACAACAGTCTCGACCATTTATGTGATCAGCCTGAGGGCGCCGGGAACGCACGCGGCGGCCGCCGGGAGGGGACCGAGCGGCTCGCCGTCCGCGCAGGCGGTCAGGTCCGGGGCCTCCAGGGCGACCTTCGCGTCCTGCGGTGGGATTGACGAAGAGGGTGATCTCTGCGCTCATCCCGGGAAATCCGCCGGTCAGGTGGCGTCGTCGTAACCGTTGATCTGGCGGCGTCCGCCGTCGGCCTGCTCGGGCAGCACTGAGGGGGCCGGGGCCGTGTCCGCCGCGCCGATCGGCGAGGGGGTCAGGTCCAGGTCCGAGGCCTCGTCGTCGTCGAGGTCGGCGTCCGGGTTGGAACGCCGGCGGCGGCGGTCGTTGAGGAGGCAGATCCCGAGGGCCAGGAAGTACAGGGCCACGATCGGGGAGGCGAGGGTCAGCATGGTGACCGGGTCGCCGGTGGGCGTGGCGAAGGCCGCGAAGATCGTGATGCCCAGGACCATGCCCCGCCACCAGCTGCCCAGCCGCTTGGCGCTGAGGATGCCGGTGAAGTTCAGCAGCACCAGGATCAGCGGGAGCTCGAAGGCCAGGCCGAAGACGACGACCATGCGCGTGACCAGGTCGAGGTAGTCGTCGACCGGGAGCAGGTTCTTGACGTGGTCGGGGGTGAAGCCGAGGAGGATCTCCGCGGTCTGCGGGAGGATCTTGTACGCGAGGATCGCGCCGGCCAGGAACAGCGGCGCGCCGACGGCCACGAAGCTGAGCGTGTACCGCTTCTCGTTCTTGTGCAGGCCGGGGGCGGCGAACGCCCACAGCTGGTAGAGCCAGATCGGTGCGGACAGCACCATGCCCGCGGAGAGGCCGACCTTCAGGGCGATGGAGAAGGGCCCGGTCAGGCCGTTGGCCGTCATCTCGGCGCAGGGGGCGCCGTTGCGCTGGTGGGTTGCCCCGTTGACACAGCCGACGGAGGAGAGCATCGGCTCCAGCAGGAAGTCGATGATCGGCCGGAAGAAGTAGGCGCAGACGATCGTGACCACGGCGATCGCCAGGACCGACTTCAGCAGGCGGTTTCTCAGCTCACGCAGGTGCTCGACGAGTGGCATGCGCCCTTCGGCGTCCTTCGGAGGCCGATCTCGCTTCTCCTGCTTGCGGGCAGACTTGAGCAACCCACGTCCCTTGTCTCGTTGCAAATGGCCGGCGTGCTGGGGGTGACCCCCGGAGGTCAGCCCTGGGTGGTACGGCCCGGCTCGCCGACCGGACGGGAGCTGGTGACGTCACCGGGCGCGGCCTGGATGGTGCGCGGGGCGACGGGCTGCTGGGCGTCGGCGGCCGGGGCGGCGGCGGGCGCGTCGTCGACCTCGCCGTCCTTCTTCATGGCCTTGGCCTCGCTCTTGAGGATCCGGGCCGACTTGCCGAGCGAGCGGGCCATCTCGGGGAGCTTCTTGGCACCGAACAGCAGCACGATGACAGCGATGATCAGAAGGATCTCGAGGGGCTTCAGATTGCCGATCATGTGTGTCTTCCTTACTCACCGAAACGGCTGGTTGGTGGTGGCCTCGAGGTACCGGACAGACGTCCGGCACCTCTCTGACATGGATCGTAACCCCCGAGGGTTAACGCCCGGCAATCCCCAGGGGGGTGTCCGGGCCCGCCCGCGGCTCCGACGGTACGGGGCAGGCCGCGCGGTTTCCATAAGGAGGACGCACCGACCTGCCGCTGCCCGCTAGGTCCGCAGCGCGCCCTCGCGGCGTGCGGCCCCGGCCAGGTCGGTCGCGGCCCGCTCCAGGTCCCCGGAGGCCTCGGTGATCCGGCGGCTGGCCACGGCCACCTGCCGCGACAGCCGGCGGACCTCCAGGAAGACCCGCAGAGCCAGCACGGACAGGACGGCGATCCCGAGGAACCCCAGGGCAATCGCGAACATCGGCCACAGCATGGGACGAGCCTAGCGCGCCCGACTCAGAGGCTGCGCAGGGTGCTCACTCCCCCGCCGGTCAGCAGCTCCACGATGCGCTCACCGGCGGGTTTGCGGACCTGGGCGGAGCACTCGGGACAGGTGAAGGAGTAGAAGGTCGTCCGCCGACTCCCGCCGATCGCCAGCCGCAGGGCGTCCGCGGCGAGCTCGAAGGACGCCCGGCACTCGGGACAGGCGGCCTTGAAGGTGACCGGTTCCGCACCGGAAGATGGCGACATCTCTCCGTTCTCCTTCTAGACCTGTTCCCCGTACCCCGCGAGTGCTTCTGTGGCGGCCTCGCGGGCGCTCTGCGCCAGCTCCGGCGGCGAGACGATCCGGCCGTCGCGGCCCAGGCGCAGCGCGAGCCGGCGCAGCGAGGCCGGGTCGGGGCTGCGCAGCACGATCCGCAGGCCCCCGCCGGGCAGCTCCTCGGCGCTGTCGTGGGGGTAGTACTCGGCGACCCAGCGCCCGCCGGGGCCGACCTCGACGACCACCTCCGGATCCTCAGCGGCCGGCTGGACCAGGCCCTCGGACAGGTCGCGCGGCTCGATGGCCGGCGGTTCGGCGCGCTCGTCGAGGAGGCGGATCTCCGCGACCCGGTCGAGGCGGAAGGTGCGCCGGGCCTCGGAGAGGTGGCACCACCCCTCCAGATAGGTGTGTCCCACCGCGAAGAGCCGGATCGGGTCGACGGTGCGCTCGGTGAGCTCGTCGCGGGCGGGCGAGTAGTAGCGCAGCCACAGTCGGCGCCGCTCGGAGATGGCCCGGTCGACGTCGGCGAAGACCCCGCCCTCGGACTCGAAGGTCACCGACAGCCGGGAGCTGGCCCCGGCCGCCTCGCCCGCGGCCGCCTCCAGCTTGGCGGTGGCCCGCAGCAGCGCGTCCCGGTCGCTCTCGCGCAGCCCCGGCAGGGTCGCCACCGCGCGGGCGGCGACCAGCAGGGAGGTGGCCTCGTCCGCGGCCAGGCGCAGCGGCTCGGCGGTGGACTCCCCCGAGGCGTCGGCGTTGTGCCACCAGATGCGGTCGCCGTCGGTGTCGATGTCGAGCAGGTCCCCGCCGCGGAAGCTGGTGCCGCACATGGGCAGCACGTCGAGGTCCGAGATCAGCTCGTCCTCGGTGATCCCGAAGGCCCGGGCGACGTCCGCGACGTGCGCTCCGGGGCGCTCGCGCAGGTAGGTCACCAGGGACAGCATCCGGCGGGTCTGGTCGATGGCGTTCGCGGCCATGCTGGTACGTCTCCCCCTCAGGGCGTTGCTAGTGAAGTTCCGGTCAGCCCTGGGCGACGGCGCGCAGCCGGTCGACCACGTCGGACCGCAGGTCCGCGGGCCCGACCACCACGACGTCCGGGCCGAACTCCACGAGCCAGGCGTCCAGCCCGTGCCCGTACGGGATCTCCAGCTCGTCCCACCCGTCGGCGCCCTCGCGCACCGCGGTGGCCTTGGCCCGCAGCGGGTAGCCGGAGCCGGCGCGCAGCCGGATCAGCGCGGAGCGCTGGGCGCCTTCGCCGGCCCAGGCCGCCACGGTCTCCCGCACGGTCACCACGTCCGGCACCTCGGCGGTGTACTTCCCCGCGCGCGAGCGGACCTTGCCGGTGATCCGGGAGAGCCGGAACACCCGCTCCGCCCCGCGGTCGCGGTCGTGGCCGGCCAGGTACCAGTGGCCGCGCCAGCACTCCAGGGCCCACGGCTCGACCTGGCGGAGCTCGGGCCGGGCGGCATTGGACTTGCGGTAGTCGAAGACCACCGGCCGGCGGTCCCGGCAGGCCAGCATCAGGGGCTCGAAGGCCGCCTCGTGGACCGGGATGCGCGGCTCGATCGCGCTGTGCTGGCCCTCGTACGGGTCGCCCGCCTCCGGCATCCCGCCGGCGCGCAGCTTCTGCAGGGCCCCGCTGGCCGCGCCCGCGAGGCGGGCCTGCTGCCAGACCTTGGCGGCCAGCCCCAGGGCGGCGGCCTCCTCGGCGTCCAGGGAGACGGGCGGGAGGCGGTTGCTGTCGCGGCGGGCCAGGTAACCGGTCTCGCCCTCCAGGTTCTCCACCGTCTCGATCACCAGGCCGAGTTCGCGCAGGTCGTCCTTGTCCCGCTCGAACATGCGGTTGAAGGAGTCGTCGTTCCCGGCTTCCAGGTACGCCTCGATCGACCCGCGCAGCTCGCGCTTGCTGAGGGGACGTCGGGTCCCCAGCAGACACAGCGCCAGATTCATCAGCCGCTCGGCCTTGGCGATCGCCATCGACGCCCTTCCCCCGCTCCTCGACACACACACTCGTGACCGTTGACCGTACCGCCAAGGCGCTCCCGGACAAAAGCGAGGACCCCCGCCTCACGGCGGGGGCCCTGCGCGGTGACGGCCCGTGGATCAGGCGGCCATCAGGTCGCAGACGAAGATCAGCGTCTCGCCCGGCTTGATGGCGCCGCCGGCGCCGCGGTCGCCGTAGGCGAGGTGCGCCGGGATGACCAGCTTGCGGCGGCCGCCGACCTTCATGCCCTGGACGCCCTTGTCCCAGCCGGGAATGACCTGGCCGACACCCAGCTTGAACTGCAGCGCGGAGCCGCGGTTCCAGGAGGCGTCGAACTCCTCGCCGGTGGAGTAGGCCACGCCCACGTAGTGGACGGAGACCATGGAGCCGGCCTTCGCCTCGGCGCCGTCACCCTCCCAGATGTCCTCGATGACCAGGTCGGCCGGGACCGGGAAATCGGGGAAGTCGATCTCGGGCTTCTCGAGCTTGTCGCTCACGGAACTGCTCCTCATACGTACCGAAAGGGGGCCCCTCGCCCGCGGAGGCGGAAAGGGGCAACCTCACCAGTCTTACACTGCTCCGACGATGTCCACGACGAAGACGAGGGTGGAGTTGGCCGGGAGGTCCTCACCCTTGGCCTGGTCCTTGTAGGCCTGCTCCGGCGGGATCACCAGCAGGACGCGGCTGCCGACCTTCTTGCCCACGAGGCCCTTGTCCCAGCCCTCGATGACCTGGCCCTCGCCGATCTTCGTCGAGAACGGGGCGCCGGTCTTCCAGGAGGTGTCGAAGAGCTTGGCGGCGTCCTTGCCCTGGTTCGGGGCCCAGGCCGCACCGCTGTACTGCATGTACACGGTCTGACCGGACTTGACCTCCGGGCCCTTGCCCTCGATCAGGACCTTGTCGACCAGCTCCTTCGGCGGGTCGTTCTTCGGGATCGTGATCGTGGCCTCCTTGTCCTCGTCGGCCTTGACCTGCGGCAGGTCCGACGGGATCGGGGCCTGGGTGCCCTCGGCCTTCTTCGGCATGACCTGGTCGAGGTCCATCACGAAGACCAGGTTGTCCTTCGGGCCCACGCCCAGCTGCGGCTGGCCCTGGTCACCGAAGGCGGCGGCCGGCGGAGCCACGACCAGCAGACGGCTGCCGACCTTCTTGCCGAGCACCGAGTCGCTGAACAGCGGCAGAATCGTCTGCGAGCCGGCCGGGACGACGACCGGCTGGCCGTCCTTGTCGTAGGAGCCCTGGAGCTCCTTGCCGCTCTTCCAGACCTTGCCCGCGTACTTGGTGACCACGAGATCGTCCTTCTTGATCTCCGGCCCGGTGCCCTCCTTGAGGACGTTCACCACGAACTTGCCGCTCGGCTCGCCCTTGGGGACGGTGATCTCGGCCTTCTTGCCCGCCTCACCGGCCACGGTCGGCATCGGGTCCGCGGACGCGACCGGCTTCGGCACGTCAGCGGGCTTGGAGGCGGAGGCCGACGGAGAGGAGTCCTTCTTCCCGGAGTCGTCGCCCCCTCCGCAGGCCGCGGTGAGCATCAGAGCCGGCACGATGAGCGCGGCAGCAAGTCGGCGTCGCACAGTGGTCCTCAGGGTCGCTGGAATGGTCCGTCGTAGCGGCCCACTCTACGGGCTGGCCCCTGCGCCACAAGGCTCTGGCATGCGAGGACCCCGCACGCTGGCGCGTACGGGGGCCCCCGGCCGCACCGGTCACATACCGGCGATCAGCTTCTCCACCCGGTCGTCCACCGACCGGAACGGGTCCTTGCACAGCACGGTCCGCTGCGCCTGGTCGTTGAGCTTGAGGTGGACCCAGTCGACGGTGAAGTCCCGCCGCTGCTCCTGGGCGCGGCGGATGAAGTCCCCGCGCAGCCTCGCCCTGGTGGTCTGCGGGGGCACCGACTTGCCCTCGAAGATCTTCAGGTCGTTGCAGACCCGCTCGGCCTGCCCCTTGCGCTCCAGCAGGTAGTACAGGCCCCGCCGGCGGTGGATGTCGTGGTAGGCGAGGTCTATCTGGGCGACCCGCGGGTTGGACATGGTCATGTTGTGCTTGGCCCGGTAGCGCTCGATCAGCTGGTACTTCATGACCCAGTCGATCTCGCGGCCGATCCGGTCCAGGTCCTCGACCTCGATGGCCTCCAGGGTGCGGCCCCACAGCTCCAGCACCCGGTCCACGACCCCGGTGCGGATCCCCCGCCGTTCGGCGAAGTCCAGGGCCTTCTCGTAGTACTCGCGCTGGATCTCCAGGGCGGAGGCCTCGCGGCCGCTGGCCAGCCGCACCTTGCGCTGGCCGGTGACGTCGTGGCTGACCTCGCGGATGGCCCGGATCGGGTTCTCCAGGGTCAGGTCCCGCATCACCGTGCCCGCCTCGATCATGCGCAGCACCAGGTCGGTGGCGCCGACCTTGAGCAGCATGGTCGTCTCGGACATGTTGGAGTCCCCGACGATCACGTGCAGACGGCGGTAGCGCTCCGCGTCCGCGTGCGGCTCGTCGCGGGTGTTGATGATCGGCCGGGAACGGGTGGTGGCGGAGCTGACGCCCTCCCAGATGTGCTCGGCCCGCTGGCTGACGCAGTAGACCGCGCCCCGGGGGGTCTGCAGCACCTTGCCCGCGCCGCAGATCAGCTGGCGCGTGACGAGGAAGGGAATGAGGATGTCCGCCAGACGGGAGAATTCACCGTGCCGGGCCACGAGGTAGTTCTCGTGGCAGCCGTACGAATTGCCCGCCGAGTCGGTGTTGTTCTTGAAGAGGTAGACGTCGCCGGCGATTCCCTCCTCGTGCAGCCGGCGTTCGGCGTCGACGAGCAGGCCTTCGAGAATGCGCTCGCCCGCCTTGTCGTGGGTGACCAGTTCGGTCAGGCTGTCGCATTCGGGTGTTGCATATTCCGGATGCGATCCCACGTCGAGGTACAGGCGGGCGCCGTTCCGCAGGAACACATTGCTGCTGCGGCCCCATGACACGACACGGCGGAAGAGGTAGCGCGCCACTTCGTCAGGAGACAGTCGGCGCTGTCCCCTGAACGTGCACGTGACGCCGTACTCGTTCTCCAGCCCGAAAATGCGGCGGTCCATGACTGAACATTACGCCTTCTGCCCTCTTCTGAAACCGGGTTCGAGAGCGGCGTTCCGATCAGTTTTTGATCAACTGCTCCGAGGACGCCCCCGCTGAGCCCGCCACGGCCCGGCTGCGACCACCGCGGGACAGGACCGACTGAGTGGCCGTCAGGACGAGGAAGGCCGCCACGCCCGCGCCGCCCGCCACCGCGAAACCGGCCGTCGTCCCGCCCAGTTCCACCGCCGGACCGGCCGCCGCCGTGCCGAGGGCCGCGCCCACGCCGAAGAAGGTCACCAGCCAGGAGAAGGCCTCGGTCACCGTGCCCGCCGGCGCGTGCCGGTCCACCACGATGAAGGCGCAGGCCAGCGAGGGGGCCAGGAACACGCCGGACAGCGCGGCCAGCGCCGTCATCGCCACCGGGCCGACGCTCAGCATCAGCGGCAGGTAGCCCACGGCCAGCAGGCCCACCAGCAGCCGCAGCCGCCGCTCCGGGGCCCCCGCCCACTGCCGGGCGCCGTAGACCACGCCGCCCACCAGCGCGCCCAGGCCCAGGGCCGCCATCAGCCAGCCGTACACCGCCTGGCCGCCGTGCCCGTCGGAGTACGCCACCGCCGCGACCGCGATCGAGCCCAGCGCCATGCCCACGAAGAAGAACGCGCCCAGCAGCGCCAGCAGCCCCCGCGAGCGCAGCGCGCCCAGCCAGTGGGCCTCGCGCGGCGCCGAGCGCCAGGTGCGGGAGGGCTCGGAGAGCACCACCATCAGCACACCGACCAGCCCCACGCCGTTGAGCACCAGCAGCGCCGCCGCCGGGGACCACAGCGCGACGCACAGCGTCACCAGCAGCGGGCCGACCGTGTACATGATCTCCTGGGCCACCGCGTCCATCGCGTACGCGGCGTGCACCCGTTCCTCTCGGCCGCCGAGCACCGACGGCCACAGGGCCCGCAGGCCGCCCTCCAGGGGCGGCGTGAACAGACCGGAGACCAGCACCGCCGCGTAGGCGGCGGCCATGGAGCCCGTACCGGCCAGAGCCAGCCACACCATGCCCAGCGCGGAGACCAGCGCCGCGGGCAGCTGCACCCGCGGCTGCCCGTAGAGGTCCACCGCCCGGCCCAGCAGCGGCTGCCCCACGGCGTTGGCCAGCCCGTACGCGGCCGCCAGCGCGCCCGCGAGGCTGTAGCTGCCCCCCTCGGACCGGATGAAGAGGACGATGGCGATGGCGGCGGTGGCGTTCGGCAGCCGCCCGAGCAGCGTGCCCGCCAGCAGCCTCGCGGCGTACCGGGTCCTGAGCAGCTCCGCGTAACCCGCGGCCATGAATGCCCCCTTCTGCCCGGACTCTCCGCCGGGGTAATACGTATAACTCGACCGGTCATACGTACCATGGCGACAGACCCGGGGTCCACCCGGCGGACCACCCGCACCCGCCCCACCTGGCACTTCAGGAGCTTCCTGTGACGAGACCCACCAGCCGCGACGTCGCCACCGCCGCCGGGGTCTCCCAGGCCACCGTCTCCCTCGTCCTCGGCGACAAGTGGCGCGGCCGCGTCTCCGAGCGCACCGCCGCCCTGGTCCGCGAGGCCGCCTCCACCCTCGGCTACCGCCCCAACCTCGCCGCCCGCAACCTCCGCCTCGGCAGCACCCGCACCGCCCTCCTCGTCGTCCCCGCCCTCACCAACGAGTTCTTCGCCCGCGTCTACACCGGCGCCGCACGCGTCGCCGCCGCCCACGGCTTCGGCGTCGTCCTCTACCCCTCCCCCGACGGCACCGGCCCCGCCCGCGACCCCTTCGCCTCCGCCCGCGCCGCCCTCGACGGGGTCATCGCCTCCTCCATGGCCGCCGGAGCCCTCGACGCCATCGGCGGCGACGACCTCCCCCTCGTCATGCTCGACAGCGACCCCGGCTCCGGACGCGCCGCCGCCCACGTCAACCTCGCCATGGCCGACGGCGTCCGCCAGGCAGCCGAACACCTCCTCGCCCACGGCCACCACCGCTTCCTCCACCTCGCCGCCGGCGTCGACACCTGGACCTTCCACATCCGCGCCCGCGCCCTCGCCGCCCTCCTGGGCCCCGGCACCGAGCTGCGCACCGTACGGGCGGCCCTGAGCGTCGACGCCGCCCGCACGGCCATGGAGACGGCCCTCGCCGACCCCGGGGACCGGCCCACCGCCGTCCTCTGCGACGACGACGTCCTGGCCGCCGGCGCCTGCAAGGCCGCCCGCCGCCTGGGCCTGCGCGTCCCCGAGGACCTCTCCGTCACCGGCATCGACGACCTGGGCCTGGCCACCGCCGTGGAACCCGAGCTCACCACCGTCCGGCTCCCCGCCGAGCAGGTCGGCGAACAGGGCATGAACGCCCTCCTCGCCGTCCTCGACGGCTCCCCCTGGACCGCCCCCGACATCCCCGTCGAACTGGTCGTCCGCGACTCCACCGGCCCCGCACCGGCCGGCCCCTGACGCACGAGGCCCCGGCCCGGCCCCCCGAGGGGAGCGGACCGGGGCCTCGCGCCGGACCGGAACTACTCGGCGTCGTCCTCCGGCGCCTCGTCGTTCGACACGGCGTCCACCTGGGCCGCCGCCGGGACCTCCGCCTCCAGCAGCCGCGCCAGCTGCCGGCCCCGGATCCGCTTGAACTTGCGCTGCTGGGCCCGCGTACGGTCCAGCACCGCGACCTCCAGCCGCTCGGCCGGGATGGTCTTCTCGGCCCCGTTGGCCTGGCTGGACAGCGCCTGCACCGCGAGCTTCAGCGCCTCGGACAGGTTCATCCCGTCCCGGTGCCGCTGGTCGAGGTAGCTGCTGATCTGCTCGGCGTTGCCGCCGACCGCCACCGAGCCGTGCTCGTCGACGATCGAGCCGTCGTGCGGCAGCCGGTAGATCTGGTCACCGGCGGCCGTCGCACCGACCTCCGCCACCACCAGCTCCACCTCGTACGGCTTCTCGCCGGCCGAGGAGAAGATGGTGCCGAGGGTCTGCGCGTAGACGTTGGCCAGCCCACGGGCCGTCACGTCGTCACGGTCGTAGGTGTATCCGCGCAGATCGGCGTAGCGCACACCGCCGATGCGCAGGTTCTCGTACTCGTTGTACTTGCCGGCGGCCGCGAAGCCGATCCGGTCGTAGATCTCGCTGAACTTGTGCAGCGCGCGGGACGGGTTCTCGCCGACGAACACGATGCCGTCGGCGTACTGCAGCACGACGAGGCTGCGTCCGCGGGCGATGCCCTTCCGGGCGTATTCCGCCCGGTCGGCCATGGCCTGCTGGGGTGACACATAGAACGGAGTCGACACCGGTGTTCCGTCCCTTTCTTCTGGGCGACGAGAGGACTGGTCAGAGCAGGGCGGCGCGCGGGCCGTCGGGCTCCTGGAGCCGGCGGTCCGTCACCTTGCGGGCGAGCGCCTGCGACTCGTCCTCGTCCAGCCTGCGGAAGCCCTCGTCGGTGATGACGGTGACGATGGGGAAGATCTTGCGGTACAGGTCCGGGCCGCCGGTCGCCGAGTCGTCGTCGGCGGCGTCGTACAGCGCCTGCACGACCAGCGTGGTGGCCTGCTCCTCCGTCAGGTCGGGGCGGTAGAGCTTCTTCATGGAGCCCCGGGCGAAGATGGAACCGGAACCGGTGGCGGCGTAGCCGTGCTCCTCGGAGCGGCCGCCGGTCACGTCGTAGGAGAAGATCCGGCCCTTCTCCTTGCCCTCGTCGTAGCCCGCGAAGAGCGGCACGACCGCCAGCCCCTGCATGGCCATCCCGAGATTGCTCCGGATCATGGTCGAGAGCCGGTTCGCCTTGCCCTCCAGCGACAGCGTCGCCCCTTCGACCTTCTCGAAGTGCTCCAGCTCCAGCTGGAACAGCTTGACCATCTCCACGGCGAGGCCGGCCGTACCGGCGATGCCCACCGCGGAGTACTCGTCGGCCGGGAACACCTTCTCGATGTCCCGCTGCGCGATCATGTTCCCCATCGTCGCCCGCCGGTCACCGGCGAGGACGACCCCGCCGGGGAAGGTGGCGGCGACGATGGTCGTCCCGTGCGGGGCCTCGACGATCCCCTCGGGAAGCTTCCGGTTCCCCGGCAGCATCTCGGGCGCGTGCGCGCCCAGGAAGTCCATGAAGGACGACGACCCCGGCGTCAGGAAGGCTGCCGGTAGACGCCCTGTGCCACGACTGTTGGGTTCCACAGGTTTCCTTCCACGTATGCGGCTGCACGCCTGATGACGTCCGGCCGATCCTTGAACTGCCCCAGGGCTGCGTTGCAGCTGAAGCACAGTACGCCTCGGACCTTACCCGTCTGATGATCGTGATCAACGTGCTCGGCGGGAGCCATCCTGCAGATCACGCAGACCCCGCCCTGAGCGGTGATCATCTCGTCGCGCTGGGCCTCGGTGATGCCGTGGGAACGCTTGAGATGGCCCGCCCGTCCACGAGCCGCTTTGCACGGCTTGCAACACGTGGCGAGGCCGTCCGAGGCGGTCGCATTCTTGTGCCACTCGCTCTGCGGCTTCACCTCGCCGCATGATCGGCACCGCTTCCAGTCCGGTGGCGCCTCTCCCCTGTCCCAGACGCGCTTGCCCTTCTCGGCCTGCTGCCGCCGATAGCGTTCGGCTCCATACGCCGCCACGCACTCGCGGCACCTGGCCTGCAAGCCGTCCCTGGTGACCCGATTCGCCGCGAACGAGCTGAGCGGCTGGTGTCGGCCACATCCACGACAAAGCTTCGATTCCGTAGACATGGCCCCACCCCACCAGACCCACCTTCAATTCGAAGGCGAAGGGGCCTACTGGCCACCCTTCTGAACGAAGCTTCGAACGAAATCCTCAGCATTTTCCTCGAGCACATCATCGATTTCGTCCAAAACCGAGTCGACGTCGTCGGAGAGCTTCTCCTGCCGCTCCTTGAGGTCGGACTGCGCTTCCGCGGCCTGCTCCTCGACCTCCTCGGTCGAGCGAGTGGCCTTCTGCTGTCCGCCGCCGGTGTCCTTGGTCGCCATGTCTACCTCACCCCGCTCGGTTCGCGCGCTCACACGGAGAGACCCCGGGATTCGGGACCTCTCAAGATCAGACCCTACGCCGGACCCTACAAGGAGGGTCCGACATTCGTCCCCGTACTTTCACAACGTCCGTCCGACTTCATGATTCCCTGACGGGCCGCATTTCAGGCCCGCTCACTGCCCCGAAAGCACCCGCACCAGGTCCTCCGCCGTGCGACAGCGGTCCAGGAGTTCCTTGACGTGCTTGCGGGTCCCCCTCAGGGGCTCCAGGGTCGGGACCCGCTGGAGCGAGTCGCGGCCCGGGAGGTCGAAGATCACCGAGTCCCAGGAGGCCGCCGCCACGTCGTCCGCGTACTGCTCCAGACAGCGGCCCCGGAAGTACGCCCGGGTGTCCTCCGGGGGCTTGCCCTCGGCCCGCTCGACGTCCGCCTCGTCCAGCAGGCGCCGCATCTTCCCGCGGGCCGCGAGGCGGTTGTACAGCCCCTTCTCGGGCCGCACGTCCGAGTACTGGAGGTCGACCAGGTGCAGCCGCGCCGCGTCCCAGCCGAGTCCGTCGCGCCTGCGGTAGCCCTCCAGGATCTCCCGCTTGGCGATCCAGTCCAGCTCTCCCGCCAGGCTCATCGGGTCGGTCTCCAGCCGGCCCAGCACGTCCTCCCAGCGGGTCAGGACGTCCTTGGTCTGCTCGTCGGCGTCGGTCCCGAACCGCTCGTCCACGTACTTCCTGGCCAGCTCGAAGTACTCCATCTGGAGTTGTACGGCGGTCAGGGTGCGCCCGCTGCGGAGCGTGATCAGGTGCTGGAGGTCCGGGTCGTGGGAGACCTGGTGCAGGGTGCGCACGGGCTGGTCCACCGCCAGGTCCACGCTGATGAACCCGTCCTCGATCATGGCCAGGACCAGCGAGGTCGTGCCCAGCTTGAGGTACGTGGAGATCTCGGAGAGGTTCGCGTCGCCGATGATCACGTGGAGCCGGCGGTACTTCTCCGCGTCCGAGTGGGGCTCGTCGCGGGTGTTGATGATGGGGCGCTTGAGGGTGGTCTCCAGCCCCACCTCGACCTCGAAGTAGTCCGCGCGCTGGCTGATCTGGAAGCCGTGCTCGCGCCCGTCCTGCCCGATGCCGACCCGGCCGGCGCCCGTGACGACCTGGCGGGAGACGAAGAAGGGCGTCAGGTGGCGCACGATGTCCGAGAAGGGGGTCTCCCGCTTCATCAGGTAGTTCTCGTGCGTGCCGTAGGAGGCGCCCTTGTTGTCGGTGTTGTTCTTGTAGAGGTGGATGGGCTGCGCGCCCGGCAGCTGGGCGGCCCTCTCGGCGGCCTCGGCCATGATCCGCTCGCCGGCCTTGTCCCAGAGCACCGCGTCGAGGGGGTTGGTGACCTCCGGCGAGCTGTACTCGGGGTGCGCGTGGTCGACGTAGAGCCGCGCACCGTTGGTGAGGATGACGTTGGCGAGGCCGATGTCCTCGTCGGTGAGCTGGCTGCTGTCGGCGGCCTCGCGGGCGAGGTCGAAGCCGCGGGCGTCCCGCAGCGGGTTCTCCTCCTCGAAGTCCCAGCGGGCGCGTCGCGCCCGGTGCATCGCCGCCGCGTACGCGTTGACGATCTGGGACGAGGTGAGCATGGCATTGGCGTTCGGGTGCCCCGGGACGGAGATCCCGTACTCCGTCTCGATCCCCATTACTCGCCGTACGGTCATGCGGCCCTCCTTGCCCGGCGGCGCTCCCGTTCGGGGCGGCGCTCAAGTACCGCTGGTGCTCCGGTGCGTCATGTGCGGTGCCCTTCCCGCACTGCGCGACCGGCGGTACGGAAGAGCCTAGAACCACTCCGCGCTGGTGGGGAGATCATTTCAGTCATTGACTTCGCCTTGTCACGGCCGGAAAAGGCGGGCGGTAAAACAGGCGGCCACGAATGCCCCGTGAGGCACCCGCAGCCGCCTCGGACCGTCAGAGGTACTGACCGGTGTTCGCCACCGTGTCGATGGAGCGTCCGGTGTCGGCGCCCTGCTTTCCGGTGACGAGGGTGCGGATGAATACGATCCGCTCGCCCTTCTTTCCGGAGATCCGGGCCCAGTCGTCCGGGTTGGTGGTGTTCGGCAGGTCCTCGTTCTCCTTGAACTCGTCCACGCACGCCTGGAGGAGGTGGGAGACCCGGAGGCCCTTCTGGTTGTGCTCGAGGAAGGCCTTGATGGCCATCTTCTTCGCCCGGTCGACGATGTTCTGGATCATCGCTCCGGAGTTGAAGTCCTTGAAATAGAGGACTTCCTTGTCGCCGTTGGCGTACGTGACCTCGAGGAAGCGGTTTTCCTCGCTTTCCGCGTACATCTGCTCGACGACGGTCTGGATCATGCTGTGGACGGCCACGTCGGGCGAGCCCGAGTGCTCGCTGAGGTCGTCCGTGTGCAGCGGCAGCGAGGCCTTGAGGTACTTCGCGAAGATGTCCTTCGCGGCCTCGGCGTCCGGGCGCTCGATCTTGATCTTCACGTCGAGGCGGCCGGGCCGCAGGATCGCCGGGTCGATCATGTCCTCGCGGTTGGAGGCGCCGATGACGATGACGTTCTCCAGGCCCTCCACACCGTCGATCTCGGCGAGCAGCTGCGGGACGATGGTGTTCTCCACGTCCGAGCTGACGCCGGACCCGCGGGTGCGGAAGAGGGATTCCATCTCGTCGAAGAAGACGATGACGGGGGTGCCCTCGCTGGCCTTCTCACGGGCGCGCTGGAAGACGAGGCGGATGTGCCGCTCGGTCTCGCCGACGTACTTGTTGAGGAGCTCGGGGCCCTTGATGTTCAGGAAGTAGGACTTGCCCGCCGCCTGTCCGGTGACCTCCGCGACCTTCTTGGCAAGGGAGTTGGCGACGGCCTTGGCGATGAGCGTCTTGCCGCATCCGGGCGGCCCGTAGAGCAGGATGCCCTTCGGGGGCCGCAGTTCGTGCTCCTTGAAGAGGTCCGGGTAGAGGTAGGGGAGCTCGACCGCGTCGCGGATCAGCTCGATCTGGTCGCCCAGGCCGCCGATCTTGTCGTAGTCGATGTCCGGGACCTCTTCGAGGACGAGGTCCTCGACCTCGCTCTTGGGGACCACCTCGTACACGTAGCCGGAGCGCGGTTCGAGCAGGAGGGCGTCGCCGGGGCGGATGGTGATGTCCAGGAGCGGCTCGGCGAGCCTCACCACCCTCTCCTCGTCGGTGTGCCCGACCACCAGGGCGCGCTCGCCGTCCTCGAGGATCTCCTTGAGGGTGACGATGTCCCCGGCGCGCTCGAACTGCATGGCCTCGACCACGTTGAGCGCCTCGTTGAGCATGACCTCCTGGCCGCGCCGGAGCTCTTCCGGTTCGACGCTGGGGCTGACGTTCACGCGGAGCTTGCGGCCGCCGGTGAAGATGTCGACGGTGCCGTCCTCGTTCGCCTGAAGGAAGACACCGAAGCCGGCCGGCGGCTGCGCGAGCCGGTCGACTTCCTCTTTGAGGGCCACGATCTGGTCCCGGGCCTCACGGAGGGTGTTCGCCAGTCGTTCGTTCTGGGCGGAGACGCCTGCCAGATTCGTCTGGAGCTCGACGATCCGCTCTTCGAGAATCCTCGTGTGACGCGGAGAGTCGGCGAGCTTGCGGCGCAGGACGGCGATTTCCTGCTCGAGATAGGCAACCTGGCCAGCGGGGTCCTCAGACCCTCGCCCGGGCCGGATGCCGCGGTTGATGTCGTCGTCGTGGGCTGCCACGGTCCTCACCTCCTCCAAGGGGAGCTGGACGCTTCCTGACCCTACCTGGGCTGGTGGTGATTGAAACCCCTAGATCACAAAGACGGTAGGGGTGTGTCCGATCTTCACCCTTGCGTACTCCCTCACGCGAGGGAAATACCCACCCTTCAACATCGGAAAGCAGCCGGTTGTAAGGTCGAAGCGTTCAACACCCGTCCGGGCCCGCGCGACTTGCCGAGAGCCGCCTCCGGTACGGATCGATCAGAGCAGGGAACGGCGGGAGATATGACCGTGCAGCAGGAGGCCCCGACGGGCGGAACCGGCGGGACCGGAGAGCCGCTGGAGGTCTGGATCGACCAGGACCTCTGCACCGGGGACGGGATCTGCGTCCAGTACGCCCCGGAGGTGTTCGAGCTGGACATCGACGGTCTGGCGTACGTGAAGAGCCCCGAGGACGAGCTCCTCGTGGAGGCGGGAGCGACGACTCCGGTTCCCCTGCCGCTGCTCCAGGACGTGGTCGACTCGGCCCGGGAATGCCCGGGCGACTGCATTCACGTAAGGCGCGTTTCAGACGGGGTCGAGGTGTACGGCCCGGACGCCGAGTGACGGTTCAAACACGCCCGGCGGTCGAGTCCGTAAGCTCCTGGCGGAATTTCCCGCCGGTCCAGCGCCACTTGGCGAACTGCTTGACGTCGGGGCTGTAGCGGGGCACGGAGGGCGAGGAGTAGCCCAGCAGGTTCGCCGTGACGACCCGGTCGCGCACGGTCAGGTCGGTGGCCGTCCGGCGTTGGGCGGGGTCGAGGAGGGTGGCCACGACGCGGGGCGGGGCTCCGGGGGCGGCCTCCCGGGTCAGGACGTAGATCGCGTGGGGCGGAGTGCCGGAGCCGGCGTCGCAGCGTACGGCCGCCACCGTCTCGGGCCGGTCGTCTCCGTCGAGGTCGCCCTCCGCGGTGGCGGTGACCAGGTGCGGGGCCCCCTTGCAGTCGAGGGGGTACGCGGCGGCGTGGGCGTCGGGCGCGGCGGCCCGCGGGCCCTTGGCGGTCTCGGGGGCGGGGGTGGCCCCGGTGGCCCGGTCGGGCTGGAGCAGTCCCGCGCCGGCTATGACGGCCGCCATGGCGGTGGCGGTCGCGACCCAGTGGACGGGCTTGGCGCGGCGGTGCGCGAGGTCCTCGGGCGACAGGTCTTCCAACGACGGGGCGTGGCCGGTGGGGCTGTGCGTCACGCGGGGTGTCTCCTGTACGAACGGTGACGGTGAGCCAGCATCGTGCCATACCTCACACCGCGGTGGAACGGCCGGGTCCGCACCGGTCGGAGCGGACAACGAAAAGGCGCTGTGGCGCAGTTCCGGGAGCTCTTCCGGGAACTGCGCCACAGCGCTTTCGTGTTGGGTGCGCCGCCCCGGGCCGGGGCGGCGGGGAGGGCTAGGCGGAGCGGTCGCTGCCGGGGCCCTCGTAGTCCTCGCCGTAGGCGCCCTTGGCGGGGCGGCGGCGGCGCATGGGGGGCTCGACGCCGTCCGCGAGGCGGCGGGCGGTGACGAGGAAGCCGGTGTGGCCGATCATCCGGTGGTCCGGGCGGACGGCGAGGCCTTCCACGTGCCAGTTGCGGATCATCGATTCCCAGGGCTGCGGCTCGGCGAAGCAGCCGATCTCGCGGATGGACTCGACGGTCTTGGACAGCTGGGTGGTGGTGGCCACGTAGCAGCAGAGGATGCCGCCGGGGACGAGGGCCTTCTTGACCGCCTCGAGGCACTCCCAGGGGGCGAGCATGTCGAGGATGACGCGGTCGACGTCGGTCTCGGCCAGGTTGTCCTGGAGGTCGCCCACGGTCAGCTTCCACGCGGGGTGGGGGCCGCCGAAGTAGCGTTCGACGTTGGCGGTGGCGATCTCGGCGAAGTCCGCGCGGCGCTCGTAGCTGTGGAGCATGCCCTGGTCGCCGATGGCGCGCAGCAGGAAGCTGCTCAGGGAGCCGGAGCCCACTCCCGCCTCCACGACGCGGGCGCCGGGGAAGATGTCGGCGAAGGCCAGGATCTGGCCCGCGTCCTTGGGGTAGACCACGGCGGCGCCGCGGGGCATGGACAGGACATAGTCGGGGAGCAGGGGGCGCAGCGCGAGGTAGGCGACGTTGCCGGTGGTGCGGACAACGCTGCCCTCGGGAGCGCCGATCAGCTCGTCGTGCGGGAAGGAACCCTTGTGGGTGTGGAAGTTCTTCCCGGCTTCGAGCGTGAACGTGTAGTGGCGGCCCTTGGGGTCGGTCAGCTGTACCTGGTCCCCGACCTCGAAGGGCCCGCGTCGGCGGGCGGCACCGGTCGGTTCGGACATGTGACCAGTGTATTGGCTTCAGGACTGGGGCCGCGCCATGGCCTTCACGAAGGCCTTCTCGACGTCGAGGGTGGACAGGACGCCGTAGATCTGGCCGCTCTTCTCGAGGACGAGGTACTCGGTGGCGGGGGTGGTGCGGAGGTGGTCGAGGAGTTCCTCGCCGGTGAGTTCCGCCGAAACCTTCATTCCGTCGGTGAGGTCCTGGGCGAGGGTGCTGACGGCGACCCACGGCCGGCGGTGTTCGGGGACGGAGGCGATGGCGGTCTCGCGGACGATGGCGGTGGGGTCGCCCTGGCCGTCGACGACGACGAGGGCTCGGGCTCCGGCCTCGTTGGCGCGGCGCAGGGCCTCGGAGAGGGGGGTGGCGCTCTGGACGGGGATGGCGCGCCGGGTGAGGGTGCGGGCCCGCAGCTCGGGAAGGTGTTCGCGGAGGCGGGCCATGCGCAGGCTGTTGCCGGCGCCGGTCCAGATGATCGCGGCGAGGATGGCGGCGAGGAGGGCGTCCATGACGGTGTCCATGCCGCCGATGTCCTGGGGCGGGTTGCCGAGGACGCCGGTCTGGGTGATCAGGGGCAGACCGAGCAGGACGGTGACGGCGAGGGCGCGGCCGACCCAGGCGGCGGCGACGGTGCCGGTCATGGGTTTGCCGGTGAGGCCCCAGATGAGGGCGCGGAGCATGCGGCCGCCGTCGAGGGGGAGGCCGGGGAGCAGGTTGAAGGCGGCGACGAGCAGGTTGGAGACCATCAGGCCGGCGAGGAGGACGCCGGGGACGCTGGCGGGCTCGACGGCCTTCATGCCGAGGTAAAAAATCCCGGCGAGGACGAGCGAGAGGAGGGGGCCGACGAAGGCGAGGACGAATTCGCGGCCGGGGGTCTCGGACTCCTTCTCGATCTCGGAGACCCCGCCGAAGAACTGCAGCTGGATCCGGCGCACGGGGAGCCTGAAGCGGAGTGCGGCGACCGTGTGGGCGAGTTCGTGGACGAGGACGGAGGCGTAGAAGGCGACGGCGAAGAAGAGCGAGACGAGGTAGCGGGCCGGGCCGAGGTCGGGCAGGATCCGGTCGAGCTGGTCGCCGAAGACCCAGGTGATGAGGGCGGCGACGAGGAACCAGCTGGGCGAGACGTAGACGGGTACGCCGAAGGGGCGGCCCATGAGGATGCCGCCGCCCGGTTCGGAGCGCTTGGTGGGGCGCTCGCCGGTTTCGTCGGTGTCTGCCACGGCTGTCCTTCGTTCGGTGCGTGTGCTTCCAGTGTGGTCCACGTCGTGCGGGTGGTGGCGTGGGGCTGTCGCGCGGTGTGATGCTCCGATCATGCAGGGCGATGGGCCCGGAGTCGATGGTATGCGCGTGCTGTCGGTCCCGGGTCGTAGGGTTTCACGCATGACGACGATCCCCGGCGCCGGTTCCGCCGACGCTTCCCCGGGTGCCGCCCGGCCCGCCTCGCTGTCGCCTTCGCGGGCGGGCGATTTCATGCAGTGCCCGCTGCTCTACCGGTTCCGGGTGATCGACCGGCTGCCGGAGAAGCCGAGCGCGGCGGCGACGCGGGGGACGCTGGTGCACGCGGTACTGGAGCGTCTGTTCGACCATCCGGCGGCGGAGCGGACGGTGCCGCGGGCTAAGGCGCTGCTTCCGGGGCAGTGGGAGCGGCTGCTGGAGGCGAAGCCGGAGCTGGCGGAGCTGTTTCCGGCGGAGGACGGGGGCGCGGGGCTGGCGGCCTGGCTGTCCGAGGCCGAGGCGCTGGTGGAGCGCTGGTTCACGCTGGAGGACCCGAAGCGGCTGGAGCCGGTGGAGCGGGAGTTCTTCGTGGAGACGGAGCTGGAGTCGGGGCTGCGGCTGCGCGGGATCATCGACCGGGTGGACGTGGCGCCGACGGGCGAGGTGCGGATCGTCGACTACAAGACGGGCAAGGCGCCGCGGCCGGAGTACGCGGAGGGCGCGCTCTTCCAGATGAAGTTCTACGCGCTGGTGGTGTGGCGGCTGAAGGGCCTGGTGCCGCGGCGGCTCCAGCTGGTGTACCTGGGCAGCGGGGACGTGCTGACGTACGACCCGGTGGTGGCGGACCTGGAGCGGGTGGAGCGCAAGCTGCACGCGCTGTGGGAGGCGATCCGGGAGGCGACGGAGACGGGCGACTGGCGGCCCCGGCCGACGAAGCTGTGCGGCTGGTGCGACCACCGGTCGGTGTGTCCGGAGTTCGGCGGCACTCCCCCGGTGTATCCGCTGGAGGTCGTCCCGCGGCCCGGCCGCCCGGCGGGTTCCTGACCTCGCGGTCAGGGCAGAATGGGCGGCGCCGAAGCCGTCCGACGAAATACGAGGTAGTTCCCGTGGCGATCCGCGTCCTGCTGGTCGACGACCAGCCACTGCTGCGCACCGGCTTCCGGATGATCCTGGAGGCGGAGCAGGACCTGGTGGTGGTGGGTGAGGCCGGGGACGGTCTGCAGGCGCTGGAGCAGGTGCGGGCGCTGCAGCCGGACGTGGTGCTGATGGACATCCGGATGCCGCGGATGGACGGGGTCGAGGCGACCCGGCAGATCACGGGTCCGGAGCGGAACGGGCCGGCGAAGGTGCTGGTGCTGACCACGTTCGACCTGGACGAGTACGTGGTGGAGGCGCTGCGGGCGGGGGCGAGCGGCTTCCTGCTGAAGGACGCCCCGGCCGATGAGCTGGTGCAGGCGATCCGGGTGGTGGCGGCGGGCGAGGCGATGCTGGCGCCGAGCATCACGCGCCGGCTTCTGGACAAGTACGCCGGCCATCTGCCGTCGGGCGAGGAGAGCGTCCCGGACGCGCTGGGGACGCTGACCGAGCGCGAGGTCGAGGTGCTGAAGCTGGTGGCCCGGGGGCTGTCGAACGCGGAGATCGCGGCGGACCTGTTCGTGAGCGAGACGACGGTGAAGACGCACGTGGGCCACGTGCTGACGAAGCTGGGCCTGCGCGACAGGGTGCAGGCGGCGGTGTACGCGTACGAGAGCGGCCTGGTGCGGCCGGGCGCGCAGTAGGCACCGCCCTGGATACGGCTCCGCCCCGGCACCCTTCTCGGGTGCCGGGGCGGAGCCGTGTCGGCTTTGACGAGGGTCTCAGCCCTTGCTGATCTCCCAGAAGCGGAAGACCGTGGAGGCGTCCAGGGACCACTGGAGGCCGGTGACGTTCTGGCGGGCGACGGCGTACTGCTTGCTCTGCCAGAGCGGGAGGACCGGGAGCTCGTCCGCGACGATGTCCTGGAGACGCGTGTAGTCCGGGTTGGCCGCGGTGCGGTCGGACTTGGCGTTGGTCGTCGGGATGATGGTCCCGCTGATCTCCTTGTTGTCGTAGTTGTTCTGCAGGACGTTGTCCGGCCCGAAGAACGGCTGCGTGAAGTTGTCGGCGTCGGGGTAGTCGGGGACCCAGCCCTTGACGTAGACGCCGTACTTGCCGGCCTTGATGTCCTTCTCGTACTGCTCGAACTCGACGGACTTCACGTCGGCGTCGAACAGGCCGCTCTCGTTGAGCTGCTTGGCGATGACCTGGAACTGCTGGTCGGTGGAGGGGCCGTAACGGGTCGGCGTGGAGTACAGCGTCAGCTTGATCTTGCCGGTGATGTTGGCGGCCTTGAGGACGGCCTTGGCCTTCTCCAGTTGGGGGCTGCCGCCGTAGCGGTCGAAGAAGGGGGTGGTGTGTCCGGCGATGCCGGCCGGGACGATCGAGTACAGCGGCACGGCGGTGCCGGAGTACACGTCCTTGACGAGCGCCTCGCGGTCGACGAGGTACGCGATGGCCTTGCGGACGGGGAGCTTGCCGACGACCGGGTCGCTGACGTTGAAGACCATGTGCTGGACTTCGGCGCCGGTGCCCTGGACGACGTCGACCTTGTTGTCCCCGGTCTTGGTCGCGGCGAGGCCGGCGATGTCCTTGGCGGCGAGGCCGCGGAAGGCGAAGTCGACGTCCCCGCTCTCCAGGACGGTCTTGAGGCCGGCCTGGTCGCCGTTGAAGAACTTCAGCGTGACGCCGGTGTTCTTGGCCTTGGCCTTGCCGCTGTAGGAGTCGTTGACCGAGAAGTTGGCGCTCTTCTCGCTGAAGGCGTCCAGCTTGTAGACGCCGGAGCCGATCGCCTTGTTGTCGGTGCGCAGCTTGTCGGCCGGGTACTCGGCGTGGTCGACGATGGCGCCCGCGCCCGAAGCGATCTTGCTGGGGAAGGTCGCGTCGGGGGTCTTCAGCTTGAAGACGACGGTCTTCTCGTCGGGGGCGTCGATGCTCGCGATGGAGGCGAGCATGACGGCCGGGCCGTTGGGGTCGTTGATCTTCAGCGTGCGCTCGAAGGAGAACTTGACGTCCTTCGAGGTGAGGCTGTGACCGTTGCTGAACTTCAGGCCGGAGCGCAGGGTGCACTTGTACACCTTGCTGTCACCGCCCTCGAAGTTGCAGGCCTGCGCGGCGTCGGGCTCGGGCGTGGTGCCGCCCTTGGGGAAGCTCAGCAGCGACTGGAAGACGTTGTTGAAGAGCAGCCAGGAGCCCGGGTCGTAGCCGGAGGCCGGGTCGGTGGACTTCACCTTGTCGGATATGCCCATGACCACGCCCTTGCCGTCGCCGGCGGCCGAGCCGTCCTGCGAACCGCAGCCACTGAGCAGCGCGGCGGCGGTCGCCGCCCCGAGCGGGGCCACCAGCCACTGGTTACGTCTCTTCACGCGATGTCCTTCACAGTTCTTGTCTGATCGTTGCGCCGGCCTGCGACGTCCGCCGCCGGTTGCTGCCGGTCTCAGCCGCTGACACCTCGGCCGAGCTCCCACAGCTGGAGGTCGGAGATGGCGTTGACCGACCATTCCACTCCGGTGATCCCGTCGCGTGCGGCGACGTACTGCTTGCCCTGCCACAGCGGCAGGACGGGCACGTCCTCGGCGACGATGTCCTGCATCTCCGTGATCGCGGGGACGGCGACGTTGCGGTCGGCGGCCTTGCGGGACTCGGGGATGAGCTTGGTGCGCACCGTGTTGTTGGCGTACGGCGTGCCCAGGAAGTTGTCCTGCTCCAGGAACGGGGCGAGGAAGTTGTCGGCATCCGGGTAGTCGGGGAACCAGCCGAGCCCGTAGGCGGCGTAGTCGCCCTTCTTCTGGGCCGGGCGGAAGTCGCCCCACTCGTTGCCCTGGACGCTGACGTCGAAGAGCTGGGTGGAGTTCAGCTGGGCCTTGAGGGCCGCGAACTCGGCCGCGGTGCCGTCGCCGTAGTGGTCGCTGGTGTAGTTCAGCGTCAGCTTGACGGGGGTCTTGATCCCGGCGGCCTTCAGCAGGTCGGCGGCCTTGGCGGTGTTGGCCTCGCCGTACTTGTTGAAGAAGGAGTTGACGTGCCCGGTGACGGTGGTGGGGACCAGCGAGTACAGGGGCTGCGCGGACTTCCCGTAGACCTTGGAGATGACGTTGTTGCGGTCGACGGCGGCGGCGAGGGCCTGGCGGACGGCCTTCTCCTTGGTGACCGGGGCGTCGGTGTTGAAGCCGATGTAGCGGATCTCCAGGCCCGGCATGGGGACGAGCCGGACACCCTTGGGGGGCTTGGCCGAGAGCTCGGTGATCTGGGCCGGGGAGAGCGTGCGGGAGACCATGCTGATGGAGCCGTCGGAGAGTGCCTTGGTGGCGGCCGCCGAGTCGGGGAAGGTGCGCAGTTCGACCTTGTCGTTCTGCAGCTTGATGTCGCCCTTGTAGTTCGGGTTCTTGCTGAAGACGGCCCGGACGAGGTGGTCGTCCTTGACCTCGGCCTTCATCGTGTACGGGCCGGAGCCGTCGACGGCGAAGCCGGTGCGCAGCTTCTTGGCCTCGTAGTTCTTCTCGCTGACGATGCCGGCGGCGGGGGTGGAGAGCTTGTACGGGAAGGTCGCGTCCGGGGTCTTCAGGTGGAAGACGACGGTGTCGGCGCCCTTGACCTCGACGGTGTCGAGCGTGGAGAGGAGGGCGGAGGGGCCGTTCTCGTCCTTGATGGCCCGGACCCGGTCGATGGAGAACTTGACGTCCTTCGCGGTGAGCGGGTCGCCGTTGGCGAACTTGAGGCCCGGCCGTAGGGTGCAGCGGTAGCTCTCGTTGTCGTTGTCGGTGAAGCGGCAGTCGGAGGCCGCTTCGGGGACGGGCTGGCCGCCGCCGCGCGGGGTGTGCATCAGCGTCTGGACGGTCTGGCGCAGGACGTTCCAGGTGGTGGCGTCGTACGCGTAGGCGGGGTCGAACGGGGCGGGGGCGTAGTCGGCTGCCTCGAACCGGTCGGTGGTGCCGACGACGATCGCTCCGGACCCTGCTCCGTTTCCACTCGCGCTGCCGCATGCGGACAGCGCGGGGGTGAGCAGGCCGATCGCGGCCGTCAGCACCATGGTCTTGCGGTTCATGCTGGAAGTACTCCCTCACCCGGCACTTGTTAAGCGGCGTAGAGGGCACTTCGCGGCGGTCGCCCGTTCAGGGCGGAACGATCGGGCCGGTGTTTGACGATCGGTCCACGCGCGTGCCGGTGCAAGGGTGTGCGGCCGGCACGGCAGAGGTGCATGCGGAGTGCCCGCGTCGACATTAGTGGTCCGGGACGGGGTGGCTTGAACCAGTGGCGCAGGGGTCGTAATCGCACTGTGATGGGTGCGGACTGACCGCTTACACCGGAGTCTTCGCAGATGGTGTCAGGAGATGATCAATCCGGACACATGGGAAGCCCGTGCAGGCTCGGGGCAGGTCCGGCGAAGGCTGCGCGGGTGACCAAAGTCACCCGCTCCGTCCCCCATCATCGGGATGGAATTTCGGCCTCCGGGGGCCTGGGCGGAAGATCCTTCCGCGAGACCGGGGACTGGCCCCGGTTCCGTTCGGCACTGACGGTGTGCCCTCAGTTCATCGGAGTGATGAGGGAGCGCAGGAAGGCCAGGTCCACGTCCTCCAGCGAGCGCACAACGGTCCGCCCGGGAGCGGGCTCGATCAGGCCGACGGAGGGCACGGCCACGACCCGGCAGCCGGCCGCCTCGGCGGCGGCCACTCCGGTGGCGGTGTCCTCGATGACGGCGCACCGCGAGGGGTGCGCGCCCAGGCTGCTCGCGGCGAACAGGTACGGGTCGGGGTGGGGCTTCGTACGGGGGACCTCGTCGCCGGCGACGGTGAGGTGGAAGCGGTCGCGGCCCAGGGTGAGCAGGACCTGGTCGATGACCCGGCGGTGCGAGGCGGAGACGAGGGCGGTGGGCACGTTGTGCCGGGCCAGCTCGCTCAGGAGCCGCTCGGCGCCGGGCATGAGGGGGACCTGTTCGGCGATGCGGGCCGCGAAGCGCTCGTTGAGCAGGACGCTCAGCTCGGCGAGGCCGATGTCGGCGCCGGTCGCCTCGATCAGGAAGGCCGCGCTGCGGCTCATGGGGCCGCCGACGACGACGTCGCGCCAGGCCTCGTCGAGGCGGTGGCCGAGCTCGTGGAAGATCTGGGCCTCGATCTCCCACCAGAAGCCCTCGGTGTCGACGAGGGTGCCGTCCATGTCGAGCAGCACCGCCTGGAGGGCGTGCCCGTCGGCCGTGCGGACGGCGGGGGCGGGAACGGTGCTGGTCATGCGTACGCCTCTCTCCGGGGACGACAAGGCCGGTCACCTCGTGCCCGCGCGGGGCATCCCCTGGGGGACAGGTGACCGGCCTGTTTGGGACCGACCAGTGTACGCCGGTACGTGTCAGCGTGCGTTGAAATACTTCGCTTCGGGGTGGTGGATGACCAGGGCGTCGGTGGACTGCTCGGGGTGGAGCTGGAACTCCTCCGAGAGGTGGACGCCGATCCGCTCCGGCTGGAGGAGGTCCGCGATCTTCGCGCGGTCCTCCAGGTCGGGGCAGGCGCCGTAGCCCAGGGAGAAGCGGGCGCCCCGGTACTTGAGGTCGAACATGTCCTCGATGGCCGCCGGGTCCTCGGCGCCGAAGCCGAGTTCGGTGCGGACGCGGGCGTGCCAGTACTCGGCCAGGGCCTCGGCGAGCTGGACGGACAGGCCGTGCAGCTCGAGGTACTCGCGGTAGGAGTCGGACTCGAAGAGCCTGGCCGTGGCCTCGCCGATCCTCGAGCCGACGGTGACCACCTGGAGGCCGATGACGTCGGTCTCCCCGGACTCCTCCGGGCGGAAGAAGTCCGCCAGGCACAGGCGGCGGCCCCGGCGCTGGCGCGGGAAGGTGAACCGGGTCCGCTCGTTGCCCTGGTCGTCCAGGATGATCAGGTCATCGCCCTTGGAGACGCAGGGGAAGTAGCCGTAGACCACGGCCGCTTCCAGGAGGTTCTCGGTGTGCAGCTTCTCCAGCAGGCCGCGCAGGCGCGGACGGCCCTCGCTCTCGACGAGCTCCTCGTAGGTGGCCCCGCCGGCGCGGGCCTGCTTGAGGCCCCACTGGCCCTTGAACAGCGCGCCCTCGTCCAGCCAGGAGGCGTAGTCCTTGAGCGGGATGCCCTTGACGACCCGGGTCCCCCAGAAGGGCGGGGAGGGCACCGGGTTGTCGACGGCCACGTCCGAGCGGCCGCCCGGCTCCTCGGCCTCCTCGGCCTGGAGGACGGGCGTGTCCCGCTTGGCCACGCGGCGCTGCTTGAGTTCGGGCAGGGTGGCGCCGGGGACGCCGCGCTTGACGGCGATCAGCGCGTCCATCAGGCGCAGGCCCTCGAACGCGTCCCGGGCGTAGCGGACCTCGCCCTCGTAGATCTCGTGGAGGTCCTGTTCCACGTAGGCGCGGGTCAGGGCCGCGCCGCCCAGGATGACCGGGTAGTCGGCGGCCAGCTTGCGCTGGTTGAGCTCCTCCAGGTTCTCCTTCATGATCACGGTGGACTTCACCAGGAGGCCCGACATGCCGATGACGTCGGCCTTGTGCTCCTGCGCGGCCTCCACGATCGCCGAGACCGGCTGCTTGATGCCGATGTTGACGACGTTGTAGCCGTTGTTCGTGAGGATGATGTCGACGAGGTTCTTGCCGATGTCGTGGACGTCACCGCGGACCGTGGCCAGCACAATCGTGCCCTTGCCCTCGGCGTCGGTCTTCTCCATGTGCGGCTCCAGGAAGGCCACCGCGCTCTTCATGACCTCCGCGGACTGCAGGACGAACGG